>SYMJ01000025.1 GCA_005805505.1 Verrucomicrobiales bacterium | reverse complement strand
GGTGACGGTGTCCATGTCGGAGGACACCAGCGGGATGTTGAGATGAAGCCCCTCGGCCAGTCGGGTATCTATCTGGCTCTCCTTGGGGAGAATCTCTGTGTAGAGGGTAGCCAGCGTGACGTCGTCGTAGGTGAGGGCCGTATTGCCGTGGGATGGGAAGAACCGGGAGGCCGGTTGGTAGAACTCTGAATCGACCTCGTGGGCTGCGCTCGCGTCTGCCATGAGCGACGATGGAAGGACCCGGGCTGCGAGGCAAGGAAACTGAAGTCGTTGGTGCCGATTCGGGCCAGGGTCGTCTCATCCAGTCGTCGCCAGCAATTGGCTGCCACGGACCTTGGCTGCCACGGACCTTGGCTGCCACGAACCTGAAACCCCACTATTCGACCACCTTGGGGACAACGAATAAACCACCCGCCTTGGAGGGGGCATTACGCAGAGCTTCGTCATGAGGCAGCGAGCCGGTCACGACATCCGGCCGCATCACATTGACCAGCGGAAATGCATGAGCCGTGGGTTCCACTTGGGAGACATCCACTTCCTTGAGCTTCTCGATGTAGCCCAGGATGTTGTTCAGTTGGCCACTCAGGCGTTCTTCCTCATCGGGAGTGAGCGCCAAACGGGCCAGATTGGCGACATACTGGATTTTGAAGTCGGACAAGGGTGTTGAAGGCTGCGGAGTTAGAGTTTCGAGGAGAAAGGGTTAGTCCTCGCCGAACTTGGCATCGACCAGCGCACACAGTTGGGTCAGTGCGATTTGGCAGTCGGACCCTGTGCAAACGATCCTCAGCTTACTTCCGGGTCCCGCGGCGAGCATGAGCAGGCCCATGATACTCTTGCCGTTGATCGTCTCGCCGTCCTTTTCGATGAAGACCTCGCAGTTGAACTGGCTTGCCAGCTTTACGAAGGAAGCCGACGGACGGGCATGGATCCCCTGCCGATTCTGGACCGTGATGTCGCGGTAGAGGGTGTTTTTTTCGCCAGTCTTGGCAGCCGAACTCATCACCCAAGCGTGTTTTGTCGCTGCACTGATGCCAATACGGAAATCAGGAATGCTCCGGAGTTGTTGGCGATGATTCAGGGAGCCGTTGGCTTGAGGCGCTGGGCATAGGAGCGCGCTTCCCAATTGTCCCAGGGATTGAGCACCAACGACTGCTCCACCAGCAACCGGGCCCGGTCCGAATCCCCTCGGACAATCAGGTTCCAACTCAGGGCGTTGAGCACAGCAACGTCGTTGGGCCCCAGTTTCAGTGCCAACTCGAAGGCTTCGGAAGCCGACTTCAGATCGCCAAGCCATTGATGGCAAAGCCCCATGGCCACCCGGGTCCGGGCATTGTATGGGTCCAATCGGGCCGAAGCCTCCAACCAGCGGAGCGCTTCTTGCGCCTGCTTTTCCCAACCGGGCAGGCCTTGCCAACTGAGGCGACGTTTTTCCTCGCCGTACCAATACGGCGTCATGGGATTGCCGGGTGCCAAGGTTGCTGCCAGGGCCAATTCTTCGAAAAAACGCTCATCGACGCTGGGTTGACGCTCAGCGCGCTTGAGGTGGAGGTCTTCGCGGGCGGCGCTGACTCCCAGCGGAATCATCCAAAAAAGCAGGCCGCCCATGACGGCCGTGGCCGCCAGTCGCAGGGGTAGGTAGGACTTGACCCAGAACCGTTCCGTGGCGAATCGGGTGTTGGAGACGAGGATGCCGGCAAGCACCGAAGCCGTCACCGCGATGGCTGGGATATGCAGGTTGAAGTCGAAGAGACAATGCACAGCCAATCCGCTCAGGCCGGCCACGCTCCCGGCGAAGAACGCCGTGCGGTTGCTTTGCTTGACCCCCAAGTCGGAGGAGCCCCGTTCGACATGCCGTGAGGTGCGGTAAAGGCCGTATCCGAAGGCGGCGAGACCCAAACCAACGATGCCGGCACCGGCGATGCCGTACTCGACCAGCAGCTCGAGGTATTCATTGTGGACGTGCTGAGGGCTCAGCGGTGTCGTCGGTGTCCGGTAGGCTGGGAAGCGAGTGTCAAATTGCCCTGGGCCAACTCCTTGCCAGTGATGATCAGACCACATTTGAACAGCGGGTTTCCAAATCCAGGCACGGAAGAGTCCGCTGTCCTTTTTGCCGGAGGCCGTCAGCGCATCGATTCGGGCGCGGGCTTTTTCGGACTGAGCAAGAAAGGTGACCGAACCGATGCAGAGCACCGCCATGAGTGCTGCCATTGGGATCCGATACTGGGGACGGCGGAGCAGCCAGAGAGAGAAGACGGCAATGGCGGCGGTGGCTCCGAGCCAGCCACCCCGGGACATAGTCACAGCAATGCCTCCGAGCATCACTAGGGCTGCATATCCAGCGAGGATTCGTTGCACGACACTTCCCCGACCCAAAAAGGCGTGGGAAAGGCCCAGCGGCATCAGCATGAGCAGGAACGCAGCGAGGTGGTTCGGGTTGACGAAGGTGGCTCCGTACCGCTTGTAGTAAACCAAGGGTTGGGTCTCCCAGAGGACTCTCTGCGAATTTTGGGTGAACTGAACGATGGCGTAGGCCGAGGAAAGAAGTCCGATAAGCAGAAAGCCATTCACCACCCACCCCGAAGTCTCCTGACGATGGAGGTTGTGCAGACTGGTAAAGAAGGCCACGGCATAGACTCCGATCAGGAACACCTCTTGGAGCGCCCAATAGGGCACGCTGGCAGAATGGCATTTCCAGGCGGCATAGCCGAAAAAGATGGCCACCGCCCAGGTGACCGGCGGCATTAGAAAGCGATGGGTGGGTTCGACCCACATCCGAAGAGTCCAGACGATCCAGGCCATGCCAATGGCGGCAAAGCCGATACCCGATTCCCGCGGATTCACCCCGGCAAACCAGAAGGTGAGCCACGCCACCGAGAAAAGCAGCAGGCCTCCTACTAACCGCTCCAAAAGTTTGTCGAATGCCGAGCTCGATCGCATGTGCAGGGTAAAGCTTAGGAGAGGGTCAAGGGCCTCGGGAAGGATTTAGCCCGGATATTTCGCTCCGCAGGATCGTTAGGATCTTCAGAATCTTCAGAACCCGGAGCGTGCTCGCCCCGAACCCGCACGTTGGGCTCCAGATTACTCGGGTGTGGTGGGCGTCAGGCAGTTGAGCCAGCGCCAGACCCGAAGCACTTCGGTGACGCTCCAGGCCTGAGCATCACAGCCGCGGGGCAGGTGGGGAGCGTCGCCATCGAGGATTTCAGGCAACTGGCCCACACAACCCTGCTGCAAATAGGTATCCACACTGGTGAGGTAGGCGCGGGCCGCCTCGATGGCTGCGGGACTCTTGCCATAAGCCTTCACGACCGCTTCGCAGAAACTTGGGAAGGTCCAGACCCAGGCGGTACCATTGTGGTAGGCGGGTTTGCGCTGCGTGTCTTCGTCCCCTTCGTAGGAGCCCCAGTAGGGTTCGTCGGGGTGGTTTAGGAGTTGTCCGTGGTGCCAGACAGCCAACGGCGGATGGACCGGCAACGGGGCAAGAGATCGAAGCGCTCCCGGGACCACTAAGTAGCGCTGCGCCGCCTGCACGGTGCGTCGGGCCTTGGGCCCATCAACCAGATCCAGGGCGATAGCCAGGAGCGCGTTGCTGCGCAGGGCGTTGTCGCGCACCGCACGCGCGGCGGGTTGATCGTGGTGTCCGTGGAGGCAATCAGCGAACCAGCCCAACTCCTCAATCCAGAAAAGCTGGTGGAAGGAAATCTCGGCCCGCGTTGCCAAGATGCTCCAGGCCTCGGCGGACTGAGCCGGAGGGCACCCCAAGCGATCGAGCAATCGGAGAAGGCGGATCCACAGCACTTGGATCTCGACCGGATACCCCTGACGGGGCGTTCCGGCAGGATGATTGGTGTCCATCCAGGTGAAGTGACTGGGACTCCAGACGAGCGCACTGTCCGGGTCGACGCGGATGCCCTGCGGGGTTCCTGCGAGGTAGCCTGAAGCGATAGAACGCAGGACGTCTCGCACCGTCCGTCCTTGTCGGTCGCCGGTGCTCAGTCCGAAGACGGATTCCGGTCCCTGTGGGTCGGCTTTGGCCAATTCTTCAACAACGATGCCGTACCAGAGCGACGCATCGCTGGTCTCCCGGTTGGAGGCGTTCTCTCCATGGATGGAATTGGGAAGGGTACCGGCCTCTTCGAAGCGACCAAAGGTGACGAGCAACTGGCGCACTTCAGTGAAGCGTTCGGCCGTGATAAGTCCGCGGGCGGCAATGAGCGAATCTCGGCCCCAATCGAGGAACCATGGATAACCCGCGATAACGGTGACTGAATCGGCGCGTCGGACGACGAAACTGTCGATGGCCCGTCGCAGCAGGAGTTCCCAGGGGCCGGCGGCCGTACCTTTCAAGAGTTCCTGACGTCGTCGGATGAACTGCGACACCTCCTCATCGGAAATCTCAGCCGCTTCGGCAGAGACGGTGAGGGTGGAGCAATCGCCAGAATTCAGGGGGATCTCAAACCATCCTGGGCTGTAGGCATCGCCAGAACCATTCATGCCCCGGCTGGATTCCACCGGATGCGGAATGTTCCGGCACCATTCCACCGCGGGATGAAAATGCCCTGGGCTGACGGTGACTCGCAGACTTCGGCAAGGATCTGGTTCGAAGAAAAATCCTTCAGCGGTGCCGGCCGGCGTGGCCTCACCCGGGGTCGGAGACACGATCCGTGTGGCCCGGATGAAGTGGGATTCGCTGTCGGGATTCAGGCGAGTTTCACAGTGGAAGTTGCGGTCTTCCAAATCTACCCGGACCACCAGGCGGACATCGAACGAGGGGGGTAGGGGTTTTCCGAAGCGCGAGTCGTGGCTCGCCATGGCCGGTCGGTTGAACTGGAAGACCGTGATGTTTTTCCCTTCTAGCATGTCGGCCACGACCCGGATCTCGACACTGCGACCGTCGCCCGCATTAGCGATGAAGCACCAATGCGTGGGGGCTGCAGTCTCAACAGTCACCAAATTCGAGGCGTCTAGGGGCGAGATGAATCCATCGGCATTGATCCAGACGCGGATGCGCTTGGCCAAGACGTGCCGATCGACAGGCACCTCCGGGTGGAGGTTCGCACCGAGGAGGCAGTCGTATTTGGAATGGATGCGACCCAGATCAAGGCAGAGCCGGGCCATTCCACCTCGGCCGTTGGTTAACAAGACGGTGGTGTTCTGGGGGTCTGAGGGTACCGATGGTAAATCGGATGGAACAGTATCCAGATACCGTAGGGTGGCGCAGATCCGAGGATCGGTGGGGGCGTAACGCTCCAGCTCAAGGAGGACGTCTCCTCGGTGTTTTTGGGGAGGAATCGCAGCGATGTGACCCTCTTCAATGGGGATGGATTCCTCGTTGTATTCGAGACCTTGAGGTTGAGGACAAACTCGGACGCGGAACGGGTGAGTGTCGCGGATAAGCAACCAATGCCCCGGGGGAACGAGTGTGATGCGTTTGCGATCTTGAACCTGCCAGACGATGACCGGGCGGTAGGTCTCTGAAGTGTCCACCAGACAGGATCCATCGTGCGCCGCAGCGGTCAGGAATCCCACAGGATCGCGGGCGACCCAGGCGGCCTCCTGTTTCCAATTGGATGAACAGCCGAGGATTCCACGGCTCACGCGGCCTCGGCATACGGCGGCCCAGTCGGCACGCCGACGGGTGTCGCGGTAGATGTCTCCAGAAAGGCCCAGCGGAGTGATCGAAGAGGCCAAGCAATGGGTGGCTCCGGGGGCGAGAGTTATTTGAATTCGGCGACTTGGATGCCCGGGTGACGGAGCCAACTCCTGCCACCGCGGGGCTGGCAGATGACCCACTAAATCGAAGGTCGGTTGCCCGAGCTCCTCCCAGAGAGCCCCATCGAGTTCGATGGAGCGCTCCTCCTCGAATTCCGTGTTCACCAGCACGAGGACGCGATCGAGCCCCTCGGCCGAATCCCGCCGCAGGGCATACACCTTAGATTCAGGCTGGCTGATTCGCTGCAACGAGGCGCCATCGAAGAAGCACGGGTGGTTGCTGATGAGTCGATTTAACGCAGACAGTTCGGGGACCAACGAATGGGGTGATCCCCAAGCCAAGCCGCGGCTGCTGTGCACGTTGATTTGCTCGGTGGCACACCATTCGACCCCGGCGGTGAACCCGAAGCCGCCTTGGATGGAAGTCAGGGCTGCGAGGCTATTGCGGAAGAGCGACCAACGACGTCCCTCTGGGGTAGCCGGTTGGCCCGGCACACCGCCATTGGCCGCCAGTCGGGAATTGTCATGGGTCTCGCTGTAGTGAACCAAGATTCCAGAACGGGCACTGGCTTGGAAGTGGTGGTCTAGATAAGAGCTAATCCCTAAAGATCCGTGGTTCTGGAAGAGTTCGCTATAGGCCCATTGCATCCCGCCCTCGGCGAGGCATGACTCAGTGGCCTCCCAGGGTCCGCCCAGTCCCTCCAACAGAAATACGGTATTTGGAAATTCACGACGCACCTTGGCGGTAATGAACTGCCACACATGGGGAGGTATTTTGTATCCGGCGTCGCAGCGGAAACCGTCGACCCCTCGACGGCACCAGATGAGGAAGGCATTGGCCAAATAGTCCCACAGAGTGACGTGACGTTGATCCATCTCAACGAGGTCTTCCCAGACCACGTTCCAGGCTCCCGGACTTTCGAACTCGCCATCATGCTTGCGAACGAACCACTCCGGATGCTCCTCCCATTCGGCGCTGCCCCAACCCGTGTGGTTAATGACCAAGTCGAGCATGAGTCGTGCTCCCCGCGAATGTACCTCGACTGCCAGTTCCCGGAACTGGTCCACGCCGGTGGTGCGTCGATCAAACTCGACCAGCGCTGGATCAATCTGGGTCAGGTGCTGCAGCGCATAGGGCGACCCGTAGCGCCCGAACCGAGCGAACGTGGTGGGTGTCGGGCTTACCGGTAGCAGGTGCAAGATCCGGCATCCGAGCTGGTCGATGATGTGCGGCAGTTCTTGGATGAGCGACCGCAGCGTCCCGCTGGGAGGGATCACGGTGAAGCCCTCCTCATCGAGCGCTTTCAGGATCGGGGTGTTGTGGTCTTCGGCGGTGGAGAGTCGGTGCTTCGACCATTCGCCAAACATGCGAGGGAACGCGCAGTACACCGTGTTAGCGGTGCGTGTCCAAGCTGGGTGGATGCTAATGCCTACGTCCGGACCTTCCGTCCAGTGCTGGAAGCCTTTCGGATCGATCGCGTAGGCCTTAGCCTTAAAGTAGCCAACCTCGGTCAGTGGCAAGGTGACAGACCACTGGCCCTCAGGAGTGAGTTGTAAGGGCAAGTCCCGCCAGGCCGCACCGGCCAGGGGCAATTTTTCAAAGTGGGATTGAAGGATTTCGTCACGGGCCCGATCTGCCCGCCCCAGATTGGTTCGCAGCCGGGCCTGCCACCCGTCGCCAATGTGACCGTCGGGCGCGGTGAGAATGAATGTGAGTAAATCGCCGGCGTGTCGGACGATACGGGAGCCCGGCAAGGGCGACATCGAGAGTCCAGCCATGGGTTTGGGTTGCCATGAACTGGACCGATTCAGTCATCACGGCGGACCCATAATGGTGGACGCGGCGGCGGCGGAGCAACTTTAGATGCTCCCAACCCTACGTTGTTTGCCGTTTTACTGAGCGGGTCTTGGGAGGCCGTTAGGATTGCGGGGCTGTATTCACTCGCGGATCCGCAGTTTTCCAATGCAGGAGGGTAAAAAGGCCGCGCAGACCAGCGTCACCGCCAATGCCCCGCCCGCCTGTCCCCAGCGTCCGTAAATGGCCCAACCGCCGGCGAAGATCAGAGCCCAGATGCCAACCGAAGCGAGAATCGAGCAGACGATGCCGATACCGAGGTCGGAGTCTTTGCTCAGTCCGGTGTCTTGGATCTGGATACGCTCATGCTCTGCACGTTCTAGGATGGGTTTCCATCCCGCTCCGCCGGGCTGCACCCGAGTATAGAACTCGCGAAGTTTCCCTGTCTCGGTCGGGCCCGATAGCAGCGCGACCAGCAGCGAACCGACAGTGGTCACGGCCACGCCGATCACCATCTGCTCCCAAGCGGGGATATCGTGACCGATGGTCGAAAAGTGCCAGAAGAACGCCATGCCAAAGGAGAGCGTCATGGCTGCGATCTCCGCCGCGGCATTGATGCGCCACCAGAACCACCGAAGAATGAGGACCAATCCCGTTCCCGCACCGATCTGCATCATGAGGTTGAAGTTGGACAAGGCGTCCTTCATTTGAAGAGCGAACCAGCAGGAGGCGAACATCAGCACCATCGTCACGATCCGTCCCAGCCAGACTTGCTGCGAGTCGGTGGCTTTGGGGTTGATGAACCGCAGGTAGAGGTCGCTGACCACAATCGATGACCCGTAGTTTACCTGGGTGGACATGGTGCTCATGTACGCGGCGGCCAGCGAAGCGACCATAATGCCCATGAGGCCTTGGGGCAGGAAGGTAAGCATGGCCGGATAGGCCAGGTCATCTTGAACAATCTTGGGATCGAGGTGCGGGAAGCGGGCTTGAAGCGAAGCCACATCCGGGAAGACCACCAGTGAGGCCAGTGCCACCAAGATCCACGGCCAGGGGCGGAGCGCGTAGTGCATCACGTTGAAGAACAGGCAGGCACCCAGTGCGTGTTTTTCATTTTTAGCC
Source organism: Verrucomicrobiales bacterium (assembly GCA_005805505.1). GTDB lineage: Bacteria > Verrucomicrobiota > Verrucomicrobiia > Limisphaerales > UBA9464 > SXXZ01. The sequence goes on along the minus strand of SYMJ01000025.1, from coordinate 30,632 downwards.
GCCAAGAGTCGCTGGGCCACGTAGCCACCGCCGCCGGGTTCGGCCCCTGGGTAATAAGCACTCCACCAGGTCACCAGGAGTGGGATCAAGAAGACCGCCATGACCACATTGTGGGGTGTGGTTGCCATATTGGGGACGATGTCCATCTTGGCTTGCACGCGGGGATCCGACAGGAGCTTGCCCAAACCACCGACCTGGGGAAGTCCCACGACATGCACCGCCGCCCAGATAGCGCCCACCATCGCGATGATGAACTGCACCAAGTCGGTGAGCAGCACCCCGGTGAGTCCACCGATCATGCTGTATGCCACCGTGACCACTGAGGCCACGGCGATGGTTATGACCGGATCGAGGCCGAACATCACCCCGCCGATCTTGATGGCCGCCAGTGAGACATTGGCCATGACCAGGATATTAAAGAAGATGCCCAGATAGACGGCACGGAAGCCCCGCAGAAAAGCCGCTTGGCGACCCGAATAGCGGAGCTCGTAGAACTCGATGTCGGTCATCATGCCGCTCCGCCGCCAGAGCTTGGCAAAGAGGAAAACCGTAGTGGTTCCAGTCAGCAGCAGGGCCCACCAGACCCAGTTTCCGAAGACGCCGTCCCGCCGTACGATGCCCGCCACCAAGTTGGGGGTGTCGGTGGCGAAGGTTGTCGCCACCATCGAAGTTCCCAAGAGCCACCACGGCATGGTTCGTCCGCTGAGAAAATAGCTCTCATAGTCTTTGCCCGCTGATCTGCCTACGAAGAGCCCAATGGCCAGATAGAGGATAAACGTGGAAGCAATGATGATCCAGTCGAGCGTCGCAAGGTGCATGGCGTCGGTGCGTTGAGGAGGGAAATGGCTGTTTCAGAGTCTTGGTGGAAACCCGAAAATGGCAAGCCTCGTCGAGACATTGGCGCTTTCTTAGAAATCGCCCCACCTCGGAGGTGCGTGGGTGATGTAGGCCGGGTCCCCCGACCCGGCGTCCGGCTCTTGCGTGGACGTCGACGATTATTTCCCCCGGCCGTTTGCCTCAAGAGAGAATGTTACCAAAGAAGAGGTATTCCGAGAGTATTCGTTCCTCTCCTGACTTCACGGGGTCAACTTCCTCTCGAACGCTAGCGCTGGCACGAGGCTAATAAATTAATAAATACAAATAAGAAATACTGCTCTAGCGGATGGGGATTGTGGCCCGCTCTTGAAGCCATTGCACATCGGTCGGGAGGCGGGCGATGGTGCCATGGCGGTTGTTCTTGGTGTTGTTGGGACGGAGCGCAGGGTCGCGCCAACGACGCGATTCGACATGTCCGTCGGCCATTCCCAGCACGCCGCTCCGGTTATGGTAAGAACCGGGTCGATGAAAGTAGGTGAGACGCCCCATCTCGAAACGAAACTCCGGCATGCAGAGGCTCGGCCAATCAACATCCAGGAAGGTCAGGAGACTGGAGGGATTTGCTCGTTGGAGGTCGGCCAGGGTCGAGAAGCGGACATGGGCGGCACTGAGGGGGCCAGAAGGAGCAACATTGTTTAGGTAACTGTTCAGTGCATAGCTCCGGACGAACTGGTGCCGCCCGACGGCAATACCGCGGTCGCTGGGGCACTTATAAATTGCCGCGTCGGAAATGATGGGGGAGAAGGCTGAATATCGACGATCCAACAGCATGACCCGGTTGGTGAAAGCGAACAGGCCGCCTTGATGGCTATTGCCAGCGACCCATAGAGGGATGGTTCGAACGGCGACATCCGTCCCGTTGGGAACCATCCGATCCCCGTTGTCCTGGGCGTACAACTGCCAGGCGAGGTTTAATTGCTTCACATTGCCGGTGCACTGGATGCGACGTGCGCTCTCCTTGGCCTGACCAAGGGTCGGTAGGAGCAATCCGGCCAAGATGGCGATGATGGCCACGACCACCAGCAGTTCGATGAGAGTAAACCCGACTGAAGGGTGCAGCTCGAGACGCGGGCGGATTCCACCAGTCGGGGTCATACCCGATCATGACCGATCGACAGTCCCTGCCAAGAACAGCAATGCTGTTCTGTGTGTTGGTTCTCAGAAGTTCGATTCTTTGTCTTTGAAGAGCAGGTTGAAGGTGGTCATCGAGCCATGGCAGCGGGTGATGTATTGTTGCAGTCGAACTTTTCAGCCGAGGTGAGGGCCTCGCTTGAATTGACCTTCTGTTCGAGGATCCGCAGCTGATTGCGCATCAGGACCAGCTTGTGAAAAAACAAATCCAGCTCCACCTCCTTGGACTGCAGGGACGGGTCCGAGGGTTGCAGGATCAATTTGCCGGTCTTCCAGCGCGCGGCCAATTCGTGAACTGAACCATCAGGCCGCTCGATCCCCAACCGATTCACCGCCGCATCGACAACCTGGTTGATGAAGGATTCGAGGGGCATAGGCATCCCCGAAAGGCTTGCCTGAGCTTCGGCGGCGGTCAGGCCGCTGGTTTCTGGTTCGATGGGTTTTCGACCCTCCAGAAAGAGAACCTCAGCGGCAAATTCATTGATGGCTTTGACCACTCCCTCACCGAGTTGAGGGTGGATGACGCGTTGGCCCAGGTGCAGTTCCGACAATTTCACGAGACGAGCTTGGTGGTTTTTTTAGGAAATGCCGAGAACGGGCTCACGGCCACCGGTGAGAAAAATGTTATTTTGCTGGGAACCCTTACCCCCCTACGAACTTACCCCCTACGAAGAGTCATGGAACGGGCGCTTGCCAAGATTCAAGCCCTCCGTAGTCTCACCACCTTACTTTGCAACCCATGTTGTCCAATTCATACGTCGCCATGCTGGCCCTGGGCGGACCTGCCGCGGGCGGCTCACCAGAAGATCAGAAGAAAGCCATGTTCATGCAGGTTGGCATGATGGTGTTCTTCGGCATCATTTTTTATGTCATGCTCATCCGCCCCCAGCAGAAGCGGGCCAAGGAGCAGTCGAAGATGCTCAACGAGCTAGCGGCGGGCGATAAAGTCACCACGTCGTCCGGCATTGTCGGCATCGTTGTGGGCATCAAGGACAACTCTGTCACCATTCGCTCGGGTGAATCCAAACTCGAGATCACCAAGGCTGCCATCGGTGAGGTGGTGTCCGGCACATCGGCCTCCTAAAACGTTTTCTCATGAACCGTAGTCATCTCTGGAAACTCGTCCTGATCCTGCTCGTCGTAGCCTGGTCAGTGAGCGAGATCTACCCACCTACCTCGAAAAACCTCATCGAGGCCTTCGAGCAACAGTCCTCGACCCCCAACAAGACGTTCGATGAGATCGTCAAGAAGGCCCAGCAGTTGGACACGTCCAACATGGACCGAACACCGGGGATCACCTACTCGAACTTGCTGGTAGCGATTAGCACCAACGACATCCGGCCGTTCTTCCCGAGCAATTACATTAATGCTGCGGTCGAACGCGATGTGACCCGAGGGATCCTCAACCGAGTTCAGCGGTCGGCTGCTGGCAAATTCCGACTCGGTCTGGATTTGCAGGGTGGCACGCAGTTCCTCCTCGAGATGGACATGAGCCGCGCTCAGACCAATGCAGGCGTCATGATGAATGCCGATTTCATCGCCGAACAGGCCGTCGAGGTGCTCCGCCGTCGTGTGGACCGCTTTGGTGTGTCCGAGCCGGTGATCGCCCCGGCCGGCGGTGGCCGCATCTTGGTACAGCTTCCGGGCTTGAGCGAGTCCGACAAGCTGCAGGCCAAGGCGCAGATCCAGAAGGCGGCCTTCCTCGAATTCCGCATGGTTCACCCCGACAGCGAAGGTCAATTGTCCCGTGGCGTGGTTCCTCCGGGATATGTCCGGATGTATGAAATGGTTCCCAGCGGTACTCCGGGTCAACGCGTTCCTCAGCCGATCTTGGTCAAGCGGGCTTCCGAGCGCGGTCTCTCGGGTAAGCACGTCGAGGGAGCGGGTGTCGGGCATGATCCTGCAACCGGTTCTCCCTATGTCAGCTTCAGCCTGCGCCCCGAAGGTGCGCAACTCTTCGGTGAGATCACCCAAGCGGCCATCGGTGAGCGCTTGGCGATCATCCTCGACGGCGAAGTGGTTTCTGCCCCGCGCATCAATGGTGCCATTCTGGGCGGCAACGGTCAGATCACCGGATCCTTCACGGACAAGGAGGCCTTCGAGTTGGCCACTTCGCTGGAGAACCCGTTGGCTGCCCCTCTCGAAGTCAAAGAAGAGCGCGGCGTGGATCCTTCGCTGGGTGCCGACGCCATCGCATCGGGCAAGATGGCCACGCTGTTGGGCGTGGGTGGTGTGGCGGCGTTCATGATCGTCTACTACCTGACGGCCGGACTCGTCGCCAACGTGGCTCTGTTCCTCAACATCTTGATCATGCTCGGAGTCATGTGCTCCTTGGATGTCACCTTCACCTTGCCAGGTATCGCTGGCATCGTGCTGACCATCGGTATGGCGGTGGATGCCAACGTTCTTATTTACGAGCGCATGCGTGAAGAGTTGGCCGCCGGCAAGTCGGTGCGCGGTGCCGTTTCTTCGGGTTATGACAAGGCCTTCGGGACCATCTTTGACTCCAACTTGACGACCCTGATCTCCTCGGTGCTCTTGATCATCATGGGCACGGGTCCGATCAAGGGCTTCGGCGTGGCACTCACCGTTGGTTTGTGCGTCTCCATGTTTACGGCCTTGGTCGTCACCCGGTTGATTTTCGACTTCCTGCTCGCCAAGGACATCATCAAGTCCCTGCCGATGTTACACATCATCAAGGGTACCAACATCCGGTTCCTGAACTTCGCCAAGCCGGCGTTCATCGCCTCGTGGTTGCTCATCGTGGTGGGCATCGGCTACGGCGTCTTCGTTCGTGGTCACAACATGCTCGGTATTGAGTTCGCCGGTGGCGATGAGTTGCAAATGCGCTTCTCTCAGCGGGTAGAGACTGAAAAGGTTCGCGAGACCCTTTCCAAGGGCGGCATTGGCGAAACCCGAATCCAGTACCAGACCGAAGGCGCTGGATCGACCAAGCGCGATTATTTGTCGATCACGGCCGCCAAGGATGCTGGTCTGAAGGCCGAAGAAGTGCTCAAAAAGGCGTTTCCGGAGTCCAAGTTCGAGCGCGTCCGCATGGACTCGGTCGGAGCCACCATCGGCAAGGAGATCCAGAAGTCGGGCGTCATCGCTTCGTTGCTGTCGCTCTTCGGCATCTTGGTCTATGTCGCCTTCCGCTATGAGTTCAGCTTCGCCGTCGCCGCCGTGGTTGCGGTGGCGCACGACGTGCTTATGACCATCGGTTGGTACTGTCTGACCGGAACCGTGGGTGAGGGGCGTCAGTTCAATGCCACCTTCGTCGCGGCACTCCTGACCATCATCGGTTTCTCGATCAACGACACCATCGTCATCTTTGATCGTATCCGTGAAGATTTGAAGATGGGAGCCGCCGGTTCCTTCAACCAGATCATCGATCGGGCGCTGAACCAAACCCTCAGCCGTACGATCATCACCTCGGGAACGGTGTTCTTGGCGACGATCTCCCTGTACGTCTTCGGTGGCGGCGCCATCAACGACTTCGCCTTCACCTTCCTGGTAGGTATTATCACCGGCACCTACTCCTCCATATACATTGCCAGTGCGCTGGTCGTTTGGTGGCACAAGGGTAAACGCCCGGCGATGGGTGCGATGGCCCCGGTCGGAGGCGTTTCGGTTGCAGGCGCCCAGGCCTAAGAATCCGAGAGTTTTATTTCAAGCGGGCGGGAATCTTCAAAAAGAGATTCCCGCCCGTTTTGTTTTTGTGGGGCAGATCGTTCGCGATGGCTGAGGCAAAGGACTGTAAGTCCGAGGGGCTTGACCGACTAGATCCGGCCGAGGGGTTGGGTCTATTCCTCTGAATTTTCGGCCCGATCCGCGGATCGCAGCAGAAAGATCAAACGCGTCCGAGAGGGAACCCGTGGCTGCCGGGGCGTTGCAGGGTCTGCAATCCAAAGGGCTCCGGAGCGCCTTCGAAGGTAATACATCCGTCAGAATTCTGAACCCCCTCGAAGGGATCGTTGGAGATGAGAACGTTGCCGTCGAGGTCGAGCCAATCGGCGAGCGAAGCCAAGTGCGCCGCGGCGCTAATGAGCACCGAAGACTCGATCATGCAGCCGAGCATCGTCTTGAGCCCGAGCTTTCGAGCTGCCTCGAGAGCCTCCTTGGCAGCGGTCACCCCGCCGGTCTTAACCAGCTTCACATTCACGCCATGGAAGCACCGTGCACACTGCTCGGCATCCCGCGCATCCTGGTACGATTCGTCACCCACCAAGGGCAGCGGGGAACGTTCTTTCAGCCAGCGAGCATCGGCTTCGGAGGCATCGGGAGGCATGGGTTGCTCCACGAATTCGATATTGCCGTCATCGGCGAGGTGGAGGATTCGATCTAGGGCCTCTTCACGGTTTTTCCACGCCGCATTGGCATCCACCCGGATGAGCTTGCCCGGGGCCGCCCGTCGTACGGCCGCCAAGTTGGCCGCGTCGGTGGGTGACCCCAGCTTCATCTTCAAGATCGGATACCGGGCTGCTTCTCGGGCCTTGGCCTCCATACGGTCTGGAGTGTCTAGGCCGATGGTGAAGGAGGAACACGCTCCATTGGCTGGGAAACCGAGTCCGAGGAATTGGTGGAGCGGCAATCGAGCGGCCCGGGCGGCGCCATCGAGCAAGGCGATGTCCACCGCGCAGCGCGCCGGCATGCTCGGATCGGGCAACGATTCGAGATAGGCCCGGGAAGCCGGCAAATGATCGAAGGAAAGTCTGGAGGCGTCGATCCGTTGCAAGAATCGGGCAACCGTTTCCCAAGTTTCCCCGTACTGGCTGGACGGGGACGCTTCGCCGGTTCCGCTGCGGCCCAGTGAATCCTTCAAGGCCACAATCACGACCGGATACTCCGACTTGCCAGCGACCCGCCCCAATTGCACGTCGGTCGCGATGGCCCAGGAGTGGATGAGGGCCAGGTTGAACCGGGTGACGCTCAGCGAGGTGATGGGAGACATGGTCGGAAACTCTGGGGCCGCGTTTCAGGAAACCGGCTGCGGCAAGAGCGGCGCCAAAAGCTCTTGGGCATGCCGCTGTGCGGCCGCGCCACCCCCGAGCATTCGGCCTAGTTCAGCCACGCGCTCAGCTCGATTCAGGGTGTGGATGAGGGATTCAGTGCGACCCTCGCGGACTTCCTTGATCACCTGATAGTGGGTCGTGGCGGCCGCGGCGACCGGGGCCAGATGCGTGATGCACAGCACCTGATGTTTCGAGGCGATGGTCGCCATCTTCTGGCCGACCGCGTGGGCGGTCTCGCCTCCGACATTCGCATCGACTTCGTCGAAGACCAGCACCGGGACTTCATCCTGATCGGCCAAGACGGTCTTGAGGGCCAGCATGACACGGGCGAGTTCGCCACTAGAGGCGATGGACCTCAGGGGGCGGGCGGGCTCGCCTGGATTAGGAGCAAATTGGAATTCCATTCGGTCCATCCCGGTTTCGGTGGCCTGGGCAGGGTCCGGATTGTGGGTGAGAGTGGCCTCGAAGCGGCTCTGCCGGAAACCTAAGCTGGACAGTTCGCCCTCGGCCGCTCGGTTCAAACCCGACAGTACAGAGTGCCGGCGTTCCGAGAGAGACTTGCCAAGTTTGCGAAGCTCTTCGTCCAGCTCCTGAAGTTCGCGGTTGAGGCGTTCCAATTCGGCGTCTCGGCTCTCCAGAGCTTCCAACCGCTGTCGGGCCTCGTCACCAAATGCGATGACTTCTTCGACCGAGCCCCCGTACTTCCGCTGGAGCGATTGGAGGAGGTTCAGGCGCTCCTCGAGTTCAGCGAGCCGTTGGGGATCCAGATCGATCCGGTCGGCGTAGCGGGATAGTTCGCTCTGCAATTCCCGGATTAACCCAGCGGCCTGCACTTGAATCTCCAGCAGCGATTGAGCACCGGAATCAATCCGTGCGAGGTCCTGAAGGGAGCGCCCGACAGTGCCAAGGCTGGTGAGGGTGGCGTCGTCTGCCTCACCGAGGGTGGCTAGGGCAGTTTGCGATAATTCGAGCAGTCGCGCTGCGTTTGCGGCCCGACCGTGCTCGGCCTCCAGTTCGGTCTCCTCACCGGGTCGCAACCGGGAATCAGAAATCTCCCGGACCTGATGGCGAAGCAGGTCGATTTGTTGAGCGTAGGTGCGCTCGTCCACGATGAGCGCGGCCTTGGCCTGTTGAAGGCGCGACCTCCGGCTCAGTTGTTCAGCAAAGGACTCTCGTTGGGAATTCAGCCCTCCGTAGGCGTCCACTAGGCTGAGTTGAAGCCGGGGTTGGAGCAGGGACTGATGGTCATGCGGGCCGTGGAGATCGATGAGCCAGCCTCCCATCTCTTCCAGAGTGGCCAGAGAGGTGGGGCTTCCGTTGACGAATTGGCGGTTGGTGCCCGCCGCTGTGAAGGTCCGCTTGAGAACGAGTTGCCCAGATTCGCACGGCTCCAGACCACGCTCCTCAAGAAAGCGGGGTAGGGGGGCTCGCAAGTTCTGCACATCAAAGACAGCCTCTACCGTGCACGACTCAGCCCCGGATCGAAGGGCACCCCGATCGGCGCGGCGTCCGAGCACGAGGTTCAGCGCCCCGAGTATGACCGACTTGCCGGTCCCGGTTTCTCCTGTGATAGCGCAGAAGCCTGGTTGCAGCTCCAAAGTGAGGTCCGCTACCAGCGCCAAATTCTTGATCCGTAGCGTGCTCAGCACGCAGTGATTCAAACGCCTTATGTCCTCAAAGGGGAACACCAAAGAACCGGCCTAATCACCCTAAGGGCACCTGTGGCGCGGCGTGTCTGGGAGGCTTGCCGGAAGCCGATCTTAAATTACCGCTAGGCAAAGCGTGGTGTTTCGACGCATTTTCCGGCCGTGTCAAAGGCTGCCAAATCCGCTCCCACGGCGGAGAATGGCTCTTCATTCGAAGAGTCATTAAAGAAGCTGGAGTCCATCGTCGAGGCGATGGAGTCCGACGATCTGCCTTTGGATCAGCTGATCCAGCGCTTCGAGGAAGGGGCCGCATTGGCCAAGCTGTGTCAGGACCGGCTCAGTGAAGCCGAAGTTAAAGTACGCAAGTTGGAGGAAAGCCTCGAGGGCGTACTGACGACCCAACCACTTTCAGAAGACTCCTTGGGCGCTGCCTGAGGAATGTGTTTTTTGTCCGTAGTCCCAACAACATGAGCCGATATCTCGAAATGGTGGATCATCCGTCGCACGTCAAGAAGTTGACCCCTGAGCAATTGACTGAACTGGCCGTCGACGTACGACAGGAGTTGATTCAGGGGTTAGCCAAGAGTGGCGGGCACCTAGGCCCCAACCTCGGCGTCGTTGAACTCTCCATCGCCCTGCACCGGGTCTTCGAGACACCCAAAGACAAGTTTGTCTGGGATGTCAGTCACCAGGTGTATGTCCACAAGATCCTGACCGGCCGAAAAGACCGATTCCGGACCATCCGGACCACCGATGGCCTCAACGGCTTCGCCCTCCGGACGGAGAGCGAACACGACTGCTACGGGGCCGGCCATGCCGGTACGGCGTTGTCGGCCGCCCTGGGCATGTGCGCCGCCCGCGACCAGAAGAAGACTGACGAGAACGTCGTCTGCATCTTCGGCGATGCGGCCCTGACCAACGGTATCAGTTTCGAGGCACTCAACAACATCAAGTGCACGACCAAGAAGTTCATTGGCATTCTCAATGACAATGAGTGGTCCATCGCCAAGAACGTCGGTGCCATCGCCGAATACCTGGGTAAACTCACGGCCAGCCCCCGCTACAACCGGTTGTCCCGCGATTTCAACAACTGGCTCAAGCGGTTGCCCCGCGGTGAACAGGTGGCCATGCTGGGTGCCAAGGCCGAGGAGGCCCTCAAGGGGATCGCCAATTCGCTCGTCTTGGAGCCTGCTAATAACCCGGTCGATGCGGATGGCCGTGGGGGTCACGGAAGCGCGTTGTTGTTTGAAGAATTCGGTTTGCGTTACCTGGGACCGATCGATGGGCACAACATTCCGTTGTTGGTGAGTACCCTAGAGTTCGCCAAGACGTGCAATGAGCCTGTGGTCATCCATGTGCTGACCCAGAAGGGCAAGGGCTACGAAGCGGCGCTGAAGTACCCGGAGAAATTCCACGGGTTGGGCGCCTATGACGCAGTGACTGGTCAGACCCCGCCCCCGAAGGACGGGGCTGCTCCGATGTGGCAGGAAGTGTTCGGACGGACGATGGTCAAGCTGTGCCAGAAGGACAAATCTGTCGTCGGCATCACCGCGGCCATGCCCAGCGGTACCAGTCTCAAAATCCTGGAGCAGGCAGTGCCCGGCCAGTATTACGACGTCGGCATTGCTGAAGAGCACGCGGTCATCTTCGCCGCCGGCATGGCGACCATGGGCTTCCATCCGGTGGTGGCCATTTATAGCACCTTCCTCCAGCGGGCCTATGACTGCATCCATCACGATGTCTGTCTCCAGGACCTGCCGGTGATCTTCTGTATGGACCGTGCCGGCTTGAGCGCCAACGACGGTCCGACCCACCACGGGTTGTTCGACATCTCCTACTTGCGCTGCCTGCCGCTGATCATCGGCATGGCTCCGGCCGACGAGGATGAACTTCAGGACATGATGTTCACCGCCACCCTGCAGTCGCATCCGGTTGCTATTCGCTACCCGCGCGGCAACGCCGAGGGTGTGCCCATTAAGGACCAGCCCGCCGTGATCGAAATCGGCAAGGCCAAGGTAGACTCGCAGTTCGAGAACAAGCCCGGTGCGGTGAAGGTGGCCCTGTTCGGACTTGGGCCCATGCTCACGCTCGCCCGCCAGGCCGCAGCGAAACTGCGCGCCGATGGCTTCGATGTGGCGGTCATCAACCCTCGCTACTTCAAACCGCTCGACACCGAAGTGCATCGGTTCTTTGGTGCGGCTGCCGACATCGTGGCCACTCTCGAAGACCATGTGGCCATGGGCGGTTACGGCAGCGCCGTGCTCGAGTGCTTCAGCGAGGCCGCTATCCAGACGCCGGTGTATCGCTTGGCCTGGCCCGACCAGTTCATCGAGCACGCCTCCAGCGTTGATTACCTCCGCCAGAGGCACGGGCTCACGGTCGAGCGCCTCATCCAAGAGGTGAAAGCGCGAGTGCCGGTGGCGCGAGCGGCCTCGGGTTCCCAGCGGGCTATTGGTTGAACGGCGCTGTGCCGGAGTTCGTGGGTTTATTGCCACGACTCCGGCCTGCCCGTCCCCCGGGCTCAAGGCAGTGAAGGATGCCGATTTGCAACTGCAGCTTTCCCACCCTTCGGGGCATTGAGACTGTGCCATCAGGCAGACTGAATGGGTAGGGCCTCTAAACCACAGTGCCTTTGGCTAGGCTTCCAACTCCATGGATTGGCTTTCCGAGACGATTCACTGCGTTTTGAATCCGCTGCGCTTTAGTAACGGTTATTCCGGCCTGCTCTGCAGTCCGTAATCCTATTCATCCGCAGACTCGGGAGTCAGACTGCCAGCCATCGTAGTTCATGCTGTTCCGGGAACCCGTTTTCATTTGCGGCCTTTATCAACTCACAAATCTTCTTACACATCCCAAGGACAGGACCAGCAGCTGTAGAGATTTGTTCACCAAGACTTACGTGCTCGTCCTGGAGGTTTTTGCCTGTGAGCGCAATCTTCGCTTGACTCATTGGGGTTTCACTCAATACATCTGATCCGAATCCACCAACGCACCTGCAGTTGGTTGTAGTAAAATAATATTCCCCTAATTCAACCCTCAGCAATGCGATGAGATTTGATTCGTGGACATTACAAAAATTACCCCAATAGGTCAGTTTATTTTTACGAATCCCTTCTGGAAAATTAGGGCGAATATTGCTTCCAGTTTATAATAATATTGTTTGTCTGACGCCGGGTGAAGGTAGACACATGACCATCAAAGAACAAAACGTTGGCCCCTCCGATTGGGTGCCGAGACCCATGCCGGTATCCAATATCGAAAAGACCATCCGATCCTGCGCCGAGATTGACGATCGCTGGATGGTTGAGGTCTAATGAAACATCGCTACCGGCCAAAGTTAAACTTGGATTGGGCACTCCTCCGAGTTTTTCGGTCTTGGGGCTGGTGACGGAGGACGGAAAACTTTTGAGGGTGAACTGGCTCAAAGCGTAACTGATTTTCCAGGGGTTTCCTGGAACACCGGAAACATAGTTGCGAAAGTTTCGATAATGGTTTTCTTTAAGCCTGTCTGGGCACGGGTAAATTAAGGTCGCGAAATCACTGTTAGTGGTACGAGTACCAGATTTAAAAGCCTGATTACGGAAGTAGGGCTGGAGCAAGTAGTGGAAGTTGTTTATGTCGGCAGAGTCGCCGTTAGCGTTGTACCACCAAGCGTAAGGCATTGCATCATTCTGGTCATCGCCATACATAAAAACCGCCAATCCGATTTGTTTGAGATTACTTCGACACTGGGTCGTAGAGGCTCTTTTTTTAGCCTGACCTAGCGCAGGCAAAAGCATCCCGGCAAGAATCGCTATGATGGCTATAACAACCAGCAATTCAATGAGGGTGAATGCAGAGGTCCACAACGCTTTATGCGAGTAGTTCTGGCCATGCTGAGTGGCTTTGTGCGGATGCATAAGTTGGTTTAATTTCAATAATACTCGCCTAGAGAGCGTATCAAATAGGCAAGCTTGGGGAGCTTGAGGATGCAGAATTGCAGGTTAATATTTCCGTGAAAAATCAAAAGTGAAAAGTACGGGTGGTAATATACTTTTTCACGTGCTTGGTTGGATTGTGTTTTACGAGTTTAAGATCGTTTTGCGAATTATGCCCAGCACTCTGCAGGGCGGTCGTCTAAACTAATATTTGAGAATTACGCAGTTTTCCGCAGAGGCGCAACAGGTAAGCTGTCGATAAAACTATAATGATGGGCTTCCGCTCAGTTCTCTAGATTAATTTAAAAGGTAAAAGAAGCGCGTGCCGTCTTCTTGAATCTAATTCAATGTGAGGATTGCCAACCGTCGGGGGTTTGGACGTGTTGGGCCGCCTCGAAGATCTCCATGAGCGATTTGGCCTATTCCGTATGCCTCGGCGTGTGGCGTGGAAACCAAAACGTTGAAGCGACAGCGATGAATGACCTTCCGAGGGCTGGATGCGGGAAAACCGCCTGTCCAGTTTGATGGGGGGCGAGACTGGGATCGGAAACTGACAACTGCGGTCTGTTTAAATCCGCTCTCCCAGTCTCGCCTACCCTACTCGGCGGAAAGGCTGGCGACCCACAGGAGGAGCCGCCGAACTGCTGAACTTTGAAGGGTTGCCCTATGAAAAGGCGGCACCCTCAAGCGCCCGACACGTCTATTATCCGCGGCTACTTCGCCAAGCGGAATAACCGAGCTGAACCATCTCCGGTGATCACTACGGAAGAGCGGTTGCCGGCGGTCTCCACCGCGGTGGCGTCAGCCGTCCAATTGGCACCGATGCTGGTCGTGGACTGGAGTTTGTATCCGGATTGAGTTACCGCTGCCGGCCAACTCAGGCGGAGCTTGCCGCCGGCTTCTGTTGCAATCGACAAGGTCGGGGTGAAACCTCCGAGGCGCAGGTAATCGAGTTGCAGCGAGCTTCCTTCACCGTTGCCGGGATCGATCCGAAGGACGCTGAGCGAGCCTTCCGTAGCTTGTCGAAAATCCACCCGGTAGACATGAAATTCACCGTCGGTCGCGAGCTCAGTAATTGAATGTGCCGTCAGCTCGGCTAGGTTGCGACGACCATCGGTATTTTCCGCCCAATAGAAACGCATCGGTGAAGGTGAACCTTCTGTGATCTTCATCCGAAACTCGAGAATGCGGTAATCGGTTCCCAAGGGTATAGTCCGACCGAAAAACGGATCGCCGCCGGTGGTCTGCACCTGAAGTGCCCCATCAGCAATGGTCAAAGCGGCGAGGCCATTTCGAATGCTGAAGTTGGCTAGATCCGAGTCGTCGTTGAATTCCCCTAGGCTCTCAAACCCAAGTAGAGCCTCGGCGGGATCGAGGCTAAGTGTGGGAGTTTCCAGCACCGAGATATTGACCGCGGTGGTGGCGTTGGGATGCCCGGTGTAGGTGGCGGTTACTGTGTAGGTGCGAACGGCCGAATAGGCCTCGGGAGTTCCGCTGATTTCCCCCGTCGTTGAATCAAAAGCGAGTCCCGTCGGCAAGCTCGGGGCAATCGTTAGACTCTTGGGAGCTGGGCCGCTCGCGACGAGTGCAAACGCGGCTATCTTAGCGCCAGGGGGAAACGAAAACCGATCCACGGCGAATTCGATAAAGGGAGCTCTGACCTCGATCCGCACGGTGGCAGCCGCGGTGATCCCACCCGGGAAGTTGGCGGTTACCACGTAATCCTTACCTTCACTGACCACGGTGGGAGTTCCGGAAATGAGCCCGGAATTCCCGTTCAACGTCAGCCCGGCTGGCAGGGGTGGCGCAACGGAGAATGACGTGGCGTTTCCGAGATTAACGGTCGGCGTGTTTGCGACTGACTTTACAGTGACAATGTAGGTGGCCTCGCTAATGGGATACTTGATAGAGGGGACCGGGAACTTGTCCTTGTTATTAGGATCGGTTCCAAATCGAACCTCAGTCCCATCATCGACCTTATCCCCGTCCGTATCCGCTTTGGCGGGGTCGGAACCGGTATTGCGCGCGTCAACGTAGATTCCTGTCTTGGTCTCCACGCTGTCGGGGAGGCCGTCGGCGTCGGTATCCGGGGCGATTCGCCCGATTCGGACATAATCGATCTCGGCGACGTTGCCGGCGCCATCACCGGCATCAATCCGGAAATCGGTCAGGGAACCGCCCCCGAGCGCCTCGGTCATATTGAAGTGGAGAATATGGTACTCGTTGTCGTCGGGGAGGGCGTAGCCCAAGCGTCGAGCACCAGAGAAACTACCAGCGCCGGTCAAGCCGTAGAACAATTCCCAATTTGAACTGGAACCGCTAACCTTCTTCAAACGGACCTCCGCGATCGTGAATTCGGGTGCGATGCCTTGCAGACCGGAGCGAAAAAACCAAGGATCGCCCGCCGTGGTCGTAATTTTCAAGGCACCGTTGGCCACTAGGAGCCGTGGATTGGCGCCTCCACCGGCGGAGTTCCAGCCGTCCAGCGCTCCGGGAGTCTCAAACTCTCCCAGGGAAACATAGTCATTGAGCGGGATGGTTGGATCGGTTTCGAGGACGATCTGCGCTTGAACGAGCGAACTCCATGCGCCGGCAACGAGCAGAGAAAAAATTAGTTTCTTAAGCTTTATAAACATCTTTCAGGGGAGAGTTTCTAATCAACTTACAAAATAAGCGGATGTCAACGGCTAACTGTGTCTGGATGAGCGCAGCGGCAGGGCGGATTCATCTGTATTTGGTTAGGCGGATGAATCGGCCGTGCGGGTTTCCGGTCGATTGCAGCATCTGAGGTTCGTCGGCGTTCCGGATGAGCTTGGTGAAGCCCTTTGCCGGCGTCTGACACGCTCCTCTCTGCGGGTTCTACCCTCTTTCTGCTCGACCGCCGCCGTCGTTCAACACCGGAGCCTCCGGTGTGCGTTGCTGAAAGTCTGACCATACTTGTTTCAGATTTTCAGACGCCGCCAGATAAGCGCTCTTTTGAATCTCATCCTTCGCCATCTCGATTTGGAGTCCCTGGGGTCCATGCAGAATGCGGGTTGTCTTGGATTAAACCGGAAATGCTGTCATAGAAACAATGCTGTGCATGCCTAACCTCGATGCCTCGATTAGAACCAGTGTCAGCGACAGAGAAATCGTCGCGAAGTTGCTGGACACTCTTTCGATTTAGACGGCCCCCAATCTGGAGCTGCTGTGTTGACCTTGCCGAGGGTTGTCCAAGGAACCCTGGCTCAATCGTGATTTTGGATCCGGCTTTTCCGAGTGAGTCCGAGGCGGTGCAGGGGAGCGATGCGTGGGAGACTACGCACATCAGCATCGCAAAGGCCTTAAGAACAGTGTGGTCAGGCCGCTCCGTGCGCCGAGCGCTGTCCCGTTGCCGGGCATTCAGGCTGGCGGGCGAGCGGGGTTTGGTCGATAGAGAGGTCTTCCCCAACATGAATCCTTTGAGAATCCGCACGAGGCTTGGCTGGCTTTCCTTGGTGCTGTCGCTGGTTTGGAGCGGCGCGGCCGTCGCAGAACCGCAGGCCTCGACGGTGCGGCCTCCTCAAGGCGCGGTCGATCAGGCCGAGTGGTTGGAGAACATGATTCGTTCCCACCGGTTCACGTCGGCCGAGGTCCGCGCTGCCACGGGGTTGGGAGATGAGGTCATCGCGGCGGCGGTGAAGCAGTGGGGCGCGCTGTCGGAGGCGTCTTCGGTCGGACCCGGCTCAACAGGGTTCACCAATGCCGACGGACCGATCCGACTGCTGCCGTATCCTGGTGGCCGGCATCCGCGGTTGGGATTTTTTGAGGGCGCGATTCATCCGCAGCGCGATACCAAGGTCAGCCTGTTCACCCCGTGGCAAGGCGGCGGCTATGTGGTGGTCGATGTCCCGGAGGCCATTTGGTCTCACCTGGGACTGAATTACCTCGCCCACCAGCATGTTCCGACGATCTGGGAAAAGGTGGGTCAGCGTTTGGAACCGGTGGAATGGAGTCGACGGGCTGACGGTTCGCTCACCATGACACGGACGCTACCCGACGGGGTCGCCTTTGGGGTGCGGGTGAAATCGGATGTGCGCCACGCGGAGTTCCAATGGTGGGTGCGCAATGGCGGTACGCAGGCGTTGCGGCAACTCAGCGCCCAGGTTTGTGTGATGCTCGGGCAGGCCACTGGGTTCACCAACGCCGCGGCGGGTCGGAGGATCCTCGAAGCCCCGTTTGCGGCCGCGTCGGATGCGAGCGGACGCCGTTGGGTGATCACCGCCTGGGACGGTTTGAACCGGGTGTGGCAGAACCCTTTGGTGCCGTGCATCCACGCCGATCCGCGGTTGACGGATTGCCCGCCCGGCGAAACGCGTGAGGCTCGCGGTTGGGTGTGGTTCTACGAAGGAGAAGATCCCGCCGCCGAACTGCAGCGGCTCCGGCCGGAGTTCTTGGCCCGCCCTATCCCTCAGGTCAGCAGCAGGCAACCCATTCCCGACAAGCTCGTGGTGCTGACCTTCGACGACTCGGTGGCCTCGCTGCACGGCAACGTGCGTCCGCTGCTCAAAGAACTGGGCTTCGGGGGGACCTTCTTCATCACCGAGGGTTTTAGCTTCCCGACCAACAAGGCCGATTACATGACTTGGGCTCAGATCGCCGAGTTGCACCGGGACGGCTTCGAGGTGGGCAACCACACCCGCAGTCATATGGCCATTGGCCCCGACCTTCTCGGCCGACTGCGCGAGGAACTCACCCATATCGACGAGCAGTGCGTGCGGCATGGTATTCCTAAGCCGAGGAGCTTCGCTTACCCAGGGAATGCGATCCATCCCCGGGCGATTCCGTTGCTCCAGGAGATGGGGTTCCGCTGGGCTCGCCGGGGCGCTCAGCCGGAGTTCGCCTACGAGACCGGCCGAGGTGTGGCCTACGAACCGGAATGGGATCATCCGCTGCTCATTCCCACGACGGGCGACGCCCGACCCACTTGGACGCTGGAGAA
Organism: Verrucomicrobiales bacterium; assembly: GCA_005805505.1. Taxonomy (GTDB): domain Bacteria; phylum Verrucomicrobiota; class Verrucomicrobiia; order Limisphaerales; family UBA9464; genus SXXZ01. Next base: position 13,090 of record SYMJ01000025.1, on the reverse strand, counting down.
CTTCCGCCGGGCCGCGGAGCAGGGGCGGGGCGGTCGCATCGCGATCCTCCAATTTCATGGCGTCCCCGACCGGGATCATCCTTGGGTGAACACGCCGCTGGAGCGCTTCCGCGAGTACATGCACTGGCTAAAGGACAACGGCTACCGCGCCATCGCCCTGCGCGACCTGGACCGGTACGTCGATCCGAAGGATCAGCCTCAGGACCCGTGGGCGGTCCTCCGCCGCCGGCAGCACGCCGCGTCGGTGGAAGTCACCAAGTAGACGCTCGGTTGCTACTTCTTCAGCGTATTTCTGTTCGTTCAGCGCTTTTCGGGCGGGGGGATGCACCAGCGGGCCCGGGCTTCGGGCGGAGTGGTGCTGTCGGCGTGCAAGATGGCCCCGAACCTCAGGGTGAACGGTTCCCCGCGGGTCACGGTCACACGGCTCTTGGTGCCTTGCTTCATGGCTTCACGGCCGAACGGGTTGGCCACGAACACCCCATAATCGCGATTGTGCCACCAACTGGGCCGAAAGTTGGACGCATCGGCCACGAGTTGGATGCCCAATCGATGCCCGTCCACGGTGCCGGAGTAGTCGCACCAGGTTGCCGCCCGTCCCCAGGTCGCCGCTGCCGAGGTCCGACCTTCGCTGCTGGTGAGGAGTCCGCCATTCTTCTCCGTCAGTGGTGTGGCCACGCGGGCGGCGAAGCCCATCTCCTCTTGATCCCCGAACACGAGGTCCCCCACATCACTTCGGAAGGTGGCCTCCCAGAGCAGCACCGTGGCCCCGGGTTGCGCGAGGCAGGTGATTTGGTATCTGAGATCGCCGATCACGGCGCCCTGCGCATCGATCAACTGGTTGTCGGTGGCGAAGGTGAGTTGCCCGTCGCGGTCCTCCGGCCGTCGGGCGAATCCGCGATGCACGATGCGGCCGCGATTGCGCCAGAAATCCACACCGTTGATGTCGCCAAAGGCCAGCCATAGCCCGGGATGCATGGTGTCGTGGTCCTCGGCGTCGAGCGGCGGGCGCGGCGGGTGGTTGCGGCTCACGCGATGGCCGCCGGGAGCGTGGAGGTTGGCGAAGTGCGGTCGCAGGATCTGCTCATCCTGGTGGACATAGTCCCCCATGGGCTGCCCGCCCCGGGTGAGCTGCAGTCGACCCGGGCTCTCGGAGAAGGCCAGGATATCGGCGATCCCGGAAGCCCCTGGATTACCCGTCTGGTCCTTTTGTCCCTGACGGGCGAGGTAAACGGCGAGATCGGCGACCGCCTGGGCCGGAAGGACGGTGTCATAGGCCGGCATGGCCGATTGTGCCGAGGCCCCTCGGGTGGTGATTTTAGACTTCGGAATCGTCTCGCGACGGCCGTTGGCCAATCCCAGCGTCACGCTGAGGCCGCTTTCCTCGAGCAGGATGCCCGAAAGCTCGGTGTCGGCGGTTTCGACCCGCTGCAGGCTGAACCCCTCCGTGATGACAGCGTTGGGTTCGAGGATCGACTGCACGAGGTGCTGCACGGGGGCGCGCGCCCCGACCACCGACAGGTCCGGGCCAAAGCTTTGGCCGTGGCCGTCGAGCCGGTGGCACTGGAAGCACCCGGCACCTTGCGGGTGGTGGAAGAGCCAAGCCCCGCGGTGCGGATCGCCATCTTGAAAGCGCTCGAGCGCCAGAGCCACCGAGGTCTCCCGGTTGGGCGGTGCCGGCATGGACATCTTCGCCGAATAAAGGTGCTTCGGCTCGGTGCCAAGATCGGAGGCGCCATTTAGGTCGCCCGACGCACCGCCCAGCGGACGGCCTCGGACCATCAGGGAGAGGCCTTGGCCGGTAGCCTTCTCGATCCATCGGTTCGCGATGGCCTTCACGGCGGGATCGGTGTCCGCCGAGAGGCGGCGCACATCGGCCTCGGGCAAGGCGTGGTCTTCGAGCAGGGCCAGCAGGGTTGCCCGACGGACTCCCGGCCGCGCATCGGCCAGCAACGGGCGCAGCGCTCCGGGATCCTGCAGCACCCGCAAAGTCTGCCATCCGGCATAGAACACCGTTGGATCGGTCTCGCGAGCCAGGGCTTCGAGCAGGGCGGGAACGGCCGATCGGGCCGAGGCCGTGGGCACGCGACCCAGCGCTTGGACCGCTTCGAAGCGCAGACGGGGTTCGCGATCGGTTAGCAGCGACACAATGGCAGCAGGCAGCACCTCGGACGCCGGACGGGCCGCGCGTCGGTGGGCCACGATCCGCACCGACTGGAGGCGCAGGTTTAAGGACGCCTTGGGGTCGGCGGCCTGACGTTCGAACCAAGCATCGCCTGCCGGATCGCGTTCGGCGATGCGGCCCAGGGTCCAGGTAGCCCAGGTTTGCCGGCCTTCGGATAGCGTGGTCTTGGAGAGAGCCTTGCGCAGGGCTGGGGCCACCGTCGGGCCCCGGCGCAGCAATTCTTCCTGTGCCTCGACCCGGCGGACGGGCAGCGGGGAGTCGAAGGCTTCCAATAATCGGTCCAGCGAGCGATGGGCGGGCGGCGTGTTGGGACTGGCAGGAAGCGCCTTCGCCCCACCGGAGCGAACGGCGGTGATCCGGAAGACGCGCCCCTCGCTGACGAATTGGCCATCGCGGTATTCCGCGCCGTAACCGCGGCCCCAACCCAGCATCCACAACGCGCCGTCGGGCCCGAACTCGAGGTCCGTCGGTCGGAAGAGCCCGCGGCCGCCCTCGATGAACGGTTTCCAGTCGCCGCCGTCGGGTCGCATCAGGGCCCCCTCCCAACGGGGACGCCACACAAAGGTGGTCTTGCGCAGCCAGTCGTTGATGAAGAAGACGCCGCGATGGGACGCTGGGAATGCCGCCGAATCTCCGAAGACGATGCCCGTGCCCGAACCCTCGAAGAGCGGACCGCTCACCGGTGCGGAGGGGGCGTGGGGTTCGGTGCCCCAGTGGGCGCTCCACGGATGGTTCCAGCCAAAGTGCGCCCTTGGGAAGGGCATGAAAACCCGGTCGCCGGTGGTCTGGTCGTTGTCGGTGCCGAGCCAATGGAACCCGGTGTCGAAGGTGATGTCCCAGGGATTGCGCGAACCCCGGGAGACGATCTCCAGATTCCGGCCGTCGGGATCGCAGCGCAGCACGCCGCCCTCACGTCCCCAGTCGTCCTCCGGGTCGTGGTAGTTCTTCTCATAGTGACCCTTGGCGAAGGTCCGCGCGGCAGGATAATCGGGCGAACCTGGCGGAGCGGTGACGCCCCAGAGATCTCGGAAGGCCTTTGGGGCGATCCGTCCCGGCTGGGACAATCCCTTGGAGTTGCCCTTGCTCATGTAGAGCTTGCCGTCCGGGGCCCAATTGAGGCCGTGCAAGCCGTGCTCGAGGTTCCCGAGGTCGGTGTAGAGGCGCACGTACTCGTCGGCCTCGTCGTCACCGTCAAGGTCTCGGACAAGGGTCAGGTCGGGCGCATTGGCCACCCAGAGGTCGCCACCGCGCCAGGCGAGGCCCTGGATGGCGTTGAACCCGGTGGCGAAGACTTTGGTCTGGTCGGCCTTGCCGTCGCCGTCGGTGTCGAGCACCCAGACCACGCTGTCGCCGGGTGTCTTGGGTGTCGGATTGCGGTACTGCGGACCCATGCCCACGCACAGCCGGCCCCGCAGGTCGAAGGCCATGGAGCAGGGCTGACGGACCAGCGGTTCACGGGCGAAGGTAGTGATCTCGAAGCCCGGCGGCACCGTGGGCATCGCTTCCCGGTCGGCGTTGGGGTCTTCGAAGTCGGAGGCCCACACCGAAACGGCGGCCAGCAGTAGGGCAGCGCGGAGGGTTTTCCATGCCGGGAAACCCCGCCGGTCGGTTCGGGCGGGATGAGGTCTGGGACAGTTCATGGCGTTGACGGGGAGGAGGTTTTGGAATGGATCAGGCCGCGGCCGGTGGTGTCCGGGGCCCAACGGATGGCAACGATGCCCAAAAGATAGACCACCCCGCAGGCAGCACCGATGCGGGGATAGGAACCGCCGAGGGCGACAAAGAGGCCGCCGGCGGCCAGCACCCCAGCCGCCGTGATGAAGCGGCCGACATTGTAGGCGATGCCGCTGCCGGCGGCGCGCACCTCGGTCGGGAAGAGTTCCGGCAGGTAGAGCGGGAGCCAACCGAAGAACAGCGTGGCCACGAAGCCCTGGGCAAAGACCGTCGGCAGGAATCCCGGGTCCAGCGGACGGGTTCCCAGGAAGAGCACCTCGGTCAAGACCGCTGAGCCGAGACTCATCCACGCATAGGCGCGACGCCGGCCCAGCGATTGGGCGATTTGTGCGCCACAGAAGCTCCCCAACACCGCCCCGAGTGCCCAATAGCCCTGCGCCGAGGCCTTGTAGCCCGGGGCCGAGGCACCTGCCACCGCATCGGCCCAGGGGATCATCCATTTGCTGGCCGACCAGGCCCCCACCAATGGGATTGATCCAATCAGGATCCCGATCAGCGTGGTTTTCAACAGGGGCGGAGAGAACAAGGTGCGCAGCACCGGGATGCGTTGCGGGGATGCCGGATTCGCCCCGGAAATCGCTCCGGTCCGACGGCTTTGCCAGACCGGCGACTCGGGCACCACCGTCAACGCCGCCAGGCCCAGCGCCGCGGGCAGGGCACCCCATTGGAAGAGCCAGCGCCACGAGTCAGGAGTCAGTGTCCAGACCCGCACGACTTGCGAGAGCAGCAGGATGCCGCCGTTCAAGGCGGCACCCATCAGGCCGGCGACCATTGGTCGGGACTTGTCGGGCCAGCACTCGACCGCCAGGGACACCGCGTTGGGCCAGACCCCGCCGACGCCCAACCCCACGAGGAACCGAAGCACCAGCATCTGGCCCTGGGTTTCCACAAAGGCCCCCAGGCCGGCGAAGATCGAATAAAACAGAACGCTCACCCCGAGTGCGCGGGTACGGCCAATCCGGTCGCCCAATCCACCCAGCACGATGCCACCGACCGCCGCACCCAGCATCAGCGCGGCGGTGAAGCGAGCGAACCAGTCGCCCCCGAGCATCGGGGTGTAGGCGGCCCCGAGGAGGGACTTTGATACGGACAGCGAGGCCACCGGCATCAAACCCAGTTCCACGCCGTCGAAGAGCAGGGCGAGGATCGCGGTGGCCAGGACGCCCCATCGGGCCAACGGTGACAGCGGTGCGATCATGTCTTTTGGGAATCGGTCCTGAGTCGCAGGAGTTCCATCACCGCGCTGTTGTCGAGATCGCCCATCCCGGCCGACTCGGCCGACTCGAGAAGGCGTGCATGGAGAGATCCCAGTGGCAGTTCTAGACCGGCCTTCCGGGCGCTCTCCAGGATGAGTCTCAGGTCCTTCAGGTGCTGGGATAGCCGGGCCTGCGGGGTGTAGTCGCGCTGGAGCATCTTGGTCCCCTTGGCGTCCATGGCCCGCGAATAGGCCATCGATCCCTTCATGGCCTCCAGGGCCACCGTTCCCTCCACACCCATTGCCTCGGCGTAGGCGAGGCCTTCGGCCAGAGCCAGTCGGTTGAGCCCGAGCACCAGGTTGGTGATGAGCTTGAGACGTGAGGCGTTGCCGCAAGGACCGCAGTGCAGCACCCGGGCGCCGAGCATCGGCCAGAGCGTTGACTGCCGCTCGAACGCCTCGGAGGTGCCGCCCACGAACACCGTGGCCAGCCCGTCCCTCGCTTGAGCGCTCGATCCTGAGACCGGGGCCTCTTGGTACGAGACTCCGCAGACTTCCAGGTCGGCGGCCATCGCATGAGCCGCCCCGGGATCGCCCGTGGTGGTGTCGATGACCTCCAGTCCGGGTCGCCAGTCCGCGCGCATCGATTCGAGCACCGAGCGGACCACCTCGTCGGTATAGAGGCATACCAGTACCGTGTCGCAATCCCGCAGCGGTCGGTCGGTCCAGCGGGCACCGGCCTCGACCAGCGCATCGGCCTTGTCTCGCGTGCGATTCCAGACAAGTACTTCGTGGCCGGTGCGCAGCAGGCGGTCGGCGAAGGCCGAGCCCATCAACCCCAGACCGAGGATGCCAATGCGGGGACGCCGGGTGCCCGCTGGAGGCGAGTCGGACAAGGGCTCGGCCGGAGTATCGTCGCGGTGGGCCGGGGTCATGGTTTGCAGGCTGACAGGCCTTAGATTTCTGCGAAACCAAAACCGAAGCCAGAACCCGCTTGCTCTCTCGGCGGGAGCCTTCGCAGGCTCACAGGCATGATCCATCGACGATTCGCCCCGGGTCGCAGTGTTCTGGGCCTTGCGGTCTCGGTTGTCGCCGGCCTGCTGGCCATCGTGCCACTGGCGTCGGCCGCCGAGGCTCGCTGGTGGAAGGGAAATCTCCACACCCATTCGCTGTGGAGCGACGGCGACGATTTCCCAGAATCCATCGCCGATTGGTATAAGGAACACGGTTACCACTTTCTCGCCCTGTCCGATCACAACCGGATGCTGGAAGGCGAGCAGTGGGTGAAGGAGTCTCAGAAAAACCATTTCCCTGAGGCCCTCGAGAAGAATCGTCGTCGCTTTGGGGCCGACTGGCTGATGCGGCGCGATCACCACGGCACCAACCAGTATCGGTTGAAGACGCTGGAAGAGTTTCGAGGGCTGTTGGAGGAGCCGGGGCGTTTCTTGATGATTCCCTCAGAGGAAATCACCAGCGGATACCTGTCATTTCCGGTGCACATCAACGCCACCAACCTCCGCAAGAAGATCTCGGCGAAGGGTGGCACCAATGTGCTCGACGTGATGCAGCGCGGGGTGGATGCGGTGCTGGAGCAGCGCCGCCAGACCGGCCAGCCCATGTTCCCGCATATCAACCATCCCAATTTCGGCTGGGGAATCACCGCCGAAGACTTGATGCAGGTGAAAGGGGAGCGCTTCTTCGAGGTCTACAATGGTCATCCGTCCACGCACAACGAAGGGGATACCACCCATGCCGGACTGGAGCGGATGTGGGATATCCTCCTCGCTTGGCGCATCGGCAAACTCGACCTCCCACTCATGTATGGTTTGGCGGTGGACGACTCGCATCACTACCACAGCCATAGGGTGGGCAAGAGCAACAACGGGCGCGGTTGGGTGATGGTGCGTTCTGAACGGTTGGAGCCGGCTTCGATCGTCCTCGCGATGGAGGCGGGTGAGTTCTACTCCAGCAGCGGCGTGTCCTTGCGTCAAATTCAGCGAACGGGCAACACGATGCGCATCGAAGTGGAAGCCGAGCCTAGCGTGACTTACACCATTCGGTTCATTGGCACCCGCAAAGGCTTCGATGCAAGTCGCTCTCCGGTGGTGTCAGCCAAGGGCGAGCCGGTGCGGGCTACCCAGCGCTACAGTGACCAAATCGGCGAGACCTTCTCGGTCGTGGTAGGAAACCGCGCTGAATACACCGCCCGCGGCGACGAACTTTACGTGCGAGCCGTGGTCCAATCGTCGAAGAAAATCGCCAATCCCTACCGCAAGGGCGAGACGGCCGCTGCATGGATCCAACCCTGGCAGCCGCGGTAGCCGCCAGAGTAGTGTTTCAATTAATTTTTCATCAAAATCAAACGACTGTGTCCTCTTTTGGCTAAGGCGAGTCCGAAGATTCCACTCGAACTCTCCCCTGAGCAACGGTCAGAACTTTAGCATCGAACACGCTCCCTAGGTAGGGATCGATCTCCGAGCGGCCCGTGTCTGCTGACGTTGGCGCTTTCGGAGAAATCGCCCCACCTCGGAGGTGTTCGGGTGAGGTGGAGTTTATGGAAAGTAGCCCGGATGTCGTCCAAAGAGCCTCCGAGGTAGGGACGGATCTCCGAGCCGTCCGCCCGCCACTCGCAACGCCAATTCGGCCCTGCCCTCCGCTGAAGACGAATTCAGGGTTGCCCGACGAACCAGAAGAACACGATCGCCACTACGGTCGGCGGCAGAGCTCCAAGCAGGAGTCCGACCGGGCTGATGCCGGTTTCCTTGAACGCCTCGGAGTTTTGCAGGATGCCGGCTCCGGCGGGATTGGGCGCGTTGGCGATCACCGTCAATCCGCCGCCCGTCACCGCACCGGCAACCAGGGCGTATTTCAGTGTGTCGCTAATGCCTTCCACCAGCGAACCCAGGTAGGTGAGGGCCGCGTTGTCCGTAATGGCCGTCAGTGCGGTGGCGCCGAAATAAAGTGTCACGCCGTCCATTCCAGTGATTAGCGGCTTGAGCCACCAGGATTGCAGGGAACCGAGCGTGACCAAGCCAGCGAGGAAGAATCCCACCAACAGGCCCTCACGGAACTTCAGCCCATCTTGATGGGGCAGGGTGGCGTAGACTACTCCCAGAAAAATCATGAAGACGCCGAAGAAAACATCCGGGTGGTGGGCGAAGGCGACCACACTTCCCAGCGAGGCCAGATGGGTCAGGGTGAGCCAGATCGGGATTCGGTCTTCCCGTCGATTTTGGACGGGCACCTGACTCAACTCTTTGCGGAAGATCCAGCTCACCATCAACGTGGACGTCAGACAGGCCGCAGCCGCCCTCCATCCAAAGTGGGTGAAGAGGTAAGCCGTATCCCAGTTCCACTTCGACGCCACCATGAGCACCGGCGGTGCGGCGAAGTGAGTCAACGTGCCCCCAATGGAAATGTTGACGAATAATAAACCGAGGGTGGCGTAGGCGAGTTTGGGACGGATGCCGCGATCGAAATAACGGTGTTTGAGCAGGATGGCCAACAGCGTCATGGCCGCCGGTTCTGTGATGAAGGAACCCAGGAGCGTGCCGAATGAGAGCGCTGCGATATAAAACGACAACCCCTCGCGCAGTGGAATCAGTCGGGCCAGCATCAGGATGAGTGATTCAGCCAACGTCACCACCGGTCGGGTCGCGGCCATCACCATCACGACAAACACGAATTTCGGCTCAGTGAAGTTGAGACTATCGATGTGATGGACAGCCTGCTGCATCGACTGGCTGAGGAGGGCGATGCCGAAGAACAGCACCGCGGCCCAAAGTCCAAACACCACTTCCGTTTCTGCGAGGAAATGGAGCACTGTTTCTTGAACCGAACCCTTGGGCTGGTGGTGCGCCCAGGTGGCGAACCGTTTGACAGAAAACGTGTGAAGGACCGCCAGACAAAACAGGACTGTGGCCAGGAGTTCGATGGGGGTCGGCTTCATGCGTCGGAGCTGAACGAGCAGAATTGCCGTAAACGGCCGGTCCGTCGATGGGAACCGTTGTGCACAAAGAGCTCTTTCTATTGGCGCTTTCCATGCCGTTTGGGTTTCGGAAAGATCGCGGCATGATTTCCCGATTCTACTTCCCGTTCTGGATCGCGGTTTGTGCATGGGCAACGACAGCGTTGGCGAAGGAACAGCGGCCGCCCAACGTGGTCCTTATTTACTGCGATGATTTGGGCTGGGGCGACGTGGGGTGCTTCGGGGCGAAGAAGATTCGCACTCCGAACATCGACAGCATCGCTCGGCACGGAACCCGTTTTACTTCGTTCTATGTGGCGCAGGCCGTTTGCTCGGCTTCGCGGGCCGCCCTTCTGACCGGTTGTTATCCCAACCGTCTCGGCATCCACGGAGCGCTGGGCCCCAATTCGAAAACCGGACTGAATCCGGAGGAGAGGACCCTCGCGGAGGTGCTTAAACCTCGCGGATACGCCACCGCCATCGTCGGCAAATGGCATCTAGGTCGCCCGACCGAACTGCTGCCGACACGACAGGGGTTCGATGAATACTTCGGGCTTCCGTATTCCAACGATATGTGGCCCCAGAACGCCAATGCCGCCAAGGGGGCTTACCCGCCGTTGCCGCTGATCGATGGGGATCGGGTGATCGAGGAAACTCCCGATCAATCCCAGTTGACCCGCCGCTACACCGAGCGGGCGGTCTCGTTCATCCAACGCAGTGCCCGGGCGCCCTTCTTCCTCTATCTGGCCCATTCCATGCCGCACGTTCCCATCTTTGTCGGATCGCGTTTTGCCGGGCGGTCTCGGCAAGGGCTCTATGGGGATGTTATCGAAGAAATCGACTGGTCGGTGGGCGAGGTGCTCAAGGCCCTGAGGCAGAATGGCTTGGAGAAGGATACCCTCGTCGTCTTCACCTCCGACAACGGCCCTTGGCTGAGCTACGGCGAGCACGCCGGCAGTGCCGGTCCGTTTCGCGAAGGGAAGGGGACCAGTTTCGAAGGCGGAATCCGGGTGCCCTGCGTGATGCAATGGCCCGGTCATATTCCCCGAGGGCGCACCAGTGACACGCCCCTTATGACCATTGATGTGCTGCCGACCGTGGCTCGCTTGGCCGGGGCGGCCCTGCCGCCGCGCAAGATCGACGGCCTGGATGTCTGGCCCATTTTGCGAGGAGATCGTGGAGCCACCAATCCTCACTCAGCCTACTTCATTTACTACAATCAGGGAGATTTGTTGGCCGTGCGCAGTGGCGATTGGAAACTCTTCTTCCCGCACACCTCGCAAACGTTGGCCGGCAAACCCGGTGGAACCAACGGGATGGCGGGTCGGTATCAGCAGCTGCCGGTCGGCCTGGAACTGTACCACCTCCAGCGCGATCCCGCAGAGCGCGTCAACGTGATTGCCCAGCATCCAGAAGTCCGAGACCGATTGATGGCCTTGGCCGAGGCGGCGCGGGTCGAACTCGGGGACAAGCGACTTCAGCGAATTGGCACCGGAGTTCGTGAACCGGGTCGCGTCGAGTGAATCCGACGGTCGTGCCGCTCCAGCGCCCCACTTTTCGCGAAGCCTGTCGTCTCTGGCTGAAAATTGGCTGCCTCAGTTTCGGCGGACCCGCCGGGCAAATTTCCCTGATGCACGAGGAGTTGGTGGCAAAGAGGGGATGGGTCGATGAGAGCCGATTCCAGCATGCGCTGCAGTTCTGTATTCTGCTCCCAGGCCCGGAGGCTCAACAATTGGCGACCTATCTCGGTTGGTGGTTGCACGGAACCCGGGGCGGGATTGTGGCCGGTACATTGTTTGTCTTGCCGGCGGCGATCTTGCTGTTGGTCCTGAGTTGGGGATATGCCCTCTGGGGTGCGGTTCCTTGGGTGAGCGCCGCGCTGCAAGGTCTTCAGCCGGCGGTGGTGGCGCTCATTGGTGTCGCCCTGATCCGCCTGTCAACTCGGTGGCTGCGAACCCCCAAACTCTGGCTGATGGCCCTGGGAACCTGGCTTGGAATGCGCTGGGGTCTACCGTTCCCGGTCCTGCTCTTGATGGCGTTTGTGATCAGCCTTCTATGGCAAGGGATTCGGCCGGCCGTGCCGGTTTCTCCGCCGTCCGCCGTCGGGGAGCGCCCCAGTGCCCCGTCGTCGACACCACGGACGGACTGGAAGCGCTCGGTTCGAGTCTTTCTCGTTTGCATGGTCTTGTGGTGGCTGCCGGTGGGCTTGGTGGCGGCCTGGTTGGGAGCAGGGCATGTGCTGGTGAGGGAGGGGGTATTTTTTAGTGGAGCCTCCGTGATCACTTTCGGTGGAGCCTACGCCGTTCTGCCTTACGTGGCGCAGCAAGCGGTCGAGCAGTTCCATTGGGTTTCCAGCTCTGAAATGATGGCGGGAATGGCTCTCGCGGAAAGCACGCCGGGTCCGTTGATCATCGTCCTGCAATTCATCGGGTTTTTGGGTGCCTGGCACCAGCCGGGCTCCTTGTCTCCCTGGATGTCCGGAATCCTCGGCGCTGGACTGACGTCATGGACGACCTTTTTCCCGAGCTTCCTTTGGATTTTTCTCGGGGCTCCGTGGGTGGAGCGCCTGCAGGGCTTGAAGCACTGGGAACGGTGGATGGGCGTCGTTTCGGCCGGGGTGGTGGGCATGATCATGCACCTCGCCTGGGGTTTAGGAGTGTCGGCTCTGGGCACTGCCGATGGCCGGGTGGATGGGCCTGCCTTGATCATCTTAGTGGTGGCCTTCGGTTTGATGCGCTGGGGCCGGTGGCCCAGCGGTGCTGTCATTCTGCTTTCGGCCGTGCTGGGAATCTTCAGGGCCCAGCTAGGCCTTTGATCGCGGAGGGCCCGAGAGGAACGGTTGGCGTTAACCCGCTGGGCGGTGGTGTTGGTGGTTTGTGAGTTTTCGAGGCTGCGCCGTTCGATCGTGCTTGTGGAATTAGCCTCGGATAAATAGCAAACCAGGATACCCCGCGTCTGTGATAACCAGCCCTGAGTCTAATTCCTCCCGGGAGCGCGACGGTGCCTTCACCTTGATCGAGTTGCTGGTCGTGATCGCGATCATCGCCGTTCTCGCGGGCCTCCTCCTGCCAGCGATGGCTCGAAGCCAAGAATCAGCTCGAGGTGTGGTGTGCTTCTCGAATGGCCGTCAGATGGGGTTGGCAGCCCAGTTGTACACGCCGGATAATCGAGGCCACATGCCTTCCTTCCGCAATTGGCTTTGCGTCAAGGCGGGTGATCTCACCACCGGAAAGCTCTTTCCGTACGTCGGTGCCAAGCAGGTGTACTTGTGCCCCACCGACCAACGGGATCTGACTTCAAACAAGAAAATCACCGTGCCCGCCCTGAGAGGACCCGCCGGTCGCAAGGGGACGCGCGACTACAGCTATGCGATGAATTGCGGCCTGTGCCACGAGGAGGAAACGAGCACGTTCAAGACTCCGGCCGAGACCATGTTTCTGATGGAAGCGGTGATGGCCAAAGACGACTACTCGGGTCAGGCCGGGCCCACCTTCGGCAGTCATACCCTGACCATTCGGCACAACAAACGGGGGCATTACGTCATGTCCGACGGGCATGTGGAGCGGATGAATCAGGCGCAAAGCATCGCAGCCGAGAAAAAGAAGCGATTCTGGTTTCCCACCGACAACACATTGGGTCCGGGCGGCATCAATATGGGGGCCGGCCTGCAGTAGCGGTGGCCGTCGGCTTCGGGGTGCCGCGTTGCATACTCCGCTCGAACGCGGTCGGTGATGCTGCTGGTGCCGTGGGCGCTCCGGAGTACCGGTTGAAGTCGAATCCACCGTCCTGAGGTGCGCCCAAGTCCGTCCGAGTCAGGCGGTCGTGTGGCATAGACTGAAAGCTCATCGCCACCCGCTTCAAAAGCATCCTGTCTGGGGTGGTTTCAAACCGTGTTCGAGGATGACCTCGGTGAGCCTGACTCAGAATCAATCAGGTCAGTTAATCACGTTAATTCCTGATTAAAATAAAAATGGCACAACAGTTGCTGCGATCCCTTTAGGTTGTATGGTTT
>SYMJ01000215.1 GCA_005805505.1 Verrucomicrobiales bacterium | reverse complement strand
TGCCGAGCGGAATCTCAAGCCGCAGCGATACCAGTGGCGGGCTGAAGGAACGGTAATCCTGGAGAAAATCCGCCGAGCCCGGGAAGCTTTGGCACGGAGCCAACCAATTGTTAAAGACTAATATGAGACACTACACTAGGTCCTCCTCCCCAACCGCACCGATGCACACGCCCGGGCGAGCTCGTTCTGGTGCAGGGATCGGGGATTGCCCGTATCGGAGCGAAGCTTCACGCTGAAGGCCATGACGTTTTCCGTCCTGCTGGCGGTCGTGGTGCCCACCAACGGCACGGTCCTACCGAATGCGATTTCGACCGATACCGGAGCCGGTGGTTTTGGGATCCTCTTCTGGCTCCTGACCCTCTTGGCCGGCGTGGCGTTGAGCGTGATCATTGAGCGGCTCCTCTACTACCACCGGGTGCAAATCGATTCAGCGCAGTTTTTAGCCGGCGTGCGCAATGTGCTCAAGCGCGACAATGTCATCGAAGCCATCTCCATTTGCGATGCCACCCCAGGACCCGTCTCCCGCTTGGTGAAAGCCGCGATCCTGAGCCGCGATGCGGGCCGCGAGCGCGTTCTGGAAACCATTGAAGAGGTGGGTTGGGTAGAGGTGCCCCGACTCGAGGCCAACTTGTCACTGCTGGCGACCTTCGCACAAATCGCGCCGCTGGTGGGTCTCTTGGGAACGCTCGTGGGTATCGGAGGCACGTTCCGCCAACTCCAGACTGGCCCGGGCTTCGCCGCACCGGCCGAACTCTTCGCGGGCGTCTGGCAGGCCCTTTACACCGCGGGTCTGGGCATCGCCATCGCCGCGGTGTGCTATGCGGCTTACAACTACCTAGTGTCCCGAGTGAATGCGGTCGTTCTCGACATGGAGCGCGCCTCGGCCGAGGCCGTCAAAATGGTGACCCAAACCGCGGAGACCTCCGGCAACAAGACCTCGGGAACCCCATGAAGTTCACGCGGAACCTTAAACCGCTGAAGGGACAGTTCGAATTGGCACCGTACTTGTGTGTGGTCTTCGTGCTGCTGTTTTTCATGTTGTTCGGGGGCTACCTGGTGCTGCCGGTCGGCACACGCCTGGAACTGCCCTCGGGCGGTTCCCGAAGCGGAACCTGGACCGGGGACGCCTTCCTCGTAGTGGCCGTCGACGCCGGGGAACAGTGCTATTTCGAGAACCAGATCGTGCCCGACCTGGCGATTCTCAAAACCCGATTGGCTGCACGGGCTGCCGCACCGAAGGGACCGCGCAAGCTCTACCTGCAGGCCGACCGCTCGGTGCGCTATGAGCGCCTTCAGGAGCTGGCGTCCTTGGCACGAGAGGCCGGACTCTCCGAAATCCTGCTAGGTGGAGGGGGTGGAGGGGACAACAGCGGGGGCGGAACGACCGGCACCCAGGGCAGCTCCGAGGTCCGACGCCCCGGCATTCCCAAGCCATGACCACCCCGGTCCCAAGTTGGAGTTCCCGACGGTGGATGGGCATCACCGCGCTTCTAGCTGTCCTCCATGCGGGTGGGTTTTGGCTTATTGCCCGCTTCCCTCCGGGCCCCCGCCTCGATGCAGGCGACTCCTTCGGCCTGGTCTGGTCACCGGGATTTACCGACAGCCTCGAAGTTCTGGTGCTGTCGCCCACCCGATTTGCCCTGCCTGAGGCCGGCGGATTTTCAGGCGATGCGGCTGGAGCCTTACCACCAGTCGCGTATGGGTGGGGACGAACTGAACCACGGCCTTCGTTCCTGCCGGCCGATCCCAGCGGATCCAACCTGGGCCCGGCTCCGGCAACACCTACTCCCCCGTCCCGGGTCCTATCGCTTCCGGTGGTGACTCCGGCCAGGAGCGATCTAGCCCGGATGACGCAGAAGGAGGCGCAGGTCGAAATACGGGGTGCGCTAACCACTCGCAGCCTGGTGAGACCCCTGAAGATCGCGCCCTGGACCGAGAGCGACTCGCCGCAACCCACCCACGTCGAGTTGGCGGTCAATCCCTGGGGGGAAGTTTTAACCGCGCGCATCACCGTTGGATCCGGTTCCAAAGCCGCTGACCTAGCCACCTTGGAAGCGGTCCGGAACGCACGCTTCCAGCCGTTGACCCAACCCAAACGGCCCGATGCTTTGCACGTCGATCCGCTGACTTGGGGCGTGGTCAGCGTCCATCCGATCCCTGGCGCGGCCCCCAAGAGACCGGTCACCCCCCTCTGAACGGCGATGCACCCGGAAACTCTCATTGCTCTGTGGGTCGCTCTACTCATAACGACCCTAGGATTCTTCGCCCTCGGCGACGAGTTCCGCAGGCGGCGCATCGGTTCAGATGTCTCCCAAGACCAAGTGTTCCGCTGCGTACGCTGCAGCGCGGTCTACACCGATGACGCCGAAGTAGAACGGTCCCGGTGCCCGCAATGCGGCAAAACTAACGAGGCCGTGCGTTTTTGAGAACCGGTCGGCGGAGGCCCAGAGAGAAACTGGTTTGCACTCCGGCCGGTCACGCCAGAAATCAGACCGCTCACCCTGAGCCACCCAGCCCGCAGACTTTCCAAACACCACAAAAGGCGGATGAGCATTTGGCTTTTTCAACAAGGTCCACTCCACTCCGTGCATGAGCCAAACAGTCCGCTTCCTGCAAGCCTGTCCCTCCGACGAGGAAATTGACGTCGTTCGTCTGGTGGACTGCGTAATCATTGATGCTGTTAAATCCGGGGCTAGCGACATCCACATCGAGCCCTGGGAATCGAGTATTGCCGTACGAGTCCGGATGAGTGGCGTACTCAATGAGCTCATCCATTTGCCCAGCGATCTCCTGCCCAAGATCACGGGTCGCCTGAAGGTCATGGCCAACCTCATAGGCCATGAAACCCAACTCCCCCAAGAAGGCCGCGCCAATACCTTCCCCGAGGCGGGCAACGTGGTCTTGCGCATCTCCACCTTCCCCACCATCCGCGGCGAGAAGACAGTGATCCGTATCTTTGACCCCTCGAACCGCGCCTTCAACCTCGAGGCCCTCGGTCTCGAACCCGACATTCTGGGGACCCTCAAGGCACTACTAACCCGGCCGAGCGGCCTGGTGCTCATGACCGGCCCCACCGGCTCAGGCAAAACAACGGTGATCTATGCCTCACTCTGCCACCTCATCGAGCGCTCGGGCCCGAGCATTAGCATCGCCACGGTGGAGGATCCGGTGGAGTTCACTCTACCCCTCATCGCCCAGTCCCAGTGCAATGTGGCTCGCGACTACACCTATCCGGTGGCCTTGCGGTCGCTCATGCGGCAAGACCCCCAGGTCATCATGATCGGCGAGATCCGGGATGCCGAAACGGCCCAGATCGCCGTGCAGGCGGGGCTCACCGGGCATCTGGTCATTAGCACGATCCACTCCGGCAGCACCTCCGGAGTCTTCGCCCGCCTCATTAACATGGGCATCGAGCCCTTCCTGCTGGCCTCCTCAATCACGGGCGTCCTAGGTATGCGCCTCATCCGACGCAACTGTCTCGTCTGCCTGGAATCCTACCAACCCGAACCGGCCGCTCTGGCCTACCTCCCGGTGGAGACACATAGCACGGGTCAATTCCGTCGCGGAGGCGGCTGCCCAGCCTGCAACCACACCGGCTTCAGCGGTCGGGCTACTGTGATGGAAACCTTGACGGTGGACGAGGTCCTGCGCGATGCGGTGCTGCAGAAGCTACCCACGCGACGACTGCAAGAAATCGCCCAGTCTCAAGGCATGGAGACTCTCTGGCAGGCGGGCCTGCGAAGGGCCTTGCGAGGTGAAACCACTCTGGAAGAAATCCTGCGAGTTGTCGGTATGGAAGGGTTCTAAAAAAGTTCGGGACACCCGGGAAAGAATCCCTGGATGCCCCGATTCGAACAGCGATCAGAGATAATTTTTTAGTAGCCGTACTGCTGCACGCTGCCGTTGGCCAAGATGTAGCCGGTGCGCTCGCGGTACCACTGGAAGTCTATCTTCCCCTGGGCATCGAAGGCCTTGGTGGCTGGATAGGAAAACTTCACAGCCTGGTATTTTGAGGCACCACTGAGCCAGCGACGGATCTCCGCATGTCCGTCGGCGAAGGAGAAGCCGCAGGCGCCGTTGTGATACGAGGCCGGGATGTCCTGCCAAGCCGAGGCATCGGGGTTATTAATGAAGTAGGCGTCATTAATGGAGTCCGGGTGCTCGTCGAGCGTGAGCCACGTCTTGGAGGGCGAGGGAACTTGCGACTGCTTGAGGAACTGGATGCGGTCGGAGAATCCCCAATTGCGGCCGTCCTTGGTGGAATCATTGCCAATGCTGAAGCGGCCGAAGAAGGAGTTCATGGCCATGCTCCGGTTGCGGCGAGCCCAACCCTTGGCGCGCTGGGCGGGCGACACGAAGACATCGGCCGGGCACTTGTACACACCCACAGCTCCGCCGGTATACTTGCCTAAAACTCCGTTCACCACCCACGCGTCGTTAGTGACGCTGCGTTCGGCCGTACCGGTGCCGACATTCCAAGTCATGACGTTGTTCACCCAGTTATCGAACACTTTCTGGTCGATGGCCTGAATGGTCTCACTGACACCATAGTTGTTGGCCACCGCATCATTGTAGTCGGAGGAGTACAGGTGCCAGGCCAAGGTGAGCTGCTTGCTGTTGTTGACGCAGCCGATGCCCTGAGCCTTGGACTTCGCCTTTGCCAGAGCCGGCAAGAGCATGCCAGCCAAAATGGCGATGATGGCAATGACCACCAAGAGTTCGATGAGCGTAAAGCCACGGCGGTTGACCGCGCGACGAATGGAAATTTCGGGAGGTTTCATGATGGCTAGCGCCTACGATACCCCAGCCGCCAAGGCTTACAAGTGCGGTGTCCGCGCACGGCGCGAGCTAGAACCTCCGCAAGCATCACGGGTGGACCACTCGGAAAAACTGACCGTTCGGAGCATTGGTCGTGGAGTCCAGCAGGATGAGCACCCCTTCTGGGTCACCGATCTCCAAATCCATCGAATCCTGCCAGGTTTGCAAATCAACCGAGCGCTCCAGGCGGAAGGTCTGGTCCATTTGTCCACCGAAGAGAAAGAGGCTGTCTTCGGAAGACTTCGGATAATTGAGAACTTGCACCGGCGCATCGAAGGCGGTGGCCCTGGCCCGCAGAATGGCCCCGCCCGTACCGGCGACAATCCACTGGTCGTTGGCCGCACTCACCGTATAGAGGTTGCGAGTGGTGAAGGTGGGCATTTCGACCCAATTCAAGAGGTCTTGCGACAAGGCCACGACACCTCCATCGCCCACCAGACAGAACCAGCCGGAATACCATCCCACATCATTCCACCAAGTGGTCGAGACCGTGGACCGCGCCGACCAGACCACCCCGTCGGTGCTGGTCAAGACGGTGCCCGCTTCGCCCACGGCCACCAGACGGCCACTGAGCCATCGCACTCGCCAAAGCCAGCGCCCGGTGCCTGAAGAGCGAGAAGACCAGTTGATGCCATTGGCACTGCTCAAGAGGACGCCATTTTGTCCGGAAACTAAAAACCCACCCGGCCAGTCGGTGGCGCCGCTCAAAATGGCGGTGGATCCGGAGGTTCGTCGGGTCCAAGACCGGGCATCCGGACTGGTCAGGAGGGCACCGCTGGAACCGGCGACGACAAAGAGGTTGGAGTTGGCACAGACGGCCCGCAGGTCGGCGGTGACTCCGGAGGGAATTGCTTCCCAGGCGATGCCCAGGGTGTTGACCTGATTGGTGATGAGCACCCGGACCACCTGGGTTCCGTTGGTTGCGGAATTGGTGCTGACCAACGGCGCATAGTCGGTGCGGCTCAAGGCCAGTGCTCCTGAGGAACCCGCAGCGACTACCAGATTGGAACGGCCGCCCAGCCCGTAGTAATTCACTCCGGACGCACTGGCCGGCGCCAGGCCCCGGTTCCAGTTCTTACCGTCCGGGCTGTCCATGAACTGCGCCCATTCTCCGGCCGTGACCCGGAGGGTTTGTGGTTGGGTGTTGGTGGAGAAAGTGGGCACTGCACCTGTGAATGCGACACTCACATTGGTGCCAGGGACGGTGAGAACCATGGAGTCCCAGATGGCGGCAATGCCGGTCGGTTCGGTGTAGCTCCAGTTGAATCCGGCCAAGGTGGAAGACCGCGTCCCGGTGACAATCAGGCCATTGCGTGTTCCGGCCACCACCTGCTGCCCGTCCCACAAGAGACATTGATAGGTCACCAGCGGAGCCGGATTGGCCCGGAGGGAATTGGCCTCGGACGACCAAACCCAATTACCAAACAGGCTGACGCCGAAACGCAATTCCCCAGAACCGGCCACCAACCGCTCGTTGCCAATGGCTAACACGGCCGTCAGAGCGTTGGTGGTGCTAATCCGGCCAGCATCCCATTGGAGCAATTGGGTCGTGCGGCTGATCGCGTAATTGCCTGCATCACCCACGATCATGACACCGGTGGACACCGGGGCCACGCGGTACCAATTGAAGCCCGACTTGCCGGTGTTGCGTGCGGCCCAACTCAGGCCATCGACACTGCTGGCCACAAAGGCGGCATCGCCGACGGCCACGAACAGGCCCGAGGCGTAGGTAATACTGGTGAGGTTGTTGGTTTTGCCTACGGAGGCGGCCGTCCATTGGACTCCATTAGTGCTGACGAGCACCGTCCCGCCATCGCCCACGGCCACAACCCGATTGGTCGAAGCGGCCACGCTTTCCAACCACTGGGTCGTGCCCGAGACGGCCGACTGAAACACTTCTCCATCGGACCAAAGAACCGTCCCCGCCTCGCCCACCACAATCGCCCGGTCCCCAAAATAGGTGGCTCCACGCAATGCGACCGAGGTGCCGGTCTTCACCCGACGCCAGTCCGGCAGTGCGTCCGCCACCCACAGTGCGCCACGATCTCCCACGGCGAGGTACAGGCGATTGGTGCGCCACGCCAAATCGGTGATGGAATTGCCGAAGGGAACGGGGTTGGACCAGCGCCAGCTCAAATTGGTGCCTTGGGCGTTGGCCTTGGGCGATCCGGCCACGACACCCATGAGGATCAGCAAGCAAAGAGGCAAGAACCCCCACTGACCCGTTGGCCCAAAGACACAGGCCTCCTTGCTGCTGCGGACGACGGTGTTCACTGGATTTCTATAGGCGCTCGGGAGCGGTTGTACAATGCGCTCGAATCAATTTCAGGCGTCTGCCACAGAGACTTGCTCCGGAGGCGGGAAACGCACAACAAAGGTCGATCCGGTCGATCCGGTGGATTCCAGTGAGACGTCACCGCCGATGCTCAGAGCCAGTTGTCGGGTGATGGCCAAGCCTAAGCCGCTGCCGCCCGGCTTGGTGGACACCGTGGGCTCGAAGAGGTATTCCCGCACGGACGGTGCGATCCCCTTTCCGGCATCGGTGACGCGCACCATCAAACTGCCATCGGAGCCATCGACCGAGGCAATCCACACCTCAGAATGATCCGGCGCCGCCTCCAGCGCGTTGCTAACCAAATTCTCCACCACCAGCAGGAGGATGTTGGCCTCCCGGTTGTGAAGCCGACGATGGGAGTGACTTTGCAAAACGCTCCGAACACCCCGCGCCTGAGCCGCCGGATCCAGCCGCTGCAAGACCCGGGGCAAGAGTTCACTCATCGCTATCTCAAACTCGGAGACGCCACCGGAGTCCCGAAGAACTCGCACCACTCCATCGATGAGAGCTCGCATGCGGCGGAGGGTGACCAGGGCTTCGGCTCGATCATCGGGCGCCACGGGCTGATCTCCGAGGCTGGCCAGAAAACCTTGAAGGCCCGCCAGGGGATTGCGCAGTCCATGCACCAAGTGAGAAGCCACGGCTCCCATCGCTCCGGTCTTGGTGGCCACCATCAACTCTCGATTGGCTCGAACCAATCTCTCGCTGCGATCGAACAAAACTTGATTGGCGCGGGCCAATCGTGAAAAGGCGATCGTGATAGCCACGGCCAAGGCGCTGCCGGACAGCAGCAGGGTCACAAACCCTTGTCGCCAAAGACTGCCATCGAGTCGGGCATACTCTTCCAATAATCCCGAACCCGCGACCTCCACACCCAAAATGCCGGCCAGCGACGGGGCCGTGGAATCCGGGAGAGGGATGTGCATCCGCAGGACGGCGGATTTCCCATCGGCCTGAACTCGGAATTCCGGAAGTACTTCTCCAGCGATCAAGCGTTCCAACTGCGAAGAATCCGGCTGCGGAACAGACTCCTCACCATAAATCCTTGAGGGCAATCCACCGCGGGCGTCGAAGACCGTAATCCGTTGGACATAGGCCAACTGCGGCAACGTGGCCACTTCGACGGCGGCCAAGAGCGGGTCATCTACTCCCTCGGCGCGCAGAGCAGCAAAACGTCCTTGGAACAGGGCCGCCACACCACGGGCTTCGCGTTCGGCCAAACCCACGCGGAGTTCCCGGCGCAGCTGAAGGCGCGTGCCGAGAACCGTTAGTAACAACACAAATAAGGCCACCGCCACCGCCGCGAGCGTGGGCCCATGCATTCCATACTGGAGCCGGTTCGATTTCAGAATTCCCATTCCAATCCCCCGGTGGCCGTGTGGGAGGAGTATGTGTAGAGCAGCACGTTGGAATTCTGCCGCTCGAACAAGTACTCGGCAAACACCGTCGCGTGGCGGCCCACTTTTCGGAACACGCGGGCATTGGTTTCCACATCCTGGGTGTGGCGGTACTTGAAGAGGTCTTCCGGGGCCGGCGAAATGAACTGACGCTGGTAGTTCCATTGGCTCCAGCGCGCTCCCAACAAGGTCCCCCAACGGACTCCTTCCCAACGCAGGGTTCCAGCCACTCCCCAGCGATTGAAATCATAGAAACCCACGGCCTCATCGCGGTTCAGCATTTGGAAGAGGCGCACCGTGGAACGGAGTTTGGGTTTGTCCGACCACTGATGTTTCCACGCCAAATCGGCGTTGATCTGGGTGAACCGCGCCACCGTGTCAGGCTCGGGAATGCCCAGAAGATTGGCAGCAGGCCGGGAATCATAAGGCCGGTTTTCGTAGCGGACGGTGGCTTCGAGCGCCGATCCCTCGGCATAATCCCAAGCCACCACAGAGCGCGGCCCCGTCTGCCAGAATCCATCAATCGGGGCATTGAAGTTCTGGCGCTGCCAACTGTAGCCCACCTCCCAACGGAACCCTCGGCCCCGGGACCATCGAACGGAGGGTTGGGCGGTCAGGGAATGGACCTTGGTACGCACCGAACCCTGACCGTCGGCCAACGTCGAGGCATCGAAAACCTGATTAGCGTAGAGGTGCTGACCCACAAGGCCAGGGCTCCATCCGGACGGAGTTTGGTACCGATATTCGCCATAGGTTGAAACCCAGGCATCGCCACTCACTGGCTGACCCACGAAGCCAGAATCCACCGTCTTCAAGTACCGACGTTCTTCACCGCCGACAAACAAGGTCCATCGATGGGCGTCGATGGGCATGCGCATCAAAAAGGCCTCGAACCCATAGCCAGCGAACGGGGTCTCTTGGGCGTTGGTGCCCGAAAGGAGGGCGTTGTCCCGCCACCCGCCCGAGCTGCGCAAGGTCACCGTGGTGGTCCACACCGGAATCTCCCACTCACCCTCGAGATCTCGCGGATGCAAAGGACCCAACACTTGCTGACCACCGAGGAGATTTCCTCCCACCAGGAAGATCCAGACCCAGAACCCAGCCGAAAGTCTTGCCCAGGGGCAGGCTTTCATTCGGGTGCGGTGGTGAGTCGGAGTCGTCATGCGAAAATGCAACGGATCAGTCCCCATGAGAGTGCCGGACACGAAAAAGGCAGGCGAGCCGCAACCTGCGATTCGCCTGCCTTGCCTTAGAACCCGCTGGCGGCGTTGCTTGTCGGTCACAGACCGCTGCGGGTCTGCTTCCTCCTTGCGCCTTGCCAATCGAACCCTTCTCTCCCAAACAGAACCCCTCCCCATTTTCAGACAGGCTCTTAACCTTCAAAGTCGTTTCGCCGTGTGAAAGAAACACCGCGGAGAGGGGCTGCGGAAATCAGCCTCGAGGATTAGGAAATTAGCCGCGGGGACGGCCGGGACCCTTGCCGCCGCCCGAACCACCGCCATCGGTGGGCTTGTTCTCGCGGACCGAGACGCCGAGGTCTTTCAGTTGGTCGCGGATTTCGGTGCGCACCTGCTGGGTGTCAGTCAGGAACTTGTCGCGATTGGCCTTGAGCTGTTCACGAACGGTGTTGCGCTGTTCCTGGGTGGCGGTGCTCAGCGTCTTGGCTACCTCCCGCTGTGCGTCAATGAAGCCCTTGGACTGCTCACGGTACTTGGAGATCTGGTCCTGCAAGGACTGGGGCAAGGTGGTGAACACCTTTTCGGGCACTCCGATCCGAGGCACTTCGATGCCCGGGCCACGACCGCCGCGGCCGGTTTCAGGCTTCTCGGGGGACTGAGCGAAGGAGCTCAGGGTAGTTACCGTGGCCAGCAAGGCGGCCAGTAGGAAGGAATTCTTGGAGTTCATGTTTGTATCGATGTTTTTTGTGAATCGGGAGTTCCCCTCATCTCTTCGAAGGCGATTTCTTTGGAGAGGATTGCTTGGGATCGCTTTTCGTTGGATGCGGGAACTCTTCGTTTTCTGGGATGGTCTTTGCACAGATCGTGCCACGCGTCCGTCGGCCTGATAACCATGAGTTTGCTCTCGATTTCATTGGTTTTTGCTGTGTTGCACAGATAAAGCCCCCTCGGAATCGACCGGGATTGGGGGATATTCCCCAATCCATCGGAGAGCCGAATGGGGGGGAACACCCACTCTCTGAACCCCGGCGCACCCGAATAGCTTTCTGCTACCACTCCAAGACATCGCGCGATGAGACCCAACCATTCCCGCAGAAGATTTCGCGTTTTGGCTTCTTGGATCTTATGCTCGCAGCCATGGGAGATTCGCCCGCCGTTCCGATCACGATTCGGAACACTTGGAAAGCTGTTGTCGACCACGCTCGACGCTACCAGGACTTTACGTACGTCTATCCGGTCATTTCGCGGCGATCGCGGGGGCTTTCCATTGGGGTGAACCTCAATCCCGACAAGCAGTGCAACTTTGATTGTGTCTACTGCGAGGTCGATCGCACCACGCCGGGAAAGGCCCGCGACGTTCGGCTTGACCAAGTTCGGGACGAATTACGTTGGCTCATCGACCATGCTTTGAGCGGCGGGTTGGGTCGCGAGGCCAAGTTTAACGATGCCCCGCCGGAGGTGAGCCGAATCGTCCGCGATGTGGCCTTCAGCGGCGATGGCGAACCCACGATGGTCTCCAACTTCGATGTGTGCGTGGAAGTCGTGGCCGACGTGCTGCGGGAAAAAGGCCTCTCGGAGACCAAGATCGTGCTCATCACCGACTCGGCTGGCTTGGACAAAGTCTCCGTGCGCCGGGGTGTGTCGCTCATGGATGCTCATCATGGGGAGGTCTGGGCCAAGCTCGACGCCGGCACCGAGGAGTACTACCGGCACATTAACCGCAGTTCTGTGCGCTTCGACCGAATCTTGAGCAACCTGCTGGAGACAGCTCGGGTTCAACCCATTGTCATTCAGAGCCTCTTCCTGAAGACCCACGGCCAACCCATGTCGTCGATCGAACTGGATGCCTACTGCCGACGCCTCAACCAAATTCGGGACGGTGGAGGCACGTTGCGCGAGGTTCATGCGTACACACTGGCTCGACCCACGCCGGAAGCGTGGGCCACACGCCTCAGCGCCGAAGAACTGTCGGCGGTGGCCGAAACCATTCGCAACCAGACCGGACTTCGGGTGGAAGAGTTTCCTTAGCCTTCAAGCACGAGCCTCAGCTTGGCCCGCGCCTCGCTCTCGCCTCGTCTTGCGAAAGAATCCGCTACGCCATCCCTTTCCTCCCAACTGAATCGTTCCGGCTGAGCCAAACTTCCGAGTAGAAACAAAAACTCCCGCGGGAAGCCCCATCATCATGGGGTCCAGCGGGAGTGGATTCGGATTTTTTTAGCTCATGTACTCGCGCGGATCGGCCACTCGACCGGCCAGCGCGCTGGCGGCCACGGTCGCCGGCGAAGCCAGAAATACTTGGCTCTCCTTGTGACCCATGCGACCCGGGAAATTCCGGTTGGTGGCACTGATGCACTTCATGGGCGTATTCATCCGACCAAAGGTGTCCACCGGTCCGCCCAGACAGGCTGAGCAACCGGCATTCTCGGTCATTTGAACACCCGCAGAAATGAGGATTTCCCAGATGGTCTGATTGCCCCAGCGGGTATTCTGAAGATCATGGACAATTTCCGGGGTGGCGGGCACGCCGAAGGTATCGATGACCACTTTCTTGCCGCGCAGCACGCGGGCAAATTCTACGAAGTCGCTGGTCTTGCCGCCGGTGCAAGATCCGACATAGGCCCTATCGAGCTGAATGTGGGATAATTCCTTGGCGGACTTGCGTTGGCCGGGGTCCGGGTGACAGGCCACCATGGGTTCGAGCTTGGAGAGATCGATGACAATCTCGCGGGTAAACTTCTGGTCGTGATCCACCTCGACCGGCTCGTAGGTGGATCGGGTGCCGTTGAGGCGGGTGCGGGCGTCGACGTACTCGGCCGTGCGCGCATCGAAGGGGAAGATACCGTTCTTACCACCCGCCTCGATGGCCATGTTGGCGATGGTCATGCGGTCATCCATCGACAGCGTCGCGATGCCAGAGCCGTGGAACTGCATGGCCTGATAAGTCGCACCGTCGAAGCCGATCTCGCCGATGGCGTGCAAGATGATGTCCTTGGCCATAATGCCCAACTGCATCTTGCCCTCAAGTCGGAACGCAATGGTCGACGGCACCTTGATGAGCAACTTGCCTGTGCCCAGGACGAATCCGGCGTCGGTGTTGCCGATGCCGGTGGCGAACTGGTTGAAGGCGCCGGCCATGCAGGTGTGGGAATCGGTCCCGAAGAGAATCTCCCCGGGGCGGGTGTGACCCTTCTGCGGCAGCGCTGCGTGGCAAACGCCGGCGTACTGGGAACCGTACTGGCGCTTCAGTAGGCCTTTAGTCGCATCGAACTTCCAGGCGCCGTTGGGGTCGTCGATGACGTCATAGAAATACGGGATTTCCTGCTCTCGCACGAAGTCGCGCAAAATGTCGACGTTGCGGTTGGACTTGGAATCGGAGGTAAAAATGTAGTGGTCGGGAATGATGACCACTCGGTTGCGGTCCCACACCTTGGCGTTCTGGCCGAACTCGCGCTTGAAGACGCCGATGGTCCCCGGTCCGCACACGTCGTGGGTCATGAGGACATCCGCATTCACCCAGATATTGTCACCGGCAGACACGTGGGATTTGCCCGCGGCTCGGGCCAACAACTTTTCGGTCAACGTCATAAAATCGTTGCCAATAGTAGCCAACGGACTGAGTCGGCCGCAACCGCGAGTTCTTGGTTGAAGTTGCACGGGACGGACCGTGGGTTCTTGACGGGATGTCTCGGGCGGAGCTCCGCGGGACCAAGCCTGCGGTCCCGCTGCCGCTCAGGGTGAGGTAAATCGGTCTGGCGAAAGCGTCGGATACTCAGGGATGAACGGATTATGCAGGGCGGAAACGGCCTAGGCCGGAACGATTTCTGTTGGATCGGTGGCGCTCAGATCGCCAGCAACCTTAAGATCTGGTCGAGTTTGCGGTTCAAAGCGACAGACGGCGAACCGACTCCGGACTGGATCGCTTCCGAAACCCTAGGGATCTCGACGATGCGGTCGGCGGGGTGATACTCGGAGAGGCTTCGGGCATTGCGGACAGTGGACGTATCGGCCGAAGCCGGGGCCATAAGCACGACGGGGACGCTAGAACGCAGCGACGGCGGCAGGCAACCGAGGGTGGCGCGGACGTCGTGGATCACTCCCAGCCGGTTGGAGGCCACGATTAGCGGCACCGCTCTCAGGCGGACGATCAGGTCCCGCGTATCCCCGTCGGCGGTGAGGGGGCTCAACAACCCTCCAGCCCCCTCGACGAGAGTCTGTTCCACTTGATCGGAATGCCTTCGTACGTGAGCTACAACCTCTTGAAGGGTCACGACCCGGCGCTCCAATCGGGCCGCTAAGGCGGGGCTCAGGGAAGCCTCGAAATGCCAGGGGTTAATGTCTTCCAACGTCTGAGATCCATTCAGGGCGGCTTCAAGCACTCGGGCGTCACCACGACCGCCGCTGCACAGGGGCTTGAAGGCTCGTACGGTCCGTCCGAGTCGGACCAGTCGGCGCACGAGGAGTCCGGAAAGCACGGTCTTGCCAACTCCAGTCCCCGTCCCGGTCACCACCAGAATCTTCTGTTTTGCCGCCATGTCTTGGGATTCTGGTATCGCCGTTCCTCAAGAACCAGCCCATTCGCCCCTTGTGCGGTCTTCCTCCGTTTTGTCACCGTTGAGATCCGTTCTGGAGGCCCACTTCGGGACCGATTATCATGACTCCCAACGCATCAGGCTCCTCAGCGATTCCGTTGCTGTCGAACCCACGACCAACGCCAATGGCCCGGCGGATCATCCCTTGCTTGGATGTCCATGACGGTAAAGTTACCCGAGGCGTGCAATTCGGCCGAGCCGAAGAGGGCGGTCTGCGCACGGTTGGTGATCCGGTAGAGATGGCTCTGCGCTATGATAACCAAGGTGCCGACGAGATGGTGTTCTTCGACATTACGGCCAGCGCCCACGGACGAGCTTCGATGATCGACGTTATCGAGCGGACCGCCGACCAGTGCTTCATGCCACTGACGGTGGGCGGTGGCATCCGAACCGTGGAAGACATGGGGCAAATGCTCCGGGCCGGCGCCGACAAGATCAGCATCAACTCCAGCGCCCTCGCGAATCCGGAATTAATCCGTCAAGGGGCCGAGAAATATGGAAGCCAGTGCATCGTGGTGTCCATCGACGCCAAGAAGGTGGGCCCGGATCATTGGGGGGTTTTTGCAGCGGGTGGTCGAAAAGAGACTGGACTGGACGCGGTCGAATGGGCTTGCCGAGCTTACGAACTCGGGGCGGGCGAGGTCGTCCTCAATTCCATCGATGCCGACGGGACCAAGCAAGGCTTCGATCTGGTGATCACTCGACGCATGAGTGAGGCCGTCGGAATCTCGGTGGTGGCCAGCGGTGGAGCCGGCAATTTGCAGCATCTAGCCGATGTCCTAAAAGAGGGACACGCCGACGCCGTTCTAGCCGCCAGCATCTTCCATTTTGGTACCCACACTGTTCGCGAAGCCAAGTCGTTTTTGGCTGCTCAAGGTATTACTGTCCGACTCTGACCGGGGAGTTCACTGCAAAAATAGTCAACGAAAGGATTTGCCCTGAACCTCAAAATAAGGAGGATGGCTGCTGTCTGTCAGAGATCTAGTGCTTCCAAGGCGTGGTGAATCCTCAGGTGAACTTGATTCGGTGAAGATTTGAAACCCGGCAGTCGGGAACAACCTCGAGAACGCAAGCGGTACTCCGAGCAGCAAGTCATCTATGAGCAACAAACTGTTTGTCGGAAACCTTTCCTACAATACCACCGAGAACGAACTGCAGGACGCATTTTCCGCATACGGAACCGTCCTAGAAGCCAACCTGATGGTCGATCGCGTAAGCGGCCGTCCCCGCGGATTCGGCTTTATCACCTTCAGCACCCCCGACGAAGCCCAGAAGGCTGTCGAGGCCATGAACGGCGCACAGATTGGTGGCCGTCCCCTGACGGTCAACATCGCCCGTCCCCGTGAAGATCGTCCGTCCGGTGGTGGCGGCGGTTACGGTGGTGGCGGCGGCAGCCGTGGCGGTCGCGGCGGTGGCGGCGGCGGTTACGGTGGTGGCGGCGGTGGTGGTCGCGACCGGTACTAAGTTGTACCGAAGTCATTAATTCTTTCACGGGCGAAGGCTGGAGTCTTCCGGTCTTCGCCCTTTTTCTCTTCCCTATTCCCATTTCGGTCGACCTGCATTCAGATCGCCCCTTTTTATTACTGTCCTTGTCCCGATAGAGTCCTGTCCCCATGAAAGAAAACGCCATCGAAGTCGAAGGCCGCATCTCAAGCGTCCTGGCTGGCACTATGTTCCGTGTCGAGCTGAACAATCAGCATCTGGTTTTGGCCACCGTCTGCGGCAAAATGCGCAAGCGCTGGGTCCGTCTCACCGTGGGCGACCGAGTCAAAATGGAGATGTCTCCGTACGACCTGAACAAGGCGC
Organism: Verrucomicrobiales bacterium; assembly: GCA_005805505.1. Classification (GTDB taxonomy): domain Bacteria; phylum Verrucomicrobiota; class Verrucomicrobiia; order Limisphaerales; family UBA9464; genus SXXZ01. The sequence continues at coordinate 3,242 of SYMJ01000215.1, read as the reverse complement.
GGATTACTTGGCGGATCGGCTGATAGGCCATCGCGTTTTCATTGCATTTCTCTGCTTTTTCCTGCTCGATTTTTCTTCCCTCACGGATTCCCTGGCAAAAATGGATTTTAGACAATTGGGCCTAGACCCTCGTGTGCTGCGCGCTGTCGACGAAGCCGGCTACACTGAACCGACGCCGATTCAAGCTGCGGCCATTCCGCTCATCCTTTCCGGCAAGGATCTCATCGGCATCGCCCAGACCGGAACCGGCAAGACTGCAGCATTCACGCTGCCGCTCCTGACACGTCTGGCCACTGGCCACTCCAGCCCAGGGCATATCCGCGGCCTGTTCCTCGCGCCCACCCGGGAACTGGTCGTTCAGATCCACGAGAATGTGCGGGATTATGCCCAGTTTCTCTCCCTCAGCGTGGCCACGGTCTTTGGCGGTGTCGGCGAAAAGCCGCAAATTGAGGCGCTCCGACGGGGGGCCGACATCATCATCGCCACGCCAGGTCGCTTGATAGACCTCATGGCCAGGCGCTATGGCAACTTTTCCGGTATCCAGCACCTAGTCCTCGACGAGGCAGATCGCATGTTGGACATGGGCTTCCTGCCCTCCATCCGGGATATTGTACGCCAGCTACCCAAACGGCGGCAGACCCTGCTCTTTTCGGCGACGCTGTCGCGGGAGATCGAAGCGGTGACCCGCGAATTCTTGCAGTCGCCGCAGTCCGTCGAGATCGGAAGACGTTCGAATCCTGCCGAGTCGGTGGCCCAGTCGGTGTACGAAGTAGCGCGGCATCTTAAGCCTGCTTTGCTTCAACAACTCCTTCTGGATCCTGCTATGGAGATGGTTCTGGTCTTCACTCGCATGAAGCATGGTGCCGACCGCATCGCCCGACGACTCGAGCAATCCGGAATCCGCACCGCAACGCTCCATTCCAATCGTTCTCAGAACCAACGCACGCGGGCCTTGGCAGAATTCAAAGGCGGGGCCGTGCGCGTTTTGGTGGCAACCGACATCGCAGCGCGGGGCATTGATGTGGACGGAATTTCGCATGTGGTGAATTTCGACTTCCCCATGGCGCCCGAAGACTACGTGCATCGAATTGGTCGCACGGGTCGAGCCAACGCCGTGGGTGACGCCATCAGTCTAGTCAGTTCGGACGAATTCAACGACCTGCGAGCGCTGGAGCGCTTCATCAACCGAGCCGTACCGCGCAAGCGCTTGGAAGGTTTCAACTATTCAGCGGCCGCCCCAGCTGTCTCTCCGGATTCACGCCGGGAGTCAGGCCCCTCCGGTGGGCGTGGTGGTGGCTCAGGGCGAGTTTCCAGAGGATCTGGTCCTTCAAATCGCAGTCCCAGACCCCAAGGTGGCGGTGGCAGCAGAAGTGGCGCGAGCGGGGGGGCCTCCAGCGGGGGTACTTTTCGCCCTCGTCAGTTTCGCTAGGCCGGTGTGGGGCACCCTATCCGGCAATGGCGTCATGAGGCTGCAGGCCTATTCCGCCAAGTTGTCTTTTGCCAAGTTGTATTTCGCCAAGTCCGGCTAATACAACAAGCCAACGCTTTGTCTCTAGCTTTTTGCTGAGAGAAGCAGCCCTGTTTCATTGGGACCGTTGGTCACTACTGAACTTTCTGTTCGAGGGGAATGATGCAGCCTGGGGCTGCAAAGTTCTGGTTCCTCGTCACTTTCAGTGGGTAGCACTCGCTCCCAAGATGGGGTTGGCTTAAATGTTTCTTGCCCCGCACGAGATTAATCACTCGCGCCGACAGCAATTACTCCGGTGGTCATGAGAAGCGTTAAGGTGTGTCTCAATGTAGAAGAAACCGGATAAAATCCAAAATACCCAAGGGTCACTGATCGAAATTGGGAGGATTTCTCCTCGTAGGGGAGGTCGTCGTCCCCACCTTCCAAACTTCTGAACTAGCAGGCCTTCAAGGCAATGGGAACTCCCGGTTGCTGGGAACCACTGGCTGTCGGAGACAACCGATCCTGAAGGTCAACCCACTGGAAACGTCGAGGAACCAAAAAAACGGAAGGTTCCCGGTTGCCTCGGACAGAACGAGTTTTATCTGATAGGCAACCCCCGTCCCTGCAATCCTGCGGTTCCCAAGGAAGGCCTGCACGGGACTTTAACCCGTTGGAAAGTGCGCCCTGCCGGGCGCATTAACGAAAAGAGGCCGGGCTTTCGCCCGGCCTCCGTGTCACTCACGAGTTATTGAGTCTACTGTCTTAGCGCTTGGCGCGGATGAACAGAGCTGCACCGTCCACCGTGATCTCATCCCCGCTCTTAATCGCGGAGTCAGCAAAGGTGCCGTTGAGGGTGGTAGAGGTTTGAAGCGTTCCAGCGCCATCGAAGGTGATCTTCACCTTGCCGTTGGCACCCAAAGCTGCCTTCAGGTTACCAATGACGGCCGCCGGAGCGGCGTTGAAGTCCCAGTAAGCGATCAGGCCCTTGGCGGCTGGGAGAGCCGTCGGCAAGGTGCCCTTGGACAAAGCGACGATATCGGCCTCGACCAACTCCTTACCGTAGACGGAGAAGTCATCGATGATGGCGTGGCTGATCTCACCGCCGTTGGCACCGGAGCCCATGTAGAAGGCGTCGATGTCCACCGGCAACTTGGCGGTGCTCTCACCCGAGAGGAAGAGCTGACCGTCGATCCAACTGTTCTTCGAAGCACCCTTCTTGGTGAACACGAACAAGTGGTAGGCGTTGGTCCACCAGGACGACTCTCCGGAGTACGGGGGGAAGGTCTTGATGTCGGCCGTAATACGCTGGGTCGTGCCGTCGCAGCAACCTACGGTGTCGAAGTAGATATTCTGGTTGCTCCACGGCGCATGCGCATGGAAACCACGGTTATGCGGGCTTCCTGGGGAGTTCATCGTGAAGGCCGAGCTATCGGCGACATCCAGCTTCTTTTGCCAGAAGGCGACCGTGAGCTCGTCGTTGGCGGTGGCCGCGTTGACCTTGGCCAAGAACGCACTGTTGAAGCTGACCACGGGGCCACCCTTCATCGTCAGATTAATGGCCTTGTCGCCCGCCTTACCGGTGGCACCAGCGGCATCAGCCGTGAACACCGAGGAGCCGGTCATCAGGCCGGGGTATCCAGCCACCTTGTCCTCGGTCGTGCCGCTGTAGGCACCCGAGGTGAAGCTGTAGTCGTAGGTGGCGGCCTTGCCACCGGCATCCAAATAACCCAGCGAGACGGTGTGGACCGCCAGGCTCGCCGACAGGGCCGACGGGGTGTACTTAATAGTGATG
>SYMJ01000214.1 GCA_005805505.1 Verrucomicrobiales bacterium | reverse complement strand
TGCACGCCCTGCCGCGAGGGAGCTCTTTGGCTCTCCAAGGCAACCCACCGTTTGAGCCATGGCGAAGGTCGCAAGGCCGATGCCGATTATCTCACCCACATTGCTCAGAACATCCAAGGGCGGACCATTTGCGCCTTTGGCGAGGCAGCCGCTTGGCCGGTCTTGAGCTTTGTGAAAAAATTCCGGGACGAGTTCGAAGCCCAGGGTGCGGCCGATGAGGCGGCCCATGCGAAGTCCCAAGCAACCTCGTCGCCCAAGTCGTCCGACCCTCGTTCGGCGGCAGGAAGCCTTCAAACCCACTGATTTCGATGTCCGCTCCCGCTGCTCCTTCCTCCACTCTGGCGCCCGTGCCCGCTCCGGCGGTCCCGCCGGTCGAGACCATGACCGTGATAGTCAATGGCAAGACCGTGCAGGTGCCCAAGACCATGCCCGATTGGCAGGGAAAGCCCGCGCCGACCACCATGCTGCAGGCGGCCAAGATCGCTGGCGTGGACATTCCGCACTACTGCTACCATGACAAATTGCCCATCGCGGGCAACTGCCGCATGTGTCTGGTGGAGTTTGGTACGCCGATGATGGGCCCGGATCGCAAACCGGTGCTCAACGAGGATGGCACGCCCAAGATCTCCCGGTCGGTTCTGCCTTATGAGCCGGGAACCTCGCGCGGTGCCATCGCTTGTGCCACGCCGATCTCGCCGGGCATGGAAATCTACGCCAATTCCAAGGCCACTGAGCAAATGCGCGAGTCGGTGTTGGAGTCGCTGCTCATCAACCATCCGCTCGATTGTACAATTTGCGACCAGGCCGGTGAGTGCAAACTTCAGGAATACTCCGTCCAGCACGGCAAGGCCGACAGTCAATTTGTCGAAACCAAGGTCCACAAGCCCAAGGCGGTCGATCTCGGCCCCCGCATCGTCCTCGATGACGAGCGCTGCATCTTGTGCACCCGGTGCATCCGCTTCACTCGCGACATTGCTGGCGACGACGCGTTGGGCATCGTGAATCGCGGTTCCTACAACACCATCAGTGCCTTCGAACCAGGCAAATTCGACAACAACTACACCCTCAACACCGTGGACTTGTGTCCGGTGGGTGCGCTGACCTCCAAGGATTTCCGCTTCAAAATGCGGGTCTGGTTCCTTAAGGAGACCAAGAGCCTTTGCACCAGTTGCGGCACCGGCTGTAACATTACCACTGGTTCCCGCGAGGGAGTTATCCACCGCTACGAACCGCGCGAGAATGACGCCGTCAACGGGCCTTGGATGTGCGACAGCGGCCGTCTGAATTACCGCTGGGTGGGTCGTGCAGATCGTTTGAAGCAGGTTTTGCGGACCGCGGCCGATGGTACGCGCCAACCGGTTTCTTGGAATGCCGCCATCGAGTCAGCCGCCTTGATCTTGACCCAAGCACCTCAAGGCAGTGTGGCCTTCGTGGTGTCGGCTCGTCAGACCAACGAAGAGCTCTTCCTGCTCAAGAAACTGGCCACCCATACCGGTGCCCTGACCGACTCGGTGGCCCGCGAGGGTGAGCCCGATCGGTTGTTGGTGAGCGAAGACCGCAATCCCAACAGCAATGGTGTTCGGTTGATCGGCATGGCCTTCACCGAGTTTGGATTTAACCTGACGAAGATCGCCGAGGGCATCGCCCAAGGCCGCATCAAGACGTTGGTTGTCTTCGGTGAAGACGTGACCCGGGTGGGCATCGGCCCCGAATTGCTGGCGAAGCTCGATGCGTTGATCGTCAGCGACATTCTGCCCAATGCCACGACGGCGGCGGCAACCCTCTTGCTGCCCGGTGCGGCTCATGCCGAGAAGCGGGGCACTTTCGTCAACGTCAAGGGGCGGCTGCAGAAGTTTCAGAAGGCCGTTGAGGCACCGGGCGAAGCTCGCCCCGAGTGGGAATTCCTCCGCGAGCTGGTGCACTCGCTCACGGGTCATAATGGCTACCGAACCATCGAGGGCCTTTTCAACCAGATGGCCACCGAGGTGCCGGCCTTTGCTGGGCTCGAATGGGCCCAGGTAGGTGATACCGGAGTCACGGTCCAGATCTGAACGACCATGGAAGCGATCAATTATCTTAATCCGACTGCACAGATGATCCTCTTCAGCGCGCTGAAGATCGGTGTGGTCTTCGGTGTGGTGATGACGGCCGTGGCCTACGCGGTCCTCGTGGAGCGCAAGGTCTCGGCGTGGATCCAGAACCGTGTTGGTCCGAATCGCACGTCCCCTTTCTTCATCGACTACCTGCCCGTCATTGGTCCGTTTTTGGTGAAGCTGGGAATATTCCAGCCGGCGGCCGATGGTCTTAAATTCCTGCTCAAGGAAGACTTCACGCCCAACTATGTCCGCAAGGTCTACTTTTGGTTGGCACCGGCCATTACAGTGATTCCTGCGCTGCTAACCGTCGCGGTCATTCCTTTTGGTTCCAACCTCGGCAGCGAGAAGATGGTCATCGCCGACCTGAACGTCGGCATCCTCTACACCTTCGGAATCGTGTCGCTCGGCGTCTACGGTATCGTCTTGGCCGGTTACGGATCCAATTCCAAGTACCCGTTCTTGGGAAGCATCCGTTCCACCGCCCAAATGATTTCTTACGAAATCGCCATGGGCATGAGTGTGATTCCAATCTTCATTCTCACCGAGAGCCTCAATTTAAGCGACATCATCCGGTACCAGGCTGAGCACGGTTGGATGATCCTCAAGCAACCGCTGGCCTTCGTCATCTTCCTGATCGCGTCCTTCGCTGAGACCAATCGTCTGCCTTTCGATCTTCCGGAATCTGAGTCCGAACTCGTCGGTGGGTACCACACCGAATACAGTTCCATGAAGTTCGCTCTCTTCTTCTTGGGCGAGTACGCCAACATGATCGCTTCAGCAGCCATGATGGTGACGCTCTTCTTGGGTGGCTGGACGATGCCCTTTATCGATGCGTTGAACTTGCCGGCCAGCTCTCTGTTGTTGGGGTTCGTTCACATCGGGGTGTTCTTTGCCAAGATGGCCTTCTTCATGATCGTCTTTATCTGGGTGCGCTGGATGCTCCCTCGCTTTCGCTATGATCAACTGATGGATCTCGGATGGCGCCGTTTCATCCCGCTGGCCTTGGCCAACATCGTGGTGACCGCGCTCGTAGTCGCTTTGTTCAACAACTAATTCGCCCACTGACTTCATGAGCACCAAAGTTGTCGATCGCCCCCCGCTGACCTTTTACGAGCGCACCTATTTGCCGGCCATCCTTGGGGGTCTCAAGGTCACGGCCAAGCATTTCGCGGACACCGTCTTCAAAGGCAATTCCGTGACCATGCAGTATCCGGAAGAGCGTTGGGTGGTGCCCGAAGGGTACCGCGGCGCCCCGTATCTGGTGAAGGATCAGGACGGCGCGACCAAATGCGTGAGTTGCCAGTTGTGTGAGTTTGTTTGCCCTCCCAAGGCCATCCGAATCACCACTCCCGGCGCCGATGGACTGACGGCCGATCGCAAGAATGCCGAGAAGATGCCTAAGGAGTTCGAGATCAACATGCTTCGCTGCATCTTCTGTGGCATGTGCCAAGAGGTTTGCCCTGAAGAGGCGATCTTTCTCCAGAAGGACTACTCCATCACCGGTGAAAATCGCGAATCGATGATTTTCAACAAGGAGAAGCTCCTCAAGTTGGGCGGTACCCATGCGGGTGTCCAGAAATGGAAGAACAAGCTGGAGGAGGCTCAAGCCCAAGAGACCTTCCCGGTCGACGCCCAATAGCCCCCGACCTAAGATTACCGGCACCCTCCTGAAGACCCACCCCTTCCCGACATGCCCCAGTTCACCGATCTTTTTTTCTACGCGCTGGCCGGACTCACCCTGCTCTTCGGGTTCCTGACCGTGCTTAACCCACTGAGCCGCAGTCCGGTTACCAGTGCCATGTTCCTGGTCCTGACCATCCTTTGCATGGCCGGGTTGTTTGTCTTGCTGCACGCCTTCTTTTTGGCCGCGGTGCAAATCCTCGTCTATGCCGGTGCAGTGATGGTGGTGTTTCTGTTTGTTATTATGCTCTTGGACCTCAAGGCGGACGAACGACGGCACATCAACAAAATCGCCGTGGGCCTGGGCGGACTGTCTGCGCTGGCCATCGCTGGCACTTTGGTGGCCTCGATTGTCAAAACCGTCCCTGTCTCACAGACGGCGGGTCGTTTGGCCGAGGGCGAGACCAAGGCTTTGGGTCGATTGCTCTTCGAGTCGCACATCCTTCCCTTCGAGATTCTGTCGGTGCTTCTTCTAGTTGCTATGGTCGGAGCCATCCTTATTACCAAGAAGGACCTCCGTTGAAACCAGTGCGAATCCCGAGCGCGTCCACCCTGAACCCGACACTCCTGTGACTCCCGGACTCCACCATTACCTGATCGTCAGCGCGCTGCTCTTCAGCCTGGGTTTGCTGGGCGTGGTCGCACGCCGCAACCTCTTCGTGATCTTCATGGGTCTCGAACTGATGCTCAACGCGGCCAACCTCGCTCTGGTGGCCTTCTCCCGCTACCACAACAACCTCAATGGCCAGGTGATGGTGTTCTTCATCATCACCGTCGCCGCAGCCGAGGTGGCTGTGGGCCTCGCGCTCCTCGTGGCGCTGTACCGCAAGCGCCAGACGGCGCATGTGGAAGACCTGACTTCCCTGAAACTCTGACCGACCGCCATGGAACACGCCGCCGTAGTACAGCACGCCGTTGAATCCGGCCCCAAGATCCAGGACTTGGCCTGGGCCATTCTCATCCTTCCGCTGGTGATGGCCTTCGGGACGGCTGTCCTGACCCCGAAGAACCGCACGATTTCTGCCGCCTTTAATATCAGCGGGGTGGTCGTCGCCTTCCTGCTTAGTTTTACCTTGTTCTGCGTTTACGGTGGGCAGTCCGTCGACGCGACGCCCTTCCACTGGTTGCCGGTGGCCGGACTCGACGCCGAGATGGGTCTGCACCTCGACGCGCTTTCGACGCTGATGCTCATGGTCGTGACCGGCGTGGGATCGCTGGTGATGATCTATTCCATTGGCTACATGCACGAAGATCGGTCCTACACCCGGTTCTTTTCCACGCTGAGCCTCTTCGTCTTCTCCATGCTGGGGATCGTCTTGGCGAATAACCTCCTGATGCTGTTTGTGTTCTGGGAGTTGGTGGGCGTGTCGTCCTACTTGTTGATCGGTTTCTGGTACGAGAAGCCTTCGGCGGGCGACGCTTCCAAGAAGGCTTTCTTGACCAACCGCATTGGCGACTTCGGCTTCATGCTGGGCATCCTCGCCATTTGGAGTCTGGCCGGCACCCTCGACATCGCGGACCTCAAAGCCAAGTTCGTGGCCAATCCCGCCTTGCTGGGCCCCTGGGCTGGTTTGGCAGGCTTGCTGATTTTCATGGGCGCCATGGGCAAGAGTGCCCAGTTCCCGTTGCACGTGTGGTTACCGGACGCCATGGAAGGCCCGACGCCCGTGAGCGCAATGATTCATGC
>SYMJ01000213.1 GCA_005805505.1 Verrucomicrobiales bacterium | reverse complement strand
GCCTATGCCAAGGCCCTGCCCAGTTCAGAGGGCCGCGATGACTCCATCGCCTCGGTAGCCGGTGTGTGGGCCGGTCAGGATGCCGCGGCGGCGGTGGACTGGGTGGAGCAGTTGCCGAAGGGTCGCTTGCGCGATCAGGTGATGAGAGATGTCCTCAGCCAGATCGCCCACAAGAATCCGGAATCAGCGCTCCATTTATCCGCGAAACCGGGCTGGACGCGAAAGAAAAGCCAGTATGTGAATTTCATTTTCTCATCATTGGCAGAGGGGGATCCCGCCGCCGCAGCGACCCGGGCGTCGGGCCTCAGTTCCCAAGAGGCGCGTTCGGACGCCTATCAAGCGATCTCTATTAAGTGGGCAGAGAAGGATCCGCAGGCAGCACTTGGTTGGCTCAAGAGCTTGCCCGAGAGCGACGCAAAGCTGAGCGCGCTGCACTCGGCGAGCTACTCACTGGCGGAGGCCGATCCCAAGCTCGCCGCCGAATTTGCCAATACCTTGCCTAGAGGATTTTTGCGCAATGAATCTGTGGCCAATGTCGCCCGGCAATGGGCGGAAGCCGATGCCGCGGCGGCCCTGGCCTGGGCAGAGAAACTGCCGGAGGATCAGGCCCGACAATACGCCCTGAATGCGGTAGGTAGTAAGTGGGCCCTGCACGATCCAAAGGCGGTCATGGCCTACGCCCAAACTCTTCCGCCGGGCGACCAACAAAACTCCTTCATCGCGGCTTCGGCCCAAGAATGGGCCGAGCACGACCCTGCAGCGGCGCAGGCCATGATTCAAAAGCTGCCCGAAGGTGCCTCCAGGGACTCCTTCGTGGAGGGTTTGGCCATCGGCATGGGGAACAAAGACCCGGCGTCGGCGGCCTCGTATGTGGCGACTCTTCCCGAGGGAAAGACCCAGAACTCTGCGGCCGCTTCGGTGATCGACCAGTGGACCTCGACCGATCCGGTCGCCGCTTCGCAGTGTGCGGCGGGTTTCAAGGGTGAGGCGCGCGAGCAGGCACTGAATACGGTCATCTCAGCGTGGGGATTCCGCGATCCCGAGGCCTCGGCGCGATGGCTGTCGGAGTTGCCCAACGACACGGCGAAACAGGCAGCCATCAACACTTACCTCGGCGGGCTGATGAACGAGTATCCCTACTACGCCGCGACTGTGGTCGAGGGGATGACGGATGAGAGCCAACGCCATGCGTCCATCAGCAGTATTTTCCAGGTTTGGAAGCGCTCAGATCCTGGGGAGGCTGAACGATGGCTCAACACCACCTCGCTGCCCAAGGAGCAGATCCGGCAGATCTTGGGCAAGGGCAAGGAGTAGAGGCGTCGACGCGGGTCCTCAACCCGGTCCCGTGCCATCCGATTTCTGGGCGAGCGTTTCGAGGGCCGTTGCGATCTTCTCCTGGCTCGCCAGCAAGGGCCGGCCCCATCGGGCGGCATCCCGGATGGCGAGGACGATGAACAAGCCGAAGAAGGCCCAAAGAATTAGATAGATGACGATCATTGGATGATCAGGGTGATGGATCAAAACCTGGTGAAAGCGACAATTCCTAGGATGGGTTGGTCACGACCCGCGTCGCGCGAAATGGGAGGCTGGAACGAAAGCCCGAAGTCTCGCCGATGCTGCGTGAGCCGAGGAAACGATTGAGCCCCGGGGTGGCGACCTGTGAAACATGGTAGAGCCATTTGAGGCCGTCGGCCTGCTCTGGCAGGTTCTGAAGCGGGAGTTTGCCGACCAACGCCGGTGAACTTTGAACGAGTCTGACGCCCCGACAAGTGCCCGGACCATGGAGAAACCCTCGGCCTCGAGATCGTGGGTCATAGGGTCCGGCGGATCGGTGGAATTCGGCCAGGGCGGCGGCGAGCTGGGCGGGTGAGCGGCGTGGCCCTTGAGCCTGCGTCATTTGATTGGGTTCACGTCTCACCATTGACAAACCTAACGATTAATATTACTTAAAAACACATAACTTAGGGCCTAGACAGAGTGTTCGCTGCTCACCGATCTCAACCCGTGCTTGGGTGCTCACAACCAAGCTCCTGCGGAGTGATCTTCAAAGCACCCACCCCAGCGGCCGCCGATTTCTGACCACGAGAAGACCCTCCATGAAAAAAGGCTTCGCTCCGTCCGTGATTCTCGCGGTGTGTGCCGCGGCCGGTGGTTACTGGTTTGGCCAGCGACACCCCGCGAACCAGACCCCCGCCACGGCCTCCGTGACGGCAGCCGCTGGCACCCGGTCGCCTGCCTCCGCCGGGAGCTCCTCCGGGCAGACCTCTCCCGCGACAGCGACCGACACCCCGGGCCGACGCACGTTGGCCGAGGTTCAGGAGAGGCTGCTTACGCTGAAAGGCGATGGAGCCTTCGGGCTCAGCCGCCGCGAACAGCGGGAGGTGGATCGGATCCTGGCAGACCTGAATGTTTCGGACACGGTGGAACTGTTGGAGTTCATCCAGAAGCAACTTCCAAAAAACCTGCGCGGCAGACTGCGATCAGAATTGCTTGCCCATTGGGCGGAGACCGATGCGCGCGGCGCCATGGCCTATGCCAAGGCCCTGCCCAGTTCAGAGGGCCGCGATGACTCCATCGCCTCGGTAGCCGGTGTGTGGGCCGGTCAGGATGCCGCGGCGGCGGCGGACTGGGCCACGCAGTTGCCAAAGGGTGGCTTGCGCGATCGGGTGATGTACAATGTCCTCTCCACGATTGCCGACAAGAATCCGGCGGTGGCCTGGGATTTATCCCAGAAACCGGGCTGGACGGAAACAAAACGCCAAAATTTACGAACCATTTTCTCATCATGGGCGAGGCGAGACCCTGCCGCCGCCGCAACCCGGGCGTCGGGCCTCATTTCCCAAGAGGATCTTTCGGCCGCCTATCGAGAGATCTCTGCTGTGTGGGCGGAGAATGATCCGCAGGCAGCACTTGGTTGGCTCAAGAGCTTGCCCGAAGGCCACGCGAAGCAGAGCGCTCTGCAGTCGGCGAGCAGCTCACTGGTAGCGGCCGATCCCAGGCTTGCAGCCGAGTTTGCCAATACCTTGCCGAGAGGGACGTCGCGCGATCAATTCATGGCCAATGTCGCCCGGCAATGGTCGGAAGCCGATGCTGCTGCGGCCCTTGCCTGGGCAGAGAAACTGCCGGAGGGAAAGGCCCGACACAATGCCCTGAATGATGTGGTTGAGCAGTGGGCCCAGCAGGATCCGAGGGCCGTGATGGCTTACGCTCAAAACCTTCCGCCGGGCGACCAACAGAACTCCTTCATGGCGTATTCCGCTCGCGAATGGGCCGAGGGCGACCCCGCTGCGGCACAAGCCATGATTCAAGAGCTGCCCAAAGGCGCATCCAAGGATTCCTTCGTGGATGGTTTGATCTCTGGCATGGCGCGGAATGATCCGGCGTCAGCGGCCGAGTTGGTCTTGGCCAATTTTCCTAAGGGAACGGTCCGGCACACTGTGGCCTCTTCAGGGGTGATTTCCAGCTGGATCAAGACCGATCCGGCCGCCGCTTCGCAGTGGGCGGAGCGTCATGAGTTCATCGGCTGGACGTTCCAGGTTTGGCACTACCATAATTCAGACGCGGCTGAACAATGGCTCAAAACCACCTCGCTGCCTCAGGGGAGTATCCAGCAGCTCCTGGAGGCCTCGCGGCGGAACTGGGTCGCGGAGTAGAGACGTCGAGACCGGACCTCAATTCGGTCCCGGGCCACTCGATTTCCAAATGATCCAACGGTCCCCCATCAGGCCGCCTCGTGCCACGCCATGCCGGCCGGCATGGAATCCGTGCAGTATTCGATATGGAGGATCCGTCGCCGGCGGCGGCCGCGCACAGCACCTCGGGGGTGGCCGTCTTCAGAGCCGCGATCCGATCGGCATCGAGCCGGCCGTATCGGTGCGAACCGGGGATGACCTGCAACGCCCGTCGTTCGGCGTTCCCGACAAGTGCCCGGACCGTGGAGAAACCCTCGGCCCCGAGATCGTGGGTCATCGCATCAGTTGGTGCGGTTGAATTCGCTCAAGGCGGCGGCGAATTGGGCGGGGGACATCGTCTTGCGCAGGGCGGCCATCTCGTCGTTGGCCCGGACATCGCAGCGCTCGTTGAGCGGGTGCCCGGCGTGGCCCTTGAGCCAGCGCTATTTGATCGGGTTCATGCCTCACCATTGACAAGCCTAACGAATAAGAATACCTAAAAAACGATAACTTAGGGCCTAGACAAAGTGTTTGCTGCTCACCGGTTTCAACCAGTGCTTGGGTGCTCACAACCAAGCTCCTGCGGAGTGATCTTCAAAGCACCCACCCCAGCGGCCACCGATTTCAGACAACGCAGACAACGCAGACAACGAGAAGACCCTCCATGAAAAAAGGCTTCGCTCCGTCCGTGATTCTCGCGGTGTGTACCGCGGCCGGTGGTTACTGGTTTGGCCAGCGACACCCCGCGACTCAGACTCCCGCCACGGCCTCCGTAACTGCGGCTTCTGGCACCCGGTCGCCTGCCTCCGCCGGTAGCTCCTCCGGGCAGACCTCTCCCGCGACGGCGACCGACGCCTCGGAACGCGACACCCCGGGCCGACGCTCGTTGGCCGAGGTTCAGGAGAGGCTGCTCGCGCTCAAAGGCGATGGAGCCCTAGGGCTCAGCCGCCGCGAACAACGGGAGGTGGATCGGATCCTGGCCGATCTGGATAGTTCGGACATGGT
>SYMJ01000212.1 GCA_005805505.1 Verrucomicrobiales bacterium | reverse complement strand
GCCGCGGTGGTGAAATGGCAGACACAGGGGACTTAAAATCCCCAGGCCGAAAGGCCGTGCGGGTTCGAGTCCCGCCCGCGGCACCACGACAGGCATCCGCTGCCTGGTCGAATCAATTTCCGGGCTTCCGGGAGGGCGGAAATAGGAGCCTGTTATTCCTTATTTTGGTTTCCCCGATTTTTTAAGGCGATCCGCCACATTTCTGTTGCGGGGGTGTTAAGTCAATGTCTGTATTCGAAAGCTAAATTAGTTTAAATCAGCCTTTAAATCAGCATGAGACCCCCAATCCAAAATAAGCTTTTGGCTCTGTCGCTGGCCCTCTTCGGGCTCAGCGCTTCAGCAGCCAATGATATCGAGCCGGGTAAGGAAACTTACTCGGTAGTATTCGCCCCTAAACCCATTGTTCTGGACGGTAATCTCGGCGAATGGGCCGGTGTGCCGGTGCTCGCCGACCCGAAGTTCTCGGTGCCCAAGGGTTCTGGACCCGCAGGTACGGGTAAATTTGTGCTCTTCGAGGAGTACGGTGGCGGCACTTGGTCGGGTCCAGATGACCAGACTTCGGCCGTTCAAATCGTCTATGATGCCGACAACGTCTATTTCGGCTTTGTCGTGACCGACGACTACCACGAAAACGCCGCCAAGAGCGCGTGGAATGGTGACTCGATCCAGTTGATGATCGCCAGTGCCGACCGCAGCAAGCAGGTGGCTCTGTACAACTACGCCCTCGGTGGCGTGGAAGCTGATCTCGGTGAGACCATCGTCATGCACGAGGCCGGCCCCGGTGGGACCGAAGCGATCGTGACCCGCAATGGTGCCAGCAAGCGCACCACCTACGAAATCAAGCTCCCGAAGGCCTCCTTGGACCTCGTGAAGCTCGAGGGTGGCGTGAAATTCGGCCTAGGCATGGCCATCAATGACGGTGACAACGGCGCTGGCCAGAATGGTCAGAAGGGCTGGGGCGGTTTGGGTGCCCACGCTATCGTGTTCGGCAAGACGCCGGGCGAGACGGCCGAGATGACGTTGATGAAGAAGAACGACATCGAGCCGGGTAAGGAGTTCTACACCGTCAACCGCGCTCAGGCCGCCATCACTCTCGATGGTAAGCTCGACGAGTGGAAGGGTGTGCCGGTTCTGGCTGACCCGAAGTTCTCGGTGCCCAAGGGCGCCGGTCCGAATGGCAAGTACGTGCTGTTCGAGGAGTACGGTGGCGGCACCTGGTCGGGTCCGGATGACCAGACCTCGGCTGTGCAGGTTATTTTCGACACCGACAACGTCTATTTCGGCTTTGTCGTGACCGACGACTACCACGAGAACGCGGCCAAGAGCGCGTGGAACGGTGACTCGATCCAGTTGATGATCGCCAGCGCCGACCGCACCAAGCAGGTGGCTCTTTACAACTACGCCCTCGGTGGCGTGGAAGCCGATCTGGGCGAGACCATCGTCATGCATGAGGCCGGCCCCGGTGGTACCGAGGCGGTCGTGACCCGCAATGGGGCCACCAAGCGCACCACCTACGAGATCAAGCTCCCGAAGGCTTCGCTGGCGATCGAGACCTTACAGGGCGGCGTGCAGTTCGGTCTGGGCATGGCCATCAATGACGGTGACAGCGGCGCTGGCCAGAATGGTCAGAAGGGCTGGGGCGGTCTGGGTGCCCACGCCATTGTCTTCGGCAAGACTCCGGCCGAGACGGCTTTGTTCACCTTGAGCTCCGTCGTTCCGAACGACATCGAGCCGGGCAAGGAATACTACACCGCCAGCGCGGTGACCGCTCCGATCGTCCTCGACGGCAAGCTCAACGAGTGGGGTGGCGTGCCTGTCCTCTCGGATCCGAAGTTCTCGGTACCCAAGGGTTCCGGTGCGGCCGGCACGGGCAAGTACGTGCTGTTCGAAGAATACGGTGGCGGCACTTGGTCCGGTCCGGATGACCAAACCTCGGCCGTTCAGGTGGCCTATGATATCGACAACGTCTACTTCGGCTTTGTCGTGACCGACGACTACCATGAGAACGCCGCCAAGAGCGCGTGGAACGGTGACTCCATCCAGTTGATGATCGCCAGTGCCGATCGCCAGCAGCAGGTGGCCCTCTACAACTACGCCCTGGGTGGCGTGGATGGTAATTTGGGCGATGTGATCGTTATGCATGAGGCCGGCCCCGGTGGTACCGAGGCAGTCGTGCGGCGCGACACTGCAGCCAAGAAGACCTACTACGAAATCAAGCTCCCGGCTGCGGCGATCGGCAAGACCGCGTTGACCTTGGGAACGCAGTTCGGTCTGGGCATGGCCATCAACGACGGCGACAACGGTGCGGGCCAGAACGGTCAGAAGGGCTGGGGCGGTTTGGGAGCCCACGCCATCGTGTTCGGCAAGTCCCCGAAGGAAACCGCGTTGGTGTCCCTCGGAACGGCTTCTTCGGGCGCTGAGCGCTTGTTCCTCTCGGCCATCAATCCGAGCATCGTGACCTTCTCGTTCCGCGCGAATGACAAGGGCGGTTCGGTCGTTGCGGCCAATGGCATCAAGTTGACCATCGATGGACAGGTCGTGACGACCACCGTGGCTCCGAAGAATGCTGACGCGACCGACGTGACCTACACCCGGGCGACTCCGTTTGCCGCTGGTGAACACACCTACAAGATCGAAGTCAAGGACAGCCAGGGCAACACGGTGACCGATGCAGGAACCTTCACGGCCGCTCAGGTGGGTATTTTGACGGCCGCCCATCAGGCTGTCTCGGTCGACAAGACCAAGGCGGGCTTCATCTGGCGCATCGTCCAGAACGAGGTCATGACCTCCGAGTCTTTGGATGACGTGGAGTTGGCCTTGCTCGGTACGTTGAAGGACGAAACCGGCGCGGTCATCGACAACTTGGCTAACGACGGCGAGCCGGGCAATGCCTTGGGCGCAGGCGTCAAGGATGGTAAGACCGTCAAGTTCGAGATCGCCACCACGATCAACCTCAACGCCGTTATCCCTGCGAGTGCGGGCACCTTCCCTGAAGACGAAGCTATGCCCGGTGTTCCGGGAATCGGCGGTTTGTCTTACGGCATTGCTGCTGAACTCACGACCTTCGTCGAGCTTCCCGCTGGTGTGGTGACGCTGGGCATCGCTTGCGATGACCGCTTCCGCGCTCAGGGCGGCCCGATCGGCAAGGCGACCGATGGTATCCTCCTCGGTGAGGGTGGCCTCGAGCTGAACGGCAACACTGCCACGGGTCTCACCAAGTTCTTCGTGCAGGACGCCGGCATCTACCCGGTGCGCATCCTGTTCCAGGACAACGGTGGTGCCGCCCACATCGAGTTGGCCAGCGTGAAGGCCAACGGCGACAAGGTGCTGGTGAACGACCGCGACAACGGTGGCTTCAAAGCCTACCGCGTGGGTGTCGCTCCGGCCAAGTCTACCCGCGTTGCAGTGGGCAAGGTTCCGGCTGGCCTGGCCGGCACGGCGCTGACCGGCGTGACGCTGTCTGAGTCTACCAAGACCGTGACGGCCGATTTGCCGACCACCGGCACGTCCGGCTTCCTCACCATCACTCCTTCCGTGACGATCATCTCGATCAAGAACGAGGGCGGCAAGTTGGTCATCACCTACCAGTAAGCCATCGGGTCACGGACTAAGTGGCTTGAAATCAGGAGGGGTTGGTCTTCGGACCAGCCCCTCTTTTTTCTGGGTGCGCCCAGCTGGGTGCACTTTCCGGTTTTCTTGACGTTCCGGGAGTGGTCAATTTCAACGTTCCAAGGCATCTTCGACGATCATTCCAAAGGACATGCGACGGTTCATCTCAGACTCGTTGACGGTGAGCGGCCCGAGCGCCGTCGATGCCGTCCTTTCGTTCGTTGGACTCATCCTCATCGGTTTGTTCTTCTGCGGGGCCGATGGATTCGCAGCCGACCTGCCACCCAAGACCGGGGTCATTGCGACCTCGGTTCGGAAGGTCTCTCCGGCCTCCGATAGTCCTGTGGGATTTCGCTCAATGGTTCCCCAGGAAATTGGGCTCGCCTTCACCAATGCGATGACCGGCGACTTGTACCTGACCAATGCGGTGGCTCACAACGGAGCCGGCGTGGCCATTGGCGATGTGGATGGCGACGGCTGGGCCGATGTGTATTTGTGCAATCTGGAAGGTCCCAATCGCTTGTTCCGGAACCGAGGTCAGTGGCGGTTCGAAGCCATGGACTTGCCTGAGATCGCCTGCGCCGACCAGCGCTCCACCGCGGCCGCTCTGGTGGATGTCGATGGCGACCGGGATCTCGATTTGTTAGTCAATGGCATCGGCGTCGGCACCCGGCTTTTTCTCAACGACGGACGTGGTGTTTTTTCTGAAAAGAAGGACTCGGGCTTGTCCTCGACGGCCTCAGCGACCTCGATGGCGCTGGCCGATATCGACGGCGACGGCGACCTCGATCTCTACTGCACGCACTTCATTGATGTGATGCGTCTGGCCGACCCCACCACCCGCTTTGCCCTCACTCGCAAGGGCGATGGCTGGGAGGTGTCCAAGATCAATGGCGAATCGACCCGCTCAGCCAAATGGAAGGGCCGCTTCGAGGCGCTGCCCGACGGCAAGGTCCGCGAGTTGCCGGAGGTTCACGGGCTGTACCTCAATGAAGGGCAAGGACGGTTCCGGGCCATCGAGAATGAGCCCGGCACGTTTTCGGATGCGCAGGGAAAGCCGTTGGCGCCTTATCGGGATTGGGGGCTGGCGGTGATGTTTCGCGACATCAACGGTGACGGAGCACCCGATCTCTATGTCTGCAACGACAACACCTCGCCCGATCGGATCTGGATCAATCAAGGTCGGGGTCGGTTTCGTGAATTGGAGGCGCTCAAGCTGCGCCACACCAGCCGCTCGGCCATGGGGGTGGATTTTGCCGACATCAACCGGGACGGATACGACGATTTCTTCGTCGTCGACATGCTGGCCCGGGAACACCGGTTTCGGATGACACAATTGGTTCGGGATCGTCCCACGCTGGCTGAGTTGGAACTCTCCGAGGCGCGGCCCCAGTTCAATCGAAACACTCTCTTTCTGGGGAGTCCGGGTGGCCACTTTACGGATGTGGCTTGGATGGCAGGTTTGGCCGCCTCCGACTGGACTTGGTCCACCTTGTTCCTCGATGTCGACCTCGATGGCTACGAAGACCTGCTGCTCACCAATGGCTTCGAATTCGATGTGATGGATCAGGACAGTCACACTGAAATCAAGGACTCGGGCCGTCGCCTCACCGACAATCAGCTCAAGCGCTCCATGCAACTGCATCCCCGGTGGCGCACGCGCAATGCGGCCTTTCGCAATCAGGGCCAAGGTCGGTTTCAGCCCGCGGGCACCCAGTGGGGCTTTGACTTGGAGGGGATTTCCTACGGCATGGCAGCCGGGGATCTCGACAACGACGGAGACCTTGATTTGGTCGTCAATAACCTCAACACCCCGGCTTCGGTCTACCAAAACACGGGTCCAGGTTCCCGGGTTGCGGTCCGGTTGCGGGGACAGGCTCCCAACACGCAGGGGATCGGGGCGCGAATTTCGCTAATATCGCCTCGGTTCACCCAGTCGCAGGAAATGATTGCCGGTGGCCGTTATTTGTCGGCCGATGAGACCTTGAGAGTCTTTGCCTGGGATGCTCGTGCGGATGCGGGCGCTCGGCTCAAGGTGCGTTGGCGCAGTGGTCGCGAAACGCTCATCGATGGAATTGAGGGCAATGGCATTTACGAAGTGGCCGAGCCGTCGGACGGGCCCTTGGTTCCAGTCCCGGCGCCCGAGGTTCCCGGGACATGGTTTGAAGACCAGACGGCGGCCTTGAATCACCATCACGTGGACGACGAATTTGATGACTGGGCCCGCCAACCCACCTTGCCCCGCCGCCTGAGTCGTCTTGGTCCCGGTGTGGGGTGGTACGACATCGACGGCGACGGCTGGGAAGAGTTGCTGGTGGCCGGTGGGCGTGGAGGTGGCTTAGGTGTTCTTCGAGTTCAGCAGAGCTCGCAGGGATTAGTATGGAGCGCTGTGACGAATGGGCTGATAGCCCGTGCGGATCAAGGGGCCGTGATGGGATGGCCGGATGGTCTGGGCGGCCGCCGGGCATTGGTTTCGGTGTCCAATGGCGAACTCCCCCCGGGATCGCTCTCAAGGGTCGAAGTGTATTCCAACGGGGCCTGGGCTCAGCCGGAGAGTCTTCCTGCGGGGACCAATGCCATTGGAGCTCTGGTGAGCATGGATGTGGATGGCGATGGGGATTTGGATGTCTGGGTCGGTGGCCGCAGCCGGACGGCCCGGTATCCCGAATCTGTGCCCTCGCAGTGGTGGCTGAACGAGAAGGGGCGATTGGTGGTAGACCCACGCTGCAGCGCCGCGTTTGCGTCCATCGGCATGGCCACCGGAGCCTGCGCGGTAGACCTCGACCGGGATGGCGATGGCGATTTGGTGGTGGCCACCGAATGGGGTCCGGTTCGCATCTTCATCAATGACGGAACGGGTTTCCGCGAGGCCACCGAAGCCTGGGGGATGGCCGGTCACCCGGGGCTTTGGTCGGGTGTGGCCACCGGTGATTTCAATGGCGACGGACTTCCGGACTTGGTTTGCGGGAATTGGGGTCGTAATTCGCAGTATGAATGGAATCAGCCCACTGACTTGCGTCTCTTCTATGGCGACTGGGCCGGGGATGGCGTGATTCAAATCCTTGAGGCGTGGCGCTCGGGATCCGATTGGTGGCCAGTCCATGATCGGAGTTGGTTGTCGCAGGGTATTCCTAAAATTGCCTCGGAATTCAAATCCCACGCCGATTTCTCCCAAGCCACGATCCCGGTCCTCCTGAAACGTCTGGGGGTCACCGCAGCGCCTTGGGTAGGGGCCTCCGAGTTGTCTTCCATGGTCTTTCTTAATCGCGGTTCGCGTTTTGATGCGGTGCCGTTGCCGATGGAGGCACAGAGGGCTCCGGTGTTTTCGGTCCAGGTGGGCGACTTGGATGGCGATGGGTTTCAGGACTTGCTGTGTTCTCAGAACTTTTTCGGAACAGCCTCGGATTTGACCCGTGAGGACGGGGGTTATGGCCTGGTGCTGCGGGGGCGGGGCGATGGCACATTTGAGGCGTGGGACCCGCACGTCTCCGGCATTCGAGTGTTTGGGGAACAACGCGGTGCGGCCCTCGGTGACTTTGATCACGATGGTCGGCTGGATGTGGTGATGAGTCAGAACCACGGAGCCACCCGGCTCTTTCGCAATCGCGCGGCGGTGCCGGGACTGCGAGTGGTGCTCAAGGGAAACTCAGGTAATCCCGACGGCGTGGGTGCCGAACTCCGCCTTGAAGACGGGCAGGGGCGCCTTGGTCCCCTGCAAACGGTTGGGGCAGGCAGCGGGTACTGGTCGCAGGATGCGGCCGTGAGGGTTCTGACCCGCTCGAACAATGCGGTTGCCCTGCGAGTCCGATGGCCGAATCGTCCCGAGCATCGCGTTTCTTTGACCCCGTCCCAGAAGACGGTGGAAGTCTCTCAGCCTCCTGCGCCATGAAGTGTTTTGTAAATTTTTTAATCTCTGCCTGCCTGATTGCGCTGCTGGGGTCGGGTGTTGGCTGTGGCAATGATGCGTCCCCAGCCGCCGCCCCGGCTTCGGTGTCCGTGCCGGTACCGGTACCGTTGACCAACATGGTCCGCATCACCGCGGGAACCTTTCAGCGCATCCGGTTTCCGGTGACGTTGACTCGGGATTTTTGGATCGGGAAATACGAGGTCACTCAGGGAGAATTTCAGACGGTGATGGGACTCAATCCGAGCCACTTCACGGGCTTGAGCAATCATCCCGTTGAGAAAGTGTCCTTCGTTGCTGCCAGCAATTACTGCGTGAAAGTGACCGCGCAGGAACGGGGGCAAGGGCACTTACCCGAAGGTTTCGAGTATCGGCTCCCCACGGAGGCCGAGTGGGAATACGCCTGTCGCGCGGGCTCCACCAACCGGTTTTACTTTGGGTCGACTCTGGACGGCGGAGACGCCCATGCCTGGACTGCAGAGAATTGCGAGGCCACCACGCATCCGGTCGGTGGCAAGAAGCCCAATGACTGGGGCGTGCACGACATGCACGGCAATGTGTGGGAGTGGTGTTCGGATTGGTTTGAGCCCTATCCGGCCAAGCCCCTGACCGATCCCACGGGTCCAGCCACCAGCGGCACCAACAAGTACAAGGTCTTCAAGGGCGGCGGATGGAATCAGGACCTGCAGTACGCCGGCGCTTCGAGCCGCTTCATGATGTCGCCCTCCAACGGTATCCACTTCGTCGGTTTCCGCATCGTCCTCTCGACCCGCTGAGTCGTTGGCGATTCAGGAGGAGGGTTTGGCCTCTGGGTTCATTTGGGTCGCCAGATAGCCGGAGCGCTTTCGATGCCCGGGCTCGAGATAGTGGTGACTCGAACTTCCTTCGGTGGCGTTCCCCGGTAGGTCCGGGGCACCGGGATGCGGCGGGTGTTTCCGGGGTAGATCTCGGTTTTCCAGGCCCACTCCCCGTGAGTTTGAACGACCACTGCCGACAGGCGACCTTTGCCGGCATTCAGGTCAATGGTGATGGGACCCTTCCCGCCGTATCCAACCTCGATGGCGGGTGTTTCGGGCGGTTGGGAGCCCAACCACGGGGAGGCGGGTACCAGGGCACGATGCGCGAAGGGACCTTGGATCAGGCGAGTGCCGACACCGTCTCGGTTCTCTTGAAGGGCCGAAGCGTTCCAGTGGATCACGCCCGAAGAATGAGTTTCGGGGCCAATCTGATCGGTCTGCCACACGATTTCAGAGGCCGTTCGGTTTTTGCCGATATCGGCCGTGTTGATGCCGGGCCAGAGGTGGCGGTGACTGACGTTCTCGGAGGCCCACCATGCCAGAAGTCGGCTGAAGCGCTGTTCGGTTTGACGTTCCGTCCAATAGAGTTGGGGGGCGAAATAGTCGGCCATGCCCTCGCGGATCCACTTGCGCGCATCGGCGTAAAGCACTTCGTGTTGGTCGAGGCCCTTAATGCCTTCGGGAAATCCCGGCCTCCAAATACCAAAGGGGCTGATGCCGAACTTGACCCAAGGCTTCTCCCGATGCACTGCGGTGTTCATGGCCCGCACCAGGGTATTGACGTTCTCCCGGCGCCAATCGGGGCGACTGAGTTTGCCTCCGGACCGCTGGTAGGCGCTCCAACTGCGTTCATCGGGGAAGGGGGTCTGGGCCCCCAGACTGGTCTTCTCAGGGTAGGGGTAGAAGTAGTCGTCGATATGAATGCCGTCGATGTCGTAGCGGTGGACTAAATCGGCCACCACTTTGAGGGTATGGTCGCGGGACTCAGCAAGTCCGGGATCGAGCCACAGGAACTTGCCGTACTGGACGACCAGATCGGGTTTTGTGCGACTGACATGCTGGGCGGCGACCGGCGAAATGGCTTGGCTGTAGCGTGCGCGGAACGGGTTGAGCCAGGCATGCAGTTCGAGGCTGCGGGCGTGGGCTTCGGTGACGGCGAAGGCGAGGGGATCCCAGGCCGGTGATGGGGCCACTCCCATCCGCCCTGACAAATATTCGCTCCACGGTTCCAGAGGCGAGGCGTAGAAGGCGTCGCAGCTTGTTCGGACTTGCAGGATGACGGCGTTGAGATGCCAGCGTTGAGCCGTGTCGAGCAGGGCGCGCAGTTCGGCCTGCTGACGCGCGACCGGTAGGCCAGATTTACTGGGCCAATCGATGTTGCCCACGGTAGCAATCCACATGGCCCGGAATTCCCGGGGAACCGGCGGAGGTCCGGCGGGCGCAGCCGACAAGACCAGGCTGGTCAGAAACCCGACGATGAAAAGGCGAAGCATGGGCGAGATGGAGTGAACGTGGACCGCAGAGTTCCGGTCGGCAAGGGTGGCGAGCTAGAGATAGGGACAGGCTCCATGAGGCAGGTGAGTTGCTGTATCCGACCGGTGGTAAGTCCTGCCTTGCTGTTGCGTGGTTTATTTGAGGACTTTCTTAGCGTCATGCGTCCCAAAGCGTTGATTACCGGCATAACAGGTCAGGATGGTTCCTATCTGACGGAATGGCTTCTGGGCCGCGGTTACGAGGTCCATGGCGTTGTGCGCAGGACCAGTTCCCTGGAGCGCTCCCGTCTGAGTCACCTCTATGTTGACGCGGCCGTGTACGGCCAGTCGCTGCACCTCCATTACGCAGACCTGGACGACCCCACCACCCTTCGGCGTGTCCTACTGCGAGTCGTTCCCGATGAGTTGTACCATCTGGCCGGCCAAAGCCATGTGGGGCTAAGTTTCGATATCCCGGAGTCTACGTGCGAAATGACCGCCATGGGTACCTTGCGCTTGCTGGAGATGGTGCGGGATCTACCCAAGCCCGTTCGGTTATTCCATGCCGGATCGAGCGAAATGTTCGGTCGACCGGCCGTTTCGCCCCAGAATGAAGACACGCCGTTCCAGCCGGTCAGTCCGTATGGTGCGGCCAAGGTGTTCGCTACGCAGATGGTTCGTATCTACCGCGAGGCGCACGGTCTCTATGCGGTCAATGGCATCCTCTACAACCACGAGTCGCCGCGTCGCGGTGAGAACTTCGTCACGCGGAAGATCTGCCGTGCGGCTGCCGCCATTTACGAGGGGCGTCAGAAGGAGTTGTCGCTGGGCGACACGTCGGCTCAGCGCGATTGGGGGGATGCCCGCGATTACGTGCGTGGCATGTGGCTGAGCCTGCAGCAGGAGGTTCCGCGGGATTACATCTTCGCCAGCGGGGTGCTGCATTCGGTGCAGGATGTCGTCGAAATCGCTTTTGCTTCGGTGGGTTTAGAGTGGCGACAGTATGTGCGCCAAGATCCTCGTTTTCTGCGGCCGGCAGAACCGACCAATTTGGTGGGCGATGCCACCCGGGCTAACACGCTGTTGGGTTGGAAACCTGAAATTGGGTTCGAGCAATTAATCACCGAGATGACCCGAGCCGAACTGACACACGACGGCCTGGTTGCGTGAGTTGGCCGGGCGTGACTTTACGGGTCGGATGGTCGTAGTTTTACAGAATGCGATTCTCCCCGTGGCTGCGATTAGGTCTGGGCGTTGTGTGTTTGCTACTGACTCGAGTGGCCGCGGCCTTGCCCAGCGAGGGGCTCTTCTCGAAGACCAATCTCGTGGCCTGGTGCATCGTGCCGTTCGATACCCAAAAGCGGAG
>SYMJ01000211.1 GCA_005805505.1 Verrucomicrobiales bacterium | reverse complement strand
TTGGCTCAAGGGCCACGCCGGACACCCGCTCAACGAGCGCTGCGACGTGCGAGCCAACGCCGAGATGGCCACCCTGCGCAAATCCATGTCCCCGGCCCAGCTCGCCGCCGCCTTGAGCGAATTCAACCGCTCCGTTTAATGTGATGACCTAGTAGCAAGACCCCAGGTGTCGCCCGAAGACCTCCGACATAGGGAACGATCTCCGCAGCGGTCCGTGTCCGCAGACATGGCGCTTTCGGAGCCCAGACCGCCCGGTTAGGGCACCGGGCCTACAACGCACCGCCCAGCTAACGACATCACCCTGTAGGCCCGGGTCCCCTGACCCGGCGTTCCCCAGGCTACTCGGCGCTTTCGAAGAAATCGCCCTACCCAGGGGAGCTGCCCAGGGAATCCTCAGCCGGGCCGACTCCGCGAGGAGAGCGCTTCAGAACCGTTGACGGCCCCCTTATTTCCCGAGATGCCAGCCCAGCCAGGCTTGGGTGCGATCCCACATTTCCGGCGTGCACACTTGGCCCCGGTCGGGCTCCTCGGCCGGTTTTGAGTCTGAATGCAACGGAGTCGATGCAGGGGCACCAATGCCCAGCAAGGTTGTTGGCAGGAATCCACTTCAGAACGGATCCAAGACCGCCGATAGCTACCGCGCCTCCGCACTGCGGTCCACAAAAGTCATTCCTTCACCTTGAAATCCATCAGCGCCTCCATCGTCCTACTGGCCGGGATTGTTTTGCTGGTCGGCGTCAGCCCAGACAACGTCATTGGCATTCCTGTGGGAGTGGTGTTGGTAATGACCGGGGTGGTTCGTTGGGCCAGAAGTTGGGACGACAAGCAGTGAGGGGAGCCGCCACCGTTCGATGGTCGTTGACGAGCCCCTGCACCTTCCGGCCTATGAGGTGCTGATTGTCGTTCGGGAACCCAGGACCTAGGCCTACGGCACCGTCGCGATCTTCCAAGACCTCCACGGAAACTTGTGGGATTTGATACAACCAGCCACCCAACCGCCACCACCATCAGAGGGCTCCAAAACAGCGTTCGGGAGACCCCGGCACAGGTCGCCACAAACGCCCAACCAAACCCCGGCATGGTCCGCTGTCGGATCGGTTTCTTCGCAAGAATTTCCTTCAGAACGCTCCTGGTTTTGTCTACAGATACCAAACTCCCCAATTGATGTTCTCTCTGGCACGAAACCATCCTCGCCTGCTCTGGGCCATGGCCGGAGTGCAAATCTTGGGTATCCTGTGGTCACTGGCCTTTGGGGCTCCGGTGCAGCAGTTTGACTGCGTTCTCGCGGCATCCTCTTCCGACCTTCTGGTAGGCCAGTATCCCGATCTGAAAGTCACCCTCCGGAACCGAACTCAAAAGGGTGTGCTCGCCGTGGGTTCCTTCGGATGGCTTGAGATCGTCGACTCCCAAGGGAACCCGGTCTTTTCCGAGCAACTGAGGTGTGGGGTCGAGGACTGTCTGCGTGCTGAGGATTTGGCGGTGATCAGGGGCGGCCAAGAATTCAACCCCTTTGGCGAGGGTTTCCCGGTGACTCGATATCTGGACCATTCCCAGGTCTCTCGGCCCGGTGAGTACCAGCTCCGCTATCACTACACGACCACTCGAAGGCTTGCCGACTACTGGGCACAAGAGTGTGGAACGGCGGATCCCTTGAAGCGACTGCTGAGGGTCGCACACGTCTTCCACCGGATCCTGGACATGGATCTGAAGAGCAACGTGATCCGGGTCCGATTCGCACCCAGGCCGGGTGATGAGCAATCCTCGTCAGCCACCCATCCTTTCTGCTCCAGCTGCGCGCCCGCAACTTGAAGACCCAAGCAGTGGGCTGGGCCGTCTTTGGCATGGGTGGAACCTCCGGGCATTCCGTAGTCTCGAAATGCCCCCGCTCGAAGTTGTTGGTCATTGACCGGGTCCGTCGATCACCGGGCCCCTTGTCTCTGCAATCACCAGAAGTCAGCTTGGAACTCAAGTTCGTTCATGGACGCAGAAAACACCCATCCAGTCTTCGATTGGCTCTGGTCGTCGGGCCAGCTCTCGGAGCGGGACATCGACCAGCTGCCCGCCCTGGGCATCGAGGCCGTCATCAATCTGGCCTTGCCCACCTCACCGGGGGCTCTGGCCGATGAAGCCGACCGGGTTGCACGCCTGGGCATCGCCTACGTCCAAATCCCGGTGCTCTGGGAGGATCCCAAGCCCGAGCAATTTAACCAATTCGCAGCCATCCTGACGGCATTCCGGGGTCGGAAGGTATGGGTGCACTGCGCCAAGAACATGCGCGCGTCGGCGTTCATCCACCTGTACCGCCGGCAGGTGCTCGGTCACACCGAGGCCGAGGCGGGCTTCCCCATGCGCGAGGTCTGGAGCCCGGACGAGACTTGGAGGGCCTTCATCCAGCGGGTCCTCCTCGAGCACAACCCATCACCCCAGAGCCACGGGCCCGAAGACTCGGCCTGCGAGGGGCGGTGACCGCGCGGCAGCTTCCGTTCTTTGTCCCCAGCCTCGCCGACTCCGCTTGGGAAAACACCCGGTGCCAATTCCAGAAACTACTCAACGTTGGCGGCCTGACGCCGAGATCACCGCGCGTGGCCGGCCGAGGCCGCTGGGCCATCCAAGCGAGTGGGTAGAGATAGAGCCTCAGTGCGGTGGAAGCGAAAACATCCGTGTGAAGGCCAGCGTCTCATCAACGGCGGGGCCTCTAGTCCTTGCCTTTGCCCAGCAGCCCTCGGATCTGCTCCTTGGGCAGAGAGGTAGTACCGAGCCATTGTTCGGCCGCCCCCGGATCTGAGCGCTTCCAAGCTTCGAAAATCCTGTTGATGGACGCATGGCGTTGGCTCTCATCCGTCATACCCTCGACCACGGTCGCGGCGTAATTGGGATACTCGTCCGTCAGCCGGCCGACGTAAGTGTTGATGGCCGCCTGTTTGGCCGCCTCATTGGGCAACTCCGACAGCCAACGCGCCGAGGCCTCGGGATCGTTGCTTCCCCAGCCTTTGATGACCGTATTCAGTGCCTGCTCGCGCGCCTCACCCTTGAAACCTGCCGCCCACTGCGAAGCGGCGGCCGGATCGGTCGAGGTCCACTGGCGGATGACCGAAGCGGCCGCAGAGTTCTGCGCCTTTCCCTCGGGAAGAGTGGCCACATACGAGGCCGCCGACGCCGGATCATTCACCGCCATGCCGGAGACCAACCCCCACAAGAAGGAATCCTTGGAGTCGCCTTCGGGCAGCCTTTCAATCATGGCCTGCGCCGCAGCGGGATCGCTCTCGGCCCATTCACGAGCCGATTGCTCGATGAAGGAATTCTGTTGGCGGCCCGGCGGAAGAGTTTGTGCGTAGGCCATCAGCGCCTTCGGATCCTGCCGGGCCCACCGCTCACACACCTCATTCAGGGCATATTGTCGGGTCTTTCCCTCCGGCAGTTTCTCTGCCCAGGCCAGGGCCGCCGCGGTATCGGCTTCCGCCCACTGCTCAACGAAGTTCCTCATAAATTCCCGGCTCGACACTCTTATAGGTAATGTTTTAATAAATTAGGCGGCAAGCTTGGGATCGGCCGCCGCCAGGGGGCCGCTCGCTGACCGCAGCGCGTGCAGCTTTGCGTCGCCCTCAGGCAAGCTCTTGAGCCACTCCATGGCCGCCTGAGGATCCTTCTCTGCCCACGCCTTAGAGATCGCTTGATAGGCGGACGGACGCGCCTCTCGGGAATTGAGGCCCGCCGCCCGGGTCGCTGCGGCGGCAGGGTCCTTGTCCACCCATGCCAAGAAGATGGAATACAAATGCTGGGTTTGTTGCGACCCGCCGAGTTTCTCCGACAGTTCCAAGGCGGCCGCTGGATCCTTGCCGGCGATTGCGTCGACGACACCTCCCAACACCTGATCGCGCAAGCGACCCTTCGGCAACTGCTCCACCCAGTCCACCGCCGCCGCGGCATCCTGACCGGCCCACACACCGGCTACCGAGGCGATGGAGTCATCGCGGCCCTCTGAACTGGGCAGGGCCTTGGCATAGGC
>SYMJ01000210.1 GCA_005805505.1 Verrucomicrobiales bacterium | reverse complement strand
GTCTTGCCCGACCCGGTGACCCCCAGAAGCACCTGATTGCGCTCCCCCCGCTGCAACCCCGCGACAAGCTTGACGATCGCTGCCGGCTGATCACCGGCCGGCTCGTACTCGGATTTGAGCTGAAAGAGGCTGTCGGACACGTCCCAGATAAAATAACAGCAGCGCCCGTCCGACAAAAGCTCCGGAGTGCTCAGCTTCGCGGAATGAGCGGGATCTTGAAGCACCCAACGGCTTGACGTGATCACACCTGTGTCTACGGTCGCTCCATGGTTCTGGAACTGAAACTTCGCAAAGTGGGCAATTCGGTGGGTCTGGTGCTACCGAAAGAGGCGTTGGCCCACCTCAAGGCCGATGAAGGCGACACGCTGATCTTTTCGGAGTCCCCAGATGGAGGCTACCGGGTGACCCCCAACAACGACCCATTCGCCCAGCAGATGGCGATGGCCGAAGGGATCGCCCAACGATACCGCAACGCGCTGCGGGAACTGGCCAAATGAGGGAACCAGTCTGGATCCGGAGGGATGTTGTGATCGCATTCCACGAATGCCTGCTGGCCGAGCACGGTGGTTTGGCAGGCATCCGGGATGAAGGGTTGCTCGATTCCGCATTGGGCAAACCCCGGAACTTGTTCAGGTATAGCAACCCTTCCCTGTTCGACCTCGCGGCGAGCTACAGCTTCGGCTTGACGAAAAATCACCCGTTCTTAGATGGCAACAAGCGGATCGGTTTCGCGGCCGCCATCCTGTTTCTGGAACTCAACGGGTTTCGATTCGCAGCGACTGAAGTGGATGTGGTTCTCCGCACTCTGGCACTGGCGGCCGGGGAGATGACCGAGGGAGATTACGGGGCGTGGTTGAAGGTAAATTCCAAACAGGCCTAACCCACTTATCGATGCAAGGCACTCGAAGGCCCGATTCATGCCCAAGCCCCCAGGAGAACAAATGAATTTTCAGTCGCTCTGAACCGTTTGCTTCCCGGGGCGACCCCTTTAAGGTTCCCGACACCTCTCCTATGCAGAACGACTCGACCGGACCGGATCTTAATCGCCGCACCTTTTTCAAGGGTGCCTCCATGGCCAGCATGCTGACACTGATGGGAGCCGTTCCCATCACCGCTGAAGAAGCCAACAAGGCAGCCGGCGACAAAACGCTGCCCCCACCCAAGGCCGATCCGACCTACAAGGAGAAGCCGGTGGGCCCGCCCGTGAAATTCGGTGTCATCGGTCTCGGCCCGCAAGGGCGAGAGATCATCACCCACCTCGGCAAGCTGCCCAACGCGCCGGTAGTCGCCATTTGTGATCATTACAAGTCGACCCTGAAGCGGGCGGCCGACACCGCTCCCACCGCCAAAGGTTACGCCACGGCCGAAGAGCTCCTGGCCGACGCGAACGTTCAGGCCGTGGTCATCGCCACGCCCACACACCAGCACCGCGACCTGGCCATCGCCGCCATGAAGGCCGGCAAGCACGTGTACCTCGAGGCCCCCATCGCCCACACCATCGACGAGGCCCGAGCCATCGCGCAAATCGCTGCCACGCTGCCCGCCAAACAAATTTTCCAGTCGGGCATGCAGTTCCGTGAAAATCCCCAACACCATCATGTGCTGAAGTTCATCCGCACTGGAGCCACCGGAAAGCCGTCGATGAGTCGTGGCCAATGGAACAAAAAGACGAGCTGGCGCAAGGCCTCCCCCAACCCCGACCGCGAGAAGGCCCTCAACTGGCGCTTGTACAAGGAAACCTCACTGGGGCTCGTCGGAGAGATCGGCATCCACAGCCTCGACACGGCGGGATGGTACCTGGGCAGCACCCCGGTTTCGGTGACTGGGTTTGGCGGCATTACTCAATGGCAAGACGACCGCGAGGTGGCCGACACGGTCCATGTCGTGGTGGAGTTCGCCAACGGCATCCGCCATTCCTGGAGCGCCACTCTGGCCAACTCGTTCGAAGGCGAGCACGACATCTATTTTGGTGCCTCAGCCGCGGTGCTCATCCGCGACAACCGGGCATGGATGTTCAAAGAGTCCGATGCCGAACTGCTGGGCTGGGAAGTGTACGCTCGCAAGGAAGACTTCCTGACCGACTCCGGCATCGCCCTCGTGGCCAATGCCACCAAGATCTTGGCCCAGGGCAAGAAGCCGGCCGAAGCGGCGTCGGAGACCGACTCACCCGTCCGCTACGCGCTGGAAAAATTTGTCGAACACGTCAACGACGGCACCAAGCCCGAGGCCAGTGCCGAGGTGGGCTGCCGCGCCGTGGTCATGGCGGTCAAGGCGCAGGAGGCCGTGCTTAAGGGGGGCCGCGTGGAAATTCCCAAGGAATTGCTGAAAGTCTAAAGGCTAGTTCAGCGGGTGTGCCGAGCCGCCGAGGCAACGCTCACCGATCCAATTCCGGGGATCGCTTCTGCCGCATTGCACCAGGACGGGCGACCCGTAGCGTATCCGCATGTCCCGCGCTCTTGGAAAGCCGACCGGTTGGAAACGCCTCCTTCGAGGAACTTTGGTGTTGGCCGTGGCCGTCATAGGCGGCCTCGTCGGCCGCTTCGTCTGGGTCACCCAAGACCGCCAGCCGGGTTACTCGGTCGAACTCCATCATCCCCACTCGGTTGCCACCGCCGAGGCTGGCCCGCTGAAGGTCGGTTTCGGCCGACGCTCTCTGAACCCGGACATGAACAATCCGGCCGAGCCCGTCTGGATGGCAGGGTTCAGCCAAGGGCGTTCGGCCACGAACATTCACGATGACCTCGAGGCCGTGGGGGTGGTCATCGACAACGGCCAGCGGCGCATAGCCCTCGTGTCCATCGATGCCATTGGATTTTTCCATGACGACGTGGTTGATGTCCGCAAACGCATCTCCGCCGACCTGAAGGTCGATTACACGATCGTCTGCTCGACCCACAATCATTCCACCCCCGACTTGCTCGGACTCTGGGGCCCCGATGCACTCCATTCCGGCGTAAATCCCCGCTACCGCGAGCACGTCATCGCGGCCTGCGTGGGTGTGGTCGAAGACTCAGTCCGCTCGCTCAAGGCCGCCCGCATGGCGGCCCACGAGTTGACCGTGTCGCCCGCTGGGTTGGTCGCCGACACCCGGAAGCCCGAGGTGTACGATCCCGATGTTCGCGTCCTGCACTTCCTGGATGCAGCCAATGGGCTAACCCTCGGAACGCTGGTCGGCTGGGCCAACCACCCAGAAACTCCCTGGTCGAACAATCGCGACATCACAGCAGATTTTCCCGGAATCATTCGAGAATCCTTAGAAAAGGGTATTCGCTACGGAAGCACCCTGCACAAGGCTGGGTTGGGCGGTACCCACGTCTATGTGAACGGAGCCGTCGGTGGACTCATGACCACGCACCCGTCGGTCACGGTGCACGACCCGTTCCTGAAGACCGATTTTAAGGAGCCCTCGCACGACAAGACTCGGGCCGTGGGCAATCAAATTGCCTCGCGCATTCTCGACCGGATCGCCACCGCCAAAGATCCCGGAGTCGGTGCGGTGCCGATCGGCATCGAAGCCCGAACTCTCGACCTGCCGCTGCGCAACACCGGCTTCATGCTGGCCTCAATGCTGGGCCTGCTCGAGCGGGGACATAGCCGTTGGCTCCACTTCCGGACTGAAGTGGGAATCCTGCGGTTAGGAGAAGTTTCGATGGCCTGCATCCCTGGTGAGGTGTACCCGGAAATCGTCAACGGCGGCATCGTGCGAGCCCCGGGTGGCGACTACGACATCGAACCCTTGGAGGTCCCTCCGTTGCGCGAACTCATGCCCGGCCGGGTAAAATTCGTACTAGGTTTGGCCAATGATGAAATCGGCTACATCCTGCCCAAGTCGGAGTGGGACACTGAGCCCCCGCACCTCTTCGGAGCCCAAGGTGCTCCCTATGGCGAGGTGAATTCGGTGGGCCCAGACACCGCCTTTATTCTCCACCAGGCGCTGCGCCGCCAGTGCGAGGCGCTGAAGTAGTCCAGAAGACACTGCACAACCCAGGCTTGAGGTGGGTGGCTAGGATGGGGTTCACTGACGGGCTCCACCCTCCCGCGCCATGTCCTCCACTTCTGAAGCCACCGGTTTTCGCTCCCTGACCTCACAGCAGAAGAAATCCGGCCTGGCGGCTTGGCTGGGGTGGATGTTCGACGGGCTGGACATGCACATTTACACGCTGGTCGCGACCCCGTTCGTGGCGCAGTTGTTGGTCCTGCCTCGCACCGACAAGCAGGTGGGAGAAAAAGGCGCGCTCATTAATGCGGCCTTTCTCATTGGTTGGGCCTTGGGCGGTGCCTTCTTCGGACGCATCGGAGACGTGATGGGCCGCAGCCGAGCCCTCTGCCTGACCATCCTCTGTTATGCCGGCTTCACCGGGCTATCGGCGATCTCTACCGAATGGTGGCACCTGATGGTATTCCGCTTCCTCTCGGCCCTGGGCATCGGAGGCGAGTGGGCCATCGGGGCCTCGCTGCTGTCCGAGACTTGGCCCAAACGCTGGCGTCCGTGGATCGCCGCCACCCTTCAGACCGCGGTGAATATCGGCGTGCTGCTCGCCTGCTTCTTCGGTTACCTCTTTGAGAACGCGGAGCCTCGCTACATCTTTCTAGTTGGTGTTTTCCCAGCACTCATCGTGTTGTGGATCCGACGGGCGGTTCCCGAAACAGAGGAATGGCATGCGGCACGGGCGAGTTCTGAGAAACCGCCCGGATTGACTGATCTGTTTCGCGGGACGGCCGCGAAAACCACGTGGATCGTCTTGGCCATTTGTGGCGTGTCGTTGACCGCGCATTGGACCTTTATGTTCTGGCAGCAGAAGTATATCCGCGACTTGCCCGAGGTCCGGGACCTTTCGTCCGCGGGTCAAAACCGGGCCGCCGTGATCGCTCTCATGGTTCTCATGGCAGGTTCGATCTTGGGAAATTACGCGGCGGCGGCGGTGGCCCGGGCAGTGGGCTATCGCAAGGCCGTGGTTTCTTTCTGCCTCGTCTACGGCGTGGTCATGGGGGTGACGTTCCTGGAAGCTCGAACCCACTTTACCATCCTCATCGGATTCTTTTTTATCGGACTGTGCCAGGGAGTATTCGGGCTCTTCACGATGTGCTTACCGCCACTATTTCCCACCTTGCTCCGGACGACCGGGGCCGGCTTCTGCTACAACATCGGTCGGCTCATCGCGGCAGGTGGGACGGTGTTCTTCGGTTTGTTCACCAAAGTCGGCGATGTTCGCCAAGCGCTGCTCTACGCGGCGATCTTGTTCATCCCGGCCGCCGGCCTCGCCTGCTGGCTGCCAGAGCCCAAGGACTGAGCCGGTAGCGGGCTCTCCTGACGCAGGAATCCGGACTCAAAGTTGCGAGTCTGGGTGCTTGTGATCCAACTGCTTCGGCCGGCGATCCACCGTGTCGGCCGGAATCTTGTCTGTGAATTGACCGGTGTCGCCCAACTCCGCCTGAACACGCACCAAGCGGGCCTTGAGATCGGTCATCACCGCCTTTGAGCCAGGATCACTGGCGAGGTTCTTCATTTCATTTGGATCACGAACGAGGTCAAAGAGTTCCCATTGGTCGATCTTCCAGTAGTGGATGAGTTTGTGGGTCGCAGTGCGAACGCCGTAGTGGGCCCGAGTGTTGTGATGGCCTGGATCGTGGTAATAGCGGTAATAAACTTCCTGCCGCCACCCGGCCGGAGACTTGCCGCTAAACAAAGGCTGCAAACTCCGACCATTCATGTCCGCAGGAATCTGAGCCCCAGCCAGGTCCAGAAACGTCGGAGCAAAATCACAGTTGACCGCCAGAGACTCACTGACGGTTCCCGGGCGGATGTGGCCAGGCCATCGCATTAGGAAGGGCATGCGGAAGGAGGGCTCATACATGAAGCGCTTGTCGTACATCCCATGGTCACCGAGAAAAAAACCCTGGTCGCTGGTGTAAATCACCACCGTGTTGTCCTTCAGGCCGTTGGCATCAATCCAGTCGAGCAATTGACCCACGCTGTCATCCACGCTTTGAACGCAGCCCAGATAGTCCTGCAAGTAGCGGTTGTATTTCCAACGATCGAGGTCGTCTCCGCGCAAGACGCGCTCCTGGCCATTCTCACGGACCGTCACCTCCTTAGGCACCTGCCCCATCCAGCGCTGACGCTCCGTGTCCGACAACCCGGCCGGCGGAACCATCTTGAGGTCGTGCCTCGTCAAGTTTTTGAACACCGACTGGTGGTTCTGCTTCAGGGCGTCGGATCGGCCTTCGTAGTTGTCCCGAAACGTGGGCGGCTCCGGAAATTCCCGTCCGGCGAACTCGCGGCGGTACTTCTCAGAGGGCGTCCACTCGCGGTGCGGAGCCTTATGATGGCACATCAGGAAGAAGGGCTTATCCTTCGGCCGGTTCTCGAGCAGTCCCACGGTCAACTCCGTGATGATGTCGGTGACGTAGCCCTTGTAGACGCGGTGACCGCTCCGGTCATAGAGAATCGGGTCGTTGTAGCGTCCCTGCCCCGGGAGGATATTCCAATCATCGAAACCTTGAGGGTCTGAACCGAGGTGCCACTTTCCGAGCATCGCGGTGTAATACCCCGCTTGCTGCATCCGGTGGGCCACAGTCGTCTTCTTCGGATCGATGTCATTGAACACCGGCACTCCGTTGCGATGGCTGTACTGCCCGGTCAAGAGGGTCGCTCGGCTCGGCGTGCAAATTGAGTTGCCGGCAAAACAACGGTCCAGACGCAAACCCTGGGCGGCCAGGCGGTCGAGATTCGGAGTCCGATTAATCCGGCTGCCATACGCACTGATGGCGTGGGCCGCATGGTCATCGGTCATGATGAACAGAATGTTGGGCCGATCAGCAGCCAGAACCACCGTGGCCGATACGAAAGCCGACACGAGTGCGGTCCAAATCACGGCGGGGAATCTCATGGGCGAATCCTGCCACACGGAACCCTGCCGAGGAAAGTCAGTCCTTGGTCGATCCTGGGTCGACGGTCCTTGACCGCCACCCGTCACTCGCCCGAACTTGGAATCAAACCACCCCGGGCAATCCCAGTCGTTGAGCCACCTCACCCGACAACACCTCATAGGCCGCGGCGCCCGCGCTGTAGGGATCGTAAGCCATAATGGGTTTGCCGTGGCTGGGAGCCTCGGCCAATCGGGTCGTCCGGGGGATGACCGTTTCAAAGACTTTCTCACCAAAATGCTGCCGAACCTCGGCAACCACGCTCTGCGCCAGTCGGGTCCGGGAGTCGAACATCGTCATCACCACACCTAAGATATCCAAACCCGGATTGATGCCATTCTCGCGCACCTGATTAATCACGCGAGTCAGCATGGCGATGCCCTCGAGCGCATAATACTCACATTGCAACGGCACGACCAATCGATCGGCTGCCGCAAAGCAATTGAGGGTCATGATGCCCAGAGATGGGGCGCAATCGAGCAAGATGACCTGAAAGCGTTCGGACTCCTTCAATGGTTGGAGGATCTTACGGAGGCGCAGCACAGCATCCTCAGAGCGAGCCAGTTCTACCTCGATGCCGCACAAATCCAACTCGCTACCGATCATCGACAGGTTGGGATAGGCCGTGGGCCGGATGCGATCTTCTAGGCTGCCCAGACCCAACAACGGTCGATAGACGCTGCCGCCCTCGGTTTTCTCGAGGCCCAAACCACTGGTGGCATTGGCCTGCGAATCTAGATCGATCAGCAGCACGGAGTAGCCCCGCATCGCGAGTCCTGCGGCGAGATTGATGCTAGTGGTTGTCTTCCCCACCCCACCCTTTTGATTGGCGACGGCGATGACCTGTGCAGACATGAGGCAAACAGTCTCACGCCGGTAAGACCTTGGGTGCAACGCGTAAGAATGTCGCGCTGCCATGCGCCGAGCGGATCCTCAATGCATCGCACGGTGAAAACCCGGGTTGATGCCCGCAATGCCGCGCTGATTCGGGGTCTGCGGGCGAACTCCGCGCAGCGGCAGGTTCCAAGTTTCACACGCGGTGGTCGGCAGGGGTGCCAGAGATCGACGTCGAAAGCGCATCTGGGTCAGGGCCACCACCCATTCCCGGCCCTCTCGCTCCACCAGTCGATGGTCTCCATCGATGCGACGGACCACCCGCACCTGGAATCCCTCAGTCAATCCCTCGGGCAGGCGCCCGCCGCCGGGGGTCAATTCTACCACCTCACCTCGCTCCTCATGGAATCGTTCATTCATCTTCATGGGATGACCTTGCAGCACCTCTATGGACAAAAGGTGTCCGATGGTCGATTGAGTGGCGTACAGGCTCTGACAAACGGCTTCCCGGGGGCCGTAACCCAAAAGTCACTTCGTTCTGTGGCCCAATTGACGGTGAACGAAGGATTGCTCTTGAACCCTGACCTGCGTCCGAAGCATCACAGAAAAGTGATGGACAGCGCATCGGATCCGGTCAGCGCAAAGCCCAAGGGGCTCGCGAAATCTCCCCGCAAATCCCGGGGCAACTCCGCTTCAACGGCCTCACCCGGCACCGATTCAGGGGGGAATCGGATTAAGAACTACGTTCTCGATACCAACGTCCTGCTCCACGATCCGAACGCGCTGCTCAACTTTCAGGACAACCACGTTCTCATCCCGATCGAGGTCCTGGAGGAGGTCGATAAATTCAAGCGTGAGACGAGCGAGCGCGGTCAAAATGCCCGGACTGTTTCCCGACGACTCGATGCCCTCCGCCGCCAAGGCAATCTCAACAAGGGCGTTCAACTGGCCAACGGTGGACGTCTTCAGATCGTTTTTCTGTCCGCACCCAAGGCTGGTTCCGCACTGGATGTGATGGCCACTGGCAGCATGGACAATCGGATCCTCGCTCAAGCCCTGTGCATCCAAGCCAACGACAAATCCTGCCCCACCATTCTGGTCACTAAGGACATCAATCTTCGGCTCAAGGCCGACGTCTATGGACTGGCCGCAGAAGATTACGAAACCGATCAGGTCAACCTGAAGGACCTCTACACGGGGATGTTCGAGTTGACTTTGCCTGCGGCGATGATCGCCGAACTCAAGTTCAACGGCGAGGTGTCTCTCCCTTCAGCACGGGTGCGGCATCCTAATGAATACTGCACACTCATTGAGGAGGGAAACTCCAAGAGAACCGTGCTCTGCAAAGTGGACGCCAGTGGCACCAAGCTCATTCCTCTCCAGGATTGCCAAAATGTCTGGGGCATCCGACCCAAGAACCGCGAACAGCACTTCGCCCTCGACGCGCTGCTCGACCCGCGCGTGAAGCTGGTCACTCTCATGGGGAAAGCTGGCACCGGAAAAACCCTGTTGGCATTAGCTGCAGGGCTCAAGCGGACGGTGAACGACCGCGAGTTTCGGAGGCTGATGGTGGCTCGCCCCACGATTTCCATGGGCAAGGAACTAGGATTTCTGCCCGGAACCCTCAACGAGAAGCTCTCACCGTGGATGCAACCTATTCACGATGCGCTCGAAATGCTGGGAGATCTGAACATGGGTCACGAGCACCGCCGAACCGGAGACATGCTTCGAGCCGGCACCATCGTGGTTGAGGCCTTAAGCTATATCCGTGGCCGAAGCATCGCTCATCAATTCATGATCGTGGACGAGGCCCAGAATCTGACACCGCTCGAGGCCAAAACGATCCTTACCCGCGTCGGTCACGGGACCAAGATCATCCTCACCGGAGACCCCTACCAAATCGACAATCCTTACGTCGATGTGGCCTCCAATGGTTTCAACTACATCATCAGCCGCTTCAAGGAGCAGGCCTTGGCAGCCCATGTGGAACTTCAGCAAGGTGAACGCAGCGACCTCGCCGAGTTGGCCGCCAATATCCTCTAAAGACTTGAGACCTTCGGCCCGACCCGAATGCACCTCGCTCAAAGACGGAACGCACTCAATCCGATCAAGGCACCGGCCACACCCAGGCCGAGCCCGATATACCAGAAAAGTCGCCAGCGTGAGAGGATGGCCACCGAGCAGACTACCACTGCGATTTGGAGCGACAACGCGCCCTGATCGCAGCGATCGTTGATCTTGCTGTTAGCCTCGGCCGCCGCCTCAAACTGCTCGGCCTCTTTCTTAATATCCCCCTTTTCGGAGTCGTATCGCTTGGCCGTCGCCGCAGCCTTTGCCATGGAAGCCGATAAAGCCTTCCGATGGGCGGTGGCTTCAGGATCTACCGAGCCTGCCTCGGAAACCACCGGCTTGAGATACGACAGGATCTCCAACTCGGTCTCGTAGATGTTCTGCTTGATGCTCTTGGACTGGTAATACCCCCAACGATTGGAAGCTTCGCTGGTCTTGATGATGGCGTCGGTCTTGGCGTTGTCGCCCTTGTTTTCGATGACCGCTAGCACCACAGCGAGCAACGCAATGGTGATGGCCACCTGTTGACTGAACGGATCGTTCGCTTCGGGTATTTCTGGGGTTTCAGACATGGATTAGGAAGGTTCTAAAAAAGTGTGTCCGTCAGGTCGCTGTTTCAAAGGGAATCACTAACGCACCCGGTGCCGTCAAGTCGAAGCCCCATGTTCGTTCAGTTAGCAACCAACCTGCCCCGCGGAACGGCGCCGCGTGAGCGATCCAATATCCGAATCCGATGCTCCATGGCCCTGACGGCCTTAAAATCAAGAGGGGCTGCAGTCACCAGATTCCTCCACGAGGCCACTCGTCGAGCGTCTATTTAGCACCCGTCAAACACCGATAGACAAAAAGCCCGCGACCTTATCGGGACGCGGGCTTTGGAGAGAAATCAGGAGGATCAGGGAGATCAGCGGAATAAATGACCAGCGGGATCAGTAACGATCGCCACCGCCACCGCCACCGCCACGGTCGCCGCGCCAGCCACCGCC
>SYMJ01000209.1 GCA_005805505.1 Verrucomicrobiales bacterium | reverse complement strand
TTCCATCGCGGGCCTGTTGCTCACGACCGAAGCCGTGATCACCGACATCCCGGAAAAGAAGGAAAAGCCGGCGGGTGATCCTCACCACGGCGGCGGCATGGACTACTAAGTCCAACACCGTTTCCTCTCGGACAGTTCAAAAGCGCGGCCTTCGCAAGAGGGTCGCGCTTTTTCATAGGCCACTGCCCTGCTCCGGTGGCGACGATTCGATCGCACCCAAAGCCGCAATCCGCTAAACCACCGCTGCCTCAAGCAGGGACACTGTCTGCTTCTTGCCATCCACGCGAACCGGAATTCCCCAAGGCAGCGTGACCTTCCGCGGTACATGGCCATACGGAAACTGGGCCAGAACGGGTCCGGGGATTCCCTTCAGCACCGATTGCCACACCGCCTCCAAATCATGGAACGGGTGAGCCGGATCAGCCGCAGAGGTGTGCGTGAATTGCCC
Organism: Verrucomicrobiales bacterium; assembly: GCA_005805505.1. Classification (GTDB taxonomy): domain Bacteria; phylum Verrucomicrobiota; class Verrucomicrobiia; order Limisphaerales; family UBA9464; genus SXXZ01. The sequence continues at coordinate 9,042 of SYMJ01000209.1, read as the reverse complement.
AAGCAACAACCCATTGGCCCGACCCATTATACCGGCCAATCGCAATTGGGTTAGCATGCGATCCACCCGATGGAATTGCTCATGCACATCCTCCAAGGCCAACACCGCGCCGGAATAGTTTGGTGAAAATGGTGTCCCCAATAAAGCCACCACCAAAGAGAGACAACCTCCCAATAAGGGTCCTTCGCCGACCCCAACCTGCCGCGTCTGCAGAGGATGATTTTCGGGCAGCGGAAGTCGCCCACGGGTACGCCGAGAGGTCACCAATCGCCAGAAGCTCTCCTCAGTCTCCGGATCCGGAGTACTAGCAAACTCCACTGCAGCGAGGGGCCCAGAAAAACTCACCAAACCGGTCTTGCGAAACAGTGCCAGTTGCAACGCGGTGATGTCGCTGTAGCCGACCACGATCTTGGGATCCCGCCGGACGGCCGAATAGTCGATTCGATCGAGCAGGCGCGGAGTACCATAGCCCCCCCGCAGGGCCATGATCGCCCGAACGCGCGGATCGCGGAGCATTCCGTTGAGATCGGACAACCGATCTTCATCGGTACCCGAAAAAGCGCCGTCGTGCCCCAGAGCATGGGTACCGACTTCGACGCGGTACCCCAGCCCCTCGAGGTAGCGGACACAGCCTTCCACTCGCTCGGGCTGCCATAGGGCCCCAGCTGGGGCTACCAGACCCACGACGTCACCGCGTCGCAACGCCCGTGGACGCAGGATACTTTTCATTTTCGCGCCCGGACAAAGCGCTCCACATACTTGCCGAGCATGTCCGCCTCCAAATTAACCACATCGCCCACCAGCCTCTCCCTCAGTGCGGTCACCTCATAGGTGTGCGGGATGATCCAGATGCGAAATCCGCCCCGAAACAGGTCGGCCACGGTGAGGCTGATTCCGTCCACGGCCACAGACCCCTTGAAGACGATGTAGCGGGCAATGGCCGCGGGCGCTGTGATTTCGAGAATGTAATCCCGGCCGCGACGCTCCCATGTGCGAATCTTTCCGGTGCCATCGATGTGACCGGTGACAAAGTGTCCTCCGAGACGGTCTCCGGCGACCAGAGATCGCTCGAGGTTCACCGCCGAGCCGGGCTTCACTGCCGACAAGTTTGTGCGGTCCCAGGTTTCCTGTAGGAGATCAAAGGCGAGGCAGGCCCCGGCACCCGCGGCCTTGCTCCCTCCGGCACGAATTGCTCGTCGCGCCACCACAGTGAGGCAGCACCCATTCACGGCAATGCTGTCTCCCAAGCGGGCCCCCTTGGCCGTCACTCGGGCATCCACCCATAGACGAACGGAAGCATCCCTCGGTTCTATCCGACGCACGGTTCCCATCTCTTCGACCAATCCAGTGAACATGTCTTCTCCTTATCCGGAACGATTCAGTAGGCCAGCGATTATCGGGCGGATCTTCACGCCCAAAAGAATTCAAGGTGATCGCAACCCATGGCTCGCCCTGAGGCAACAATCTGCGGCGCAAGCGCCCGTCGTCCAACGGAATCCTCCAAACTCAGCCCGATGTCGCCCGAACCACGCGCGCTGTGATGAACAAATCCTCACCAAAACGGCGTGAATCCACGTCGGTGAGGCTCGGAGCTTCTGCCAATGAGCGAAACCCTTGTCCAGCGACCGACCGGCGAGACTCCTCTCCGCCCAGGATCCGTGGCGCATAGAACAACGCGATCCGATGCACGAGACCCGCTTCAAAAAACGAGGCCAACACCGTTCCTCCGCCCTCCACCAGCAGGTGCAGGATGCCCATCCGCCCCAGCTCCGGCAGAAGCCATTGCAAATCGATGCGCCCCTCCCGCTCCGGCGCACGCATCACCGTCACCCGAGTCTGCAACGCTGCGATCTTTGCCGGATCGGCTAACTCGCTCACCACGATAAGAGTGCTAGCCCTTCCGTCATCGGAGACCAGGCGACACCCCAGGGGGGTTCGAGCCCGGGTGTCGAGAATGATCCGCAGCTTCACAGGATGCCACGCCGGTCGGCGAAACCCCGGCTGAGTCCGCACAGTCAGACTAGGATCGTCTGCCAGAACCGTCTCAACGCCGACCAAGACAGCGTCGGCACCCAGGCGCAAACGCTGGGCATGGGCTCGCGACTGCGGACCCGTGATCCACTTTGATTCGCCCGAAGCGGTGGCGATCTTGCCGTCCAGAGTCATGGCCGACTTGGCCGTCACCCAGGGAATCCGGTGCACTATCCAGTGGTTGAACGCTTCGTTGAGCCGGTTGGCTTCAGCCTCAAGCACGCCAGAAGCCACCGTGATCCCCGCCTCCCGCAGCAGCACCAAACCGTGGCCGGCATGGCGAGGATTGGGGTCCACTGCGGCGACAACCACTCGCGAAACTCCCGCCCCAATCAACGCCTCGGTGCAGGGAGGCGTACGCCCGTGAGTACAGCAGGGCTCCAGGGTGACGTAGACCGTTGCGCCAGACACCGACCGATGGCGACGAGCCGCATCGGCCAAGGCTTCAATCTCCGCATGCGGTGCACCCGCCCGATGATGCCATCCGCGGCCAATCACCTCGCCATCCTGAACTAAGACGGCTCCCACCATTGGGTTCGGCGATGTCTGACCATAAGCCCGTTTGGCCAACCTCAGGGCCTGATCCATGAATTGCTCGTCGGGAGTCATGGATCCGTCTCAGAAAGAGATCAGCCCTTGGCCGAAAATAAAGCCTCGGCGAACTCCCGGGCATTGAAAGCCTGAAGGTCGGCGGCCTGTTCGCCGACTCCGATGAACTTCACCGGAATGCCCAACTCCCGCTGGATTGCCACAACCGCGCCTCCCTTGCTGGTGCCATCCAGCTTGGTGATGACTAGGCCTGTCAACTTCACCAACTTATGAAATTCTCGGGCCTGGACCATCGCATTCATGCCAGTGGAACCATCTAGCACCAGTAGCACTTCATGCGGTGCCCCGGGGAGCTTGCGGTCGACCACTCGATGCACTTTTTGCAACTCTTGCATCAAGTTGTGCTTGGTGTGCAACCGGCCGGCCGTGTCGATGAAGAGCCAACGGGCATTACGAGCCTGTGCAGCCACAACGGCGTCGTGGGCCACGGCCGCGGGATCGGCCTGATAAGCACCGGCGATGACGGGGATTTCTAATCGGCTTCCCCACAATTGGAGTTGCTCAATAGCGGCAGCGCGAAAGGTGTCGCAGGCGGCGAGGATAGCTGGCTCTCCGCGCTCGGCCATACGCTTGCCCAACTTGGCGCAAGTAGTCGTTTTGCCGGTTCCGTTCACGCCCACCATCGACACCACCGTCACGCCGTCCGGCCGGGCTGTTAGTGCCGGATCCATGCCTCCCAAACTCCGCTCAACCTCAGCGATGGCGATGTCGACAAAGTCCAAACCGGACTTGCCCTGAGTCTCGAAGGCCAAACGCACCGCAGCCAAAATTTGCTTGGTCATAGGCAGACCAAGGTCGGCCGCCAATAAGGCCGCTTCGAGTTCTTCGATACTTTGCGCCGTCAGCTTCGGAGATCGGGTAACAATCCGCTGGATCTCGTGAGCCAATGATGTGGCGGTCTTGGTGAAGGCAGATTTAAGTTTGTCGAAAAATCCCATGGGGTCGGTCTGTATTGGCTACGAAACTCTTCGAGAACGCCGGGCACGCAACGCTTCGACCTGAGGATAGGGCAGCTTTACCCGGCCGATGAGGGGTTGCCCTTTGGCCATGCCGTGACAATCGCTACCTCCTGTGGCGACCAAATCGAGATCGGCCGCCTTGCGGGAATAGTTTTCACTGACCTCCGGAGAATGTCGGGTATGCCAGCACTCCAAACCGTCGATACCGGCGTCCTTGAGCTTCCCGATCAGACTGTCGTTGCGATACAGCCCCGGGTGAGCCAGCACGGCAACTCCGCCGGCCTCCTGAATCAACCCGACGGCATCCTGGGCATTCATGCGGGCCTTGGGCACAAAACCCGGGCGTCCCCGCTTCAGGAACTTGTCGAAAGCCTGATCATGATCACGAGCGAACCCCTGTTGCACGAGGGCGCGCGCGATGTGTAGCCGCCCTGGAGCCTCGCACTGAGCCAAAGACAACACCAGCGACACGCTGAGGTTGACACCGTTGTCATTGAGTTGGGTAACCATCTCGCGCACTCGTTGCTGACGGACTCCCTGAAAATGTTGCAACTCCACCCGAAGCCGCTCAGACGAGAGATCCATCCAGTACCCCAAGATGTGAACCTCTTGACCGGTCACTTCGGCGGTCAATTCGGCTCCGGGAATGAACTCGATGCCTTCTTTCGTACAGGCCGTTTCCATCCGCTCACACCCCTCCACACTATCGTGATCAGTGAGGGCCACTGCATCCAAGCCCTGTGCCCGCGCGTGCGCTGCCAATTCTTCCGGCGAGTAGGTCCCATCGGAGAAATGGGTGTGAAGGTGGAGGTCGGCGAGTTTCACTGGGGAGGCCTAGACTAAGGTTTCCTTGGCCGTTCGCGCTGGCCGGAGCAGGTCCGCTTTGACCTTGTCGAGGATGCCATTGACGAACTTGCCACTGTCGGCCGTCGAGAACTTCTTCGCTACATCGACCGCCTCATTAATGCTCACCACAGGTGGAATGTCGTCGCGGTGGAGCATTTCGTGAATGGCCAGACGCATAACATTGCGATCGACGGCCGCCATTCGGTGGAGGTCCCAATTCTTCGCGTGCTTGCGGATGATATCATCCAGTTGTTCCCGATGTTCCAACACCCCCCGAACCAGACGTTCAGCAAAGAGTCTCGTGGCGCTCTCCTCGACACTCGGGGGCGGCAAGTGAACCTGTTCGCCCCACGTGGGACCGTGCGATTCAAGAAAATCGCTCATCCTCTGGGCATCCCAGAATTGGTTGAGAGCCGATCCCAAATCCTCTGGTGGATTCAGGTCGTGCTGAAAGAGAAACTGCACCGCTCGTTCACGTGCCTCCCGGCGCTTGCGCATTCTTGAACGATAGACCAAAGGCTGGGCAGACAAGAGTGTTTTATTGAACGGCCGCGTCGGACGCAGTGCCGACACGTTGGGAACCGGCGTAAACGTTGAAGCGACCCTCACGCAAGAAACCTACCAAGGTCTGTCCTGACTCGTTGGCAAATTGGACCGCCAAGCTGGTAGGAGCCGAGACGGCGGCAATCATGGCGATGCCTGCGGCCAGGGCCTTCTGGACAATTTCAAAGGAAACGCGACCACTGACCATCAGTACCGAGGGCCCTGCTGGGAAAGCTGCATCCAGAAACCGTCGACCGATCACCTTGTCCACGGCGTTGTGCCGGCCAACATCTTCGCGAACCACCCACAACTGGCCACTCGGGCTAAAGAGCGCCGCCGCATGCAACCCTCCGGAGACTGAGAACCCCGCTTGCGCCAAACGCAGTTGTCGAGGCAGTGACAGCAACACCTCCGGGGCCATCTGAAATTGTTCTGTGACCGAAGAGAACTGTCGCCGAAGGGCCTCGATGCTCGCCGTGCCGCAGAGCCCACAACTGGAGGAGGCAAAGACGTGACGAGTCAGCGATGCAAAGTCGCAGGTCACCGAATCATTCAAGAAAACATCCACCACGTTCCCGGTTTCGTTGCGCGGATAGGTACGGATTCCCTTGAGATCTGAAGGAGCACGGAGCAACCCCTCACTCACCAAGAAGCCTACCGCTAATTCGTCATCATGACCCGGAGTCCTCAGAGTTACGCTGATGCTGCGAGTCTCCACGCGAATCTCCAGAGGTTCCTCGGCAGCGACGAGATCGGCTGAGGGGTCTTCCCACCGTCCTTGAATCCACCGCCGAATGGAGGTGGACCGAGTGGATGAATCAGGGCAATTCACAGCGTCTGGCTTAAGAATCCACCATCCACGCGCAAGTCTGTTCCGGTAACAAAACCCGCTGCCCGCGAACTCGCCAAAAACACCACCGCTCCACCCAACTCTTGGGAGGCCCCGAAGCGAGCCATCGGTGTGTGATTGAGGATCGCCTGAGCGCGAGCGGTGGGACTGCCGTCCTCGTTGAAAAGAAGGCGACGATTCTGCTCGGTCGGAAAGAAACCCGGAGTGATGGAGTTGACCCGCACCCCGCTCGGGGCCCATTCGCGTGCTAAAAACTGGGAGAGACTCAGAACGGCCGCCTTGGCCGCTGAATAACTAACCACACGAGACAGCGGAATATGAGCTGAAACGCTGGCGACATTAATCACCGTACCACGGCGACGAGCACAGAATCCCGGACCGAAGGTCTGGCAGGGCAACAAGACTCCGCCCACGAGATTGAGATCAAAATTCCCTCTCCAAGCATCCAAGCCGATCGCTTCGAACGGAAGGTCTGCCGTCACAGTGGCTTTAGGATCATTACCTCCGGCGGCATTGACCAAGACTGATGGCACCCCCAACTGTTGTGCCACCTCAGCTTCCACGCGGCGAAGATCATCGCGGCACATGGCATCGGCGGTAAAGAAAGCGGCCCGAGTCCCTTGCTGCTTCAGCGACTCCACGCAGGCCTGTCCGCGCTCGGCATTACGCCCCACAACAGCCACCGCCGCTCCCGCCTTGCCTAGGGCATGCGCCATGGCCCCACCCAGGGCTCCAGTCGCACCGATGACCACCGCCACCTCTTCGGAAAGATCAAACAGGTTCATGTGTGACACGGTGAACCAGGCTCGCAAGCGAGGGGAGCAGAAACCGCCAGCTCCGGCACCACAGCGCAGCACCTCCTAGTCGGGACGATCCAATTGGGATAGGAGTGATGGCGAGGGAGATTCTCTTCCAAGACCCTGCGTGAACGAAGGGTAGTCGGGCTGAATCCCGTAACCAGCGAACAACGAAACGCTTGCGGAAGAAGGCGCATCTAGCACAACCGAACCCACTGAAATCGTTCCGGCTAAGCACCCAAGGCAGGCGGCGAGGCAGCCCCTGCCCTGTCCTACACAGTCGCAAACTTTTCAGGCCGGCAATCGCTTGCGAAATTCCCGGCAAGCCGCCGCAATATCGCTCGCGTTGAGAATGGCACTCACCACACAGATGGATCGGGCTCCAGCCCTAACCACAGTATCGACGGTTTCAAGATTGATACCGCCAATGGCAAACCACGGGGTCGAAACATTCTCACAGGCCCACTGAACGTAATCGACCGTCACAGGGCGAGCGCTCGGCTTGGTGCCGGTGGCAAACACAGGGCCAATCGCCACATAGTCAGCCCCTGCAGCAACGGCACGGGCGCATTGATCCGGCGCATGGGTGGACAAACCAATCTGGCACCCGGCCTTCTTGCTGGAGAGTTCATCAACGTGTTGGTAGCCCGCGTCAAAGAAATCTTCCTGTCCCAGATGAACCCACGGAGCTCCAACTTCCAAGGCAACCTCAGGATGGTCGTTGATAACCAGACCGACATGGGCATCCCGCAGCACCGGTACCAGAGCTCGAGCCAGACGAAGAACCTCCGATGCGGGAAGTCCCTTGGCACGCAGTTGGATTAGGTCTGATCCGCCGTCACAAAGAGCTGCCGCAACGGCCACGGGATCACGCCCGTTCAGGTAGGCGGTATCGACGAAAGTGTAGAGCCGGCAATCGGCAATGGGTTTCATTCCGGATCTAAAAGCAAACAGTCGCCTCAACGGCGAACCGTGGTGTGTTCGCCAAGCCAGGTCATATCGGGGCGACTCGCTGTTCCCGGGTACCCGCCTGCGTGGGCGCCGTGGTGATCCACATTGGAAGTTGGATTATTAAACATACCGCTGACCCATCGGTGAGATTCTGCATGACCGTCGGCGAAGGAGAAATTGGAACTGCGCCCATGGTAATTGCCCGGCACATGATACGCTCCGCCTGAGGCAGTCGCCATATTGACACCGAAGAACGGACGGCAAATTGCCTTAGGATGAATTTCTCCATGAACAAAAACATCCGAGGCGGACAGCAGATCTGTGGTCTTTCGAAAATTGCGGTAGGTCCGATCGTCTCCGAGGGCGCTGGACGGGTAAGGAGCATCATCGGCCCAATTGATCCAAGGATTCTGACCGTAGGTGCGAGGATTGCCCGCCTTGCGACCATTAACGATCTCGGTGTAACGATCACCGGGGCACTTGAATGATCCCAAGGCCGGCAAATAAGTTGCCAAAAGCGAAACCCGCGGATTGATGAGACTTGAAGCCGATGAATCGACCAGATTATTGCCATCGCGCCCCTCGACCCAGTACTTGGGAACGTAGTTGGCAGGAGGATTTATGAGATTCACCGTTGGATCTCCTGCGCCATTCGGAGGGAAGAAATCTCGGTTCTCAACGACATAGAGCATCGAAGCCACCATCAACTGTTTCTCGTTGTTGATGCAGGCGATGCCAGTGGCTTTTTGGCGCGCCTTGGCCAGCGCCGGCAAAAGCATGCCAGCCAAGATCGCAATGATGGCGATGACTACAAGCAGTTCAATCAATGTGAAGCCAGCGGACTGCTGCGAACGAGGGGAAATAATTCTCACGATATTATTGGGGGAGTTTCGCTGAGCCTAGATGGGTCTCATCTGGGTTCAACCCCGAAAGAAGGTCCATTAACTCGGCCTCAGGCCCCTCATGGTGCTGTTGGCGAGCCAGTTGCAAGGCCCGTTCGAAGGCAGATCGTGCAGCTTCCGCAGATCCTTGGGCTAGATCGCACTTACCCAGAAGAATTTGGACCACCATCCAATCGGGTTTACGGCGGAGAGCGATCTCCAAATGTTCACGCGCTTCAGCAAAGTCACCGGCATCAAACAGCGCTCGCCCCAAACTGAATCGAGCCAATTCGTTTTCAGGATACTGCTGAACCATTTCACGCTGCCGAGCAAAGAGATCACTCACGCCAGCTAGGTTACCTCAAGTCCTCATTTGAAGCAGCGTCGAAGTTCAACCTGCAGAGTTCTCCCAGGCTCCAACCCAAACTCCATTCACCCGATGGCATTGACGCGGAGGTCGCGGAGGGTTTTGAGATGAGGCAGAGGGACGCCGCGGATGGGACGAGCTCCCTCGAGGCGTTTTGGGCCGAAGTGGGAGCGGTGGTTTGCGAAGATCTGATTGACGAAGTCCCTTG
>SYMJ01000208.1 GCA_005805505.1 Verrucomicrobiales bacterium | reverse complement strand
CCAGTTCATGAACCGGTGCAGCCCGCCGGCCTGGCGGATAATGTCCATGCCGGGTCGGATCGACAGATGGTAAGTGTTGCCGAGGAGGATCTGGGTGCCCATCTCCAACAACTCGCGGTTGTCCAGCGCCTTGACGCTGGCCTGAGTGCCCACCGGCATGAACACAGGCGTTTCGACGACGCCATGCGCCGTGTGCAGGCGGCCCAGCCGCGCCCGAGAAGAGGGATCCTTGGAAAGGAGTTCAAACACGCGGCCGACTTTGCGCGAAAACCTCTCCATTGGATAGTTGTGTCCCGTTCGTGGTCGAATCTTTCGGTTTTCTTTCAGCATTGGCGACCAAGGGTCCGTGGGTGATTCTTCCGGGGTTCATGAAATCCTACCGCCTCAATCGGCTGTTCAACGCCAAGTCCAACCGCTGCTTCGACGTGGCGATGGACCATGGCTTCTTCAACGAATACGGGTTCCTCTCTGGCATTGAGAATCTTGGCAAGGCCGTGCAAACCGTAGTCACCGCAGCGCCGGACGCGGTTCAATTGACCGTGGGGCAGGCCCGACACCTCCAGGCGCTGCCCGGCAAGGAGAAGCCCGCGTTGGTCCTTCGCACCGATGTGGCCAATGTTTACGGCCAAGATCTTCCGCGCAGTCTCTTCAGCCGCATGATCGAGGCTCCGGTCGAGCAGGCTCTGCGCCTGGATGCCACGTGCGTGGTGGTGAATCTCTTCCGCATCCCGGGGCAACCCGAGGTGACCGATCAGTGCATCCAGAACATCCTGCGCATCAAGCCCGAGTGCGACCGGTACGCCATGCCGCTGATGATCGAGCCCCTGGTGTTCCAGCCCAACGCCAAGGCCGGCGGGTACATGGTCGATGGCGATCTCCAAAAGATTCTGCCGTTGGTGCGCCAAGCCGTGGAGCTCGGGGCCGACATCATCAAGGCCGACCCCACCGATGACGTGTCGGTGTACCACCGCGTAGTGCAAATTGCCGGAGGCATCCCGGTGCTCGTCCGCGGCGGCGGCAAGGCCTCCGACACAGAAATCCTCCAGCGCACCGAACAACTCATCGCACAGGGAGCCTCAGGCATCGTGTACGGCCGCAACATTATCCAGCACGCCAACCCGGCCGGTATGACCCGCGCCCTCATGTCTCTGGTTCACGACGGCACCACGGCGGCGCAAGCGGCGGTGTATCTGGCCTAATCCAAAGTCGCATAGGCCGGAGTGGGGATTCAGCAATTGGGGCGTTCTCTGGGACTAGAGAACGCCCTTTTCCATCTTCGGGGTTTCCATTTTTCAAAAACCTTCTCAACATGAAGACGCTAACCCGGCAACCGACAGGCAAACTGTCGCTCAACCCCCTGACTATCCATGAATCCGATCCATTCTGCTGAACTCACCGAACTGGCCGCTGGACTCAACCGACTCGCCCGAAACCTCTGGTGGAGTTGGGATCAACAAGCTCAGGAGGTGTTTTACGACCTCTCACCGCGAGGCTGGCAGAACCTCTACCACAACGCCGTGGCCATATTGCGAGAGGTCTCTGCCTACGAATTGCGGGTGCGGCTGCAGGAGCCAGGATTTGCCGATCGGGTTCGATCGGTATTGCGCCGGTTCGATGCCTATTTGACCGACCCGGCCACTTGGGGTGCCCTGAATGCTCCAGCGCTGGTTGCCAACCCCGTGGCCTATTTTTCGGCGGAATTTGCCTTCCACGAAACCTTGCCCATCGCGGCCGGGGGACTGGGCGTTTTGGCGGGTGATCATGCCAAATCTGCCAGCGACCTCGGACTGGGCTTCGTGGGTATCTCACTGTTCTACCGGGAAGGATACTTTCAGCAAACGGTCAACCATGAGAACTGGCAGACGGAATTCTACACGCACCTAAACCCGGCCAACCTGCCCCTGGAACCAGTCTTGGATGCCCAGGGCGAACCGGTGGTCTGCTCGGTCAAGATCGCGGCCAGCACGGTCCGTTTCCACGCTTGGCGCGTGAATATTGGGCGGATCCCGGTGTACCTGCTGGACACCAATCGACCGGAGAACGAGCCGATGTACCGCGACCTGACACTCCGGGTCTATGGCGGCGACAGCACCACGCGGATCATGCAGGAAATCCTCCTGGGCGTAGGTGGCGTGCGGTTGTTGCGGACGCTGGGTATTCAACCGTCCACCTTCCACATGAATGAAGGCCATGCGGCGTTTCTGACGCTCGAGCTCATGCGCGAGAAGATCGCCACTGGCACGGGCTTCACCGAGGCGGGAACTGAAACCCGAAAGCAATGTCTCTTCACCACACACACGCCGGTAGAAGCAGGCCATGACCGGTTTAGCAGCGATCTCATGGGCTACGCGGGGTACCCCTTCACCTCAGACCTGCACATTAATCATCAGGCGTTGATGAATCTTGGCCGCGTGGTCGCTGACAACGAGGCCGAGTCATTCTGCATGACTGTTTTGGCTTTGAAGTATTCTCGGGCCGCCAACGGTGTGAGCGAACTTCATGGGGCTGTGAGCCGTGAGATGTGGATGGAACTCTACGGAGCCAAGCATCCGGACGAGGTGCCCATTGGTCATGTCACCAATGGCATCCATCTCGTCGGCTGGATGAAGGGAACTGTTCGAAAGGTTTGGCAAAAGAAATTCCACGAACTCTATCCCGCCAAGTCCGAGGTAGACTGGTTCGCTGATGCCAACTCCCCGGAGTTCTGGAAGCGTTTGTCCGATCCCAAGGTGGTATCGGACGAAGAGATTTGGGCCATCCGGTATCGCCTCCGGCGCGAGTTGGTCGAGTTTGCCCGACGTCGGTTGTTGCTGCAGGGCGGAACCTTCAGTCAGGGCGACTTCATCACCTTTGATTCATTCCTCAACCCCGATGCGCTGACCATCGGGTTTGCCCGGCGCTTTGCCACCTACAAGCGGGCGCCGCTGATTTTCGATCAATTCGAAGCGGTGGTGAAGATGGTCAAGGACTCCGGTCGTCCCATCCAGTTCGTCTTTGCCGGCAAAGCCCATCCGCGAGACGACCACGGCAAGGCCTTCATCCAGAAGGTCATCCACCTCTCGAAGTTCAGCGAACTCAAGGGGCATCTGGTGTTCATCGAGAACTACGACATTCACGTGGCCCGTCAGATGGTCTCTGGCTGCGACTTGTGGCTCAACAACCCCCGCCGTCCGTTAGAGGCCAGCGGCACCAGTGGCATGAAGACCACGGCCCATGGATGCCTCAACATGAGCATCATGGATGGCTGGTGGCGTGAAGGTTACAATGGTTCTAACGGTTTTGCCATCGGACCGGATTCCCATTCGGAGGACGTGCATGAGCAAGACCGGGTGGACAGCGAGAATCTCTACAACGTCCTGACCCGCGAGGTGATACCCAGCTATTTTAACCGAGGCGCCGACGGAATTCCCCGTGAGTGGATCGCCAAGATTCGTGAGTCGTGGTCCACCCTGGCCGCCGAGTACAGCACCTGGCGCATGGTCCAAGAGTACACCAAGAAGTACTACCTGACGCGCTGAAGATCGTTCAGACCCGATCTAAGAGGGCGTTCTGCAATCGGGTGAAAAAATCGACTAGCAATCCCATCATCCATGTTCAGGTTTATTGCTAATGAAGCACTGGGTGATTGTGATGGTGGGATTGGCTCTGTCTCTCAATGGAGTTCAAGCGGCTGAGTCGGCAGCGACTCCTCCAGCTCAGGGCAGCAAGGCCGTCAAACCTACGGGCCGCTTGCTGCCGAACGACGCGGACAAGGCTTGGGTCCTCTTGGAGGCCGAGGGAAAGCCTCCGACCGCACCGGCTGAATGGAAGGGGCGACAGCCCACCTCCGACGAGGTGAAGGTGTTCCGTCAGCAAAAGGCTATCGGTTCTGGCAATGCTGCGGACATGGCCCGGGAGTTTTACGAGCGTTTCAAAGATCATCCTAAAGCGACTGAGGCCCGGCGCTTGTATCGAGAATTGCTGGAAGCCTCCGTGGGCCTCGGCAACGAAGGTAAGGCGGCCGAACTGCAGGCTCTCGGCCCCGACCCGGTGAAGGTTCAGGAGGAGGCTGCGGCGGCTGCAGTGGGAGTGAAACTGCAGGAGGCGGTGGCTGAGGCGCGCAAACTCCAATCCAAAGGAATGGACGCTGTACTCGATGAGTTCGAGAAGCGCCTCTTAGGGCTCGAAAAAGAATTCCCCGGACGCGGAGAGGTTTACGCGGCCTACCTCGAAATCGCCCAACTGCGCGGCGGCGAAAAGTCGAAGGAGTTGCTCGCCAAGATTCTCAAGTCCGACAAGGTGCCCGCTCAGGTTCGTGCCATGGCCGAAGGGATTCAGAAGACTCAGGAGCGCATTGGAAAACCCCTGAACATAGCCTTCACCGCAACGGATGGTCGCAAGGTGGATCTTACCCAGATGAAGGGCAAAGTGGTCTTGATCGACTTTTGGGCCACGTGGTGTGGGCCGTGCGTCGCCGAGGTCCCCAATGTGGTGGCCGCCTACGAGCGGCTTCACCCGAAGGGCTTCGAAATCGTGGGCATCAGCTTCGACGAAGAGGTCGACGCGTTGAAGGCTTTCACTGCCAAGCACAAGATGAGCTGGGCCCAGTACTTCGACGGTGAGGGTTGGAAGAACAAGTTTGGCACTGAATTTGGTATCCGCGGCATCCCCGCCATGTGGTTGGTAGACAAAAAGGGAAACCTTCGGGACCTAGAGGCCCGCACGGATCTGGCCGCCAAGGTGGAAAAACTGCTCACCGAACAGTAAGTCTTTATTATGAATGATGTGATCCATCCCCGGAGTGCCCGGGAAATGATGTCTGGCTGGCTGTATTTGCCCCGTTTCGTAGACAAGATTCGTCTCTCCTTGGCGGGTCAACTCCACTCCGACTATCAGCAGAATTTCGCGACGCGAGGATTCGATGCTCAATGGCTGAAGGCAGCTGGACTGGAGTCCGAGGCCTTTATTGAGGCAGTGCGTGCGACGATCACCGATGGTCAGGTGGCGGACTGGGTTCGAGCCCATGTCCACAGACCCGCCGAGCAGGCGGCCTTCAATCAGTGGATTTTGAACTACGGGTCTGAGGAAGACCCCGAACTCCGGGCCAGGCTTGCGTTGCGCAAAGAGCAATCCGGTCTAGCCCATCGCACCGATATCACCACCTTTGTCGACTACATCGACGCCGACGAAGGCCGCTCACCTTTGGTGTGAGCCTTCTTTGCGGGCTTTAATACGGGGCGCCGAGCGGGCATTGCTCTCGCTCTGGCTGCCCCCCGGCGGGTTGGCCTGATTGCTACCCAGAGTTTCGGGCTTACCGCGCGGCCAGGACTCAGCGAAGGTTCAGGGCTGAGTCAACGGGCAGGGCTTGGTCAACGGAAAGGCCGAGCGAATCATCAGCTCACGCTGAGTTCTCGGCGGATGCCAAATTTGTCCACCCGCTTGCGCAGCGTGGCTCGGGTGATTCCGAGGAGTTTGGCGGCCTGGACTTGGTTGCCCTGGGTTTCTTTGAGCGCCTCAATAACCAACTCACGCTCGACAGCCGGAAGAACCTTGATCCCGCCTTGGAGTCGTGCCCACCGAAAGAGTTGGAGCACCAGGGGACGGATGTCACCGGTGATGGCCGGATCGACGGTAGGAGCCAGTGCGGCCTCAACGCTGAGAGCGGACAGGGAGGAAGCAGACAAGGAAGGATGCGCAGGAGTGGATAACCCCTGAGCCAAGTGGGCCGCTGAGTTAGCCGAAGTCGGAGTGGAAAGGGGCCGAGAAGCCTGAGTCGATGGAACCGATCGAACCGATTGTAGGATCTCGGGCGGCAGATCGTTTTCAAGGATTGCCGCACCCTTCGAGACCACCACGGCCCGCCTCAAAACATTCTCCAGTTCACGGATATTGCCGGGCCAATGGTAGGCTTCCAGCACCGAGAGGGTCTTCTCGCCGATAGATTTGGAGTGGGTACCCGTGCCCCCGATCTTGCGCAGGAAGAAATCAACCAGCAGGCGGATGTCCCCTTGACGCTCTCTCAAGGGCGCCATGTGAACCCGGACCACATTGAGTCGGTAAAACAGGTCTTCCCTAAACTCTTTGCGAGCAACGGATTCTTCTAGGGGTTTGTTGGTCGCCGCGATGATCCGAACATCGACGACGAGAGTCGTATTGCTGCCCACCCGCTCGAAGGTTCCGTTTTGCAGAACTCTCAGAATCTTGGTCTGGGTGGCTGGCGGCATGTCGCCGATTTCATCTAAGAAAAGAGTGCCTCGATGGCACTGCTCAAAGCGACCGGGGCGCTGGGCGGTGGCTCCGGTGAACGCGCCCTTCTCGTGACCAAAGAGTTCGCTCTCAAGCAAGTTCTCCGGAATGGCCGCGCAATTGATGGCCATGAACGCTTCTTTGGCCCGGCGGCTATTCTGGAAAATGGAGCGAGCCACCAATTCCTTACCGGTGCCACTTTCACCAGTGATCAACGCGGTAGCATCCGAGGCGGCCAATTGACCGATGAGCTTAAAAACCTCCTGCATCGGAGCGCTGCGGCCGATCACCCCCAATTCGTAGTCTTGCTGCTCCATCTGAGGCCGTATGGCTACGGTCTGCTTCGTATCCCGGGCCGCCTTCAGCGCATTGGCCACCAACTGCTTGAGCCGAGGAACATCGAAGGGCTTGAGGAGGTAATCGTAGGCCCCCAGTTTCATGGCCTCGATGGCCGTCTGCGTGGTGCCGTAGGCGGTCATGAGGATGACCGGAAGCTGAGGATCTAGCTGGCGGATTCGACGCAAAGTTTCCAGGCCGTTGAGCCCGGCCATTCGGATATCGCTGAGCACCAAGTCCGGCTTCACCGTGGGAATGAGCCTTAGCCCTTCCTCACCACTGGAAGCGGTATGAAGCTCAATATCTGAGCCGTCAAAGATCCGGCGGAAGGAGTATTGAACATCCACCTCGTCGTCAATGAGCAGCAGCTTTTCCATCGAATGAGTAGAGCTTACGTGGTTCTTCATCCGGTGGCAACCGGACGGGTAGCGGCATTGCAACTTGCTCCCACGGGCTTCTCTGCCTTGATGAGCCCATGCTCTCACGTTGGCGCTGGTTGGCCCTATTGTTGATCGGTTCAAAAACCGTGTTCGGGGCTGATTTATCGGGTGTGCATCGATCCGCCATCACCATCCCGGATGCGCCTTATTTGCAGGAAGCCGGGTGGACGATGCCTTCTGAAGTGGCTTTGAGCGCCGTGGTCGCCTATCGAGGCGAAGTGCTGGTCGGAACCGCGCGAGGGGTGATTGCTTTAAAGGATCGCCATTGGGCACCCGACACGGGGATGACCCAATCCGTCCAGCGACTGGTGGTGGCGCGGGATCAAGTTTGGGCCATCGGTGTTCCAGGGCTTTGGGTGCGGGAGGCGGGCCTCTGGAGGCAAATCAGCACGTCTCCCGTCAGCGACATTCAAGAGTTTCGCGGAGAGGTTCTCGCCTCGGTGGGGTCCCGACTGCTGAGGGTCCAGGGCCACGCGCTCGAATCCTTTTCCGAAGCCAAGGCCCGCTTTGAAATCCAACGTCTGGTGTCCCATCAGGACCTCATTTACGTCGTGGGATCGGGAAGGATCAGTCCCTACAGCCGTGGCCGTTTCGGAGGCGAAGACGCTTACACTTGGCCGTCTGATTTGGGCTGGGACTGGGGCACCCTCCCGTCCAAGACCACTCGCGATGCGCTGAGCCATGGGTCTGCGTTGGTGGTGGCTACCGATCGTGGACTGGGAGTGCTGCGAGGCATGTCCATGACCTCGGTTCGCGGTGAACAGGGGCTTCCGTTCGAGGACACTCTCTGTCTGGCTGCAGGGTTTACCAATGATCTTTGGATCGGTACTTCCCGCGGCGCCATTCGCCAAGTGAACGGACGATTCGATTATTTTGCGGGCCGTCGCTGGCTGCCCGATGAGCGGGTGTTGGGCATCGCCGTGGCCGGTCAAACGGTTTACCTCGCCACGCCCGGAGGCTTGGGGGTCATCGAGTACCGGCCTTATACTTTGGCCAAGAAGGCGGCCTATTACGAACGGCACCTCGAAGAGTGGGGACAGAAGCGGTTAGGCTTCGTCCACAAGTTGGAATGGGATCCGACGCGAAAGCGTTTGGTTCGGGAAGTCAGTGACAATGACGGCGGCTACAGTGGCAATTATTTAGCCGCGCAAGTGTACCGGTACGCCGTGACTCGCGATCCGGAGGCCCGTCGGGAAGCCACCAATACGTTCCATGCGCTTCGGTGGCTCGAGGGAATGACAGGCATTTCTGGATTCCCGGCGCGATCGGTTTGGGCCAAGGGCGAGGTCGGTCATCAAGCCGACCACGGTTCTGGCGGCTATGCGGCCGAGTGGCACGAGACGCAAGATGGTCGCTTTGAATGGAAGGGCGACACCTCTAGCGATGAACTGTGCTCGCAGTTCTACTCCTTCGGACTGTTTCTGGAGTTGGTGGCTGAGGGTGCGGAGGTGGATCAAGCCAAAGGCCAGTTGGGCCGAATCGCTTCACATTTGGTGCGCAATCGATGGAAACTCATTGATGTGGATGGAAAACCCACCCGTTGGGGTCGTTGGGATCCGGAGTATTTCCAAACAGACGAAGGCAAGTTTGATCGAGGCCTTCAGGCCGTCGAGCTGCTCTCCTTCATCAAGACGGCCGAACGTTGGACGGGCGACGCCACGTTCACGGCGGCCTACAAGGATCTGGTTCGACTGGGTTATCCGGAGTTCACGCTGCGGGCCCGCAACACGTCGCCGCCCGACAGCATTTTGCACTTTCTCGATGAGTTGGCGTTTTGGAGCTACTGGAACCTCCTTCGCTACGAGGAAAACCCGGATTTGCGCGCACTCTATCGCCGGGGATATGAGCGTGGCCACGAAGTGGTTCGCGTCGAACAGAACGCCTGGTTCAATTACCTCTACGGCGCCCTGACCGGCAACGATGCGGAGGCCGCAGCCAGCGCTGAACACCTCCGCGGTTGGCCCTTGGACCTCCGGATCTGGTCCTATCAGAACTCTCACCGCACCGACTTGCGGACACCGGCGGGTTATGTCGCATTGAAAGGGGGGACTCGAACCTTCCCGCCCAGGGAGACCGAACCCTTGCGCTGGGACCATTGGCTCATGCAAGCCGATGGAGGAGCTGGCGGCCAAGACGTGGTGGAACCCAGCGCCTGGTTGCTGGCTTATTGGATGGGTCGCCATCACGGATTCATCGGAGCCCCAACGGTATCGGACCCCGAACTGCTTCGGGTGGAACACACCGATTTCCGAGAACAAGGGGCCGAACCCTACACGGGTCCGGCAAGGCCTGTCGGGTTCTGAAAGGATGGGAACGGTGGGTGGACGTGACTGCTACGGCCTGTGAATTTGGATGGCTAGAATCTCCGCGGTGGAGGGGGTCAATCGGTGGCGTTCACCCGCCGAAAAACCCTCCACCCATGCCAGACTTCCGTCGCCAAGGTCGAGCACCCATCGTTGGTCGCGCTCGGCAGCGGCCACGTGTTGATTGATGAAGAGGTTCTGGAGGCGCGCCGCGTTCGACTGCCCCAGACGTTGGAACCGGTCGCCGGGCCGGCGGTGACGCAGTGCGGCTGTTTCAGGGACGGTCGTGGCATCGAGTTGTTCCCAGCCGTGGCCGAAGGGCAGGGGGCGCTTCAGGCGTTTCCACCGAAAGAGGCTCCCCTCTGGCAACACCCGCTGACCTCGCACTCCGCGAAACCCCACCGCCACCGTATCTGAGGGTCCCGCTCGATTCAATGGGTTCGCTGGGGCTCGGAGGGCAACCGCAGGGTCGACCGAGAGCGTGTCTAGCGCCGCACCGCAGCGGGCCCGACGCAACCGCTCGACCGTTTCGAACTCGGCATTCCGTCCGTGCTCGATGAGTTCCATTCGCAAGATGGCCCGCTGCAATGCGACGTGGAGCGAGGCCCAGGGTTCTGGATGTAATGAATCCCGCCAACGCTGAGCTTGCTCCCGCAGGTAATCCGACTCGTGCGCCGCGATGTCGGCAATCCGCGCTAAAACACGGGGCAGGGCGGGACTGTGATGGGCCATCCAGTCGGGAATTAGTTGATGGCGGATGCGGTTTCGGGGAATGGACAAATCCCGGTTCGAGGCGTCCTCGCGATGCCCAATCCCCTGGTTTCGGGCGAAGGCTTCTAGCGTACCCCGATCGAAGCCGAGGAAGGGCCGGAGCAGGGAAACTCGCCGGTCTGCCGGAGACGGCGAGCGTTCCTTCATGCCGGCCAACCCCTCCGATCCGGCCCCGCGGAGCAACCGCAGTAGGATGAGTTCGGCCTGATCTTGCGCATGATGGGCCAAGACCACTTCCATTGAATCGGCCGACCCCACCGAGAGCGCTGACCGAGCGAGGAAGGCATGTCGCAACCGGCGGGCCGCCATTTCAAGGGACTCGCGTGAAGCCTCGGCGGCCGCGCGGACGGAAACTTCTTCCACGATACAGGGCAACCCCAAGGCCGCCGACTGCGCTCGAACCCAGTCCGCGTCCCCATCTGCATCGATCCCACGGAGGCCGTGGTGGCAATGAGCCACCGTTAGTTGCCAGGGAAACTTCCGGCGCAGGCGGGCCAAGCTGTGCAGCAGGACCATGGAATCCAAGCCTCCGGACACGGCCACCACCAGGTGCCGCGGCCCGGATCCGAACCGCTCCGCCCAGTGCCGGCGGAGTTGCTGCAGGAATCCATCCATCGGCAACACGATACCCGATGAGGCCTCCCGCCGCCGAGGCCCAAAGCGTCACAGACCTTGGGCTTAGGTCTTTCACTGCGAATTGGCTCGGCCTGAGAACCGGTCCCTGGCTTGACCCGCTGCCCCATCTGCCCGCTCCGACCTTTCGTGAAATCCCTCGATACCGCCTTCCAGCGCCTCGATGAGACCGTCGGCCAAAAGCAAAACTACGAGACCAAGCAAATCAAGAGTCTCTTCCACGGCGAGGAGGGCAGGGCGGACATGAAGGCGACGGTCGCTGCGATCCGCAAAGCCCGGGTTTCGGTCACCCACTCGGTAAAGATTGAGGCGGTGCATTGAGAGACGGTCCGGCTTCCCCAAGAAATTGGATGTCTACAAAGGAGGCCCCACCAAAGCTCGCAGGGTTTTGGATACGGGATACTTGTGGGCCTGATATCCACTGCTGGGCCACTGCGCTGGCGCATTGCCCCGGCGAGGGGTCCCGCGATACGCTGTCGGCCACATGAAGCTCACCCGCACTGGCGCCTGGGTCGCCTGGACGCTGACGGCCTTGGCCCAGGAAGGGGTTCCGAAGGTTGCCGCCGTCGATCCGTCGTCGATCCGCATCGAATCGCGGGACGGTCTGGGTGAGGTTGAATTGAGTCCGGATGCTCGGACGGCCTCGGCCAAGAACGGGGTAGTGGTGCACTGGATGGGCAGCGCGGTGAGCGCACAATCGGTGACACTCAGCCAAGAAACCGGAGAGGCCACCGCCGAAGGGGATGTCGTCGTCGAATACGCCGGAGAATCCGGAGAACGCATTCGGTGGAAAGGCCAGAAGGTTCGCTTTGATTTCCGCCAGAAGCGCGTGGAAGCCGGGTCGTTTCGCTTTGGGGCGGGTCCGCTTTTCCTTCGGGGTGATCGGTTGTCGGTGACCCAAGGCGGTACCAATCAAGTTGTGCTCGATGGCGAAGTCACTACGGACGACGCGGCGGAACCGGGTTATAAGATCCGGGCCAAGACCCTGAGCATCGACAGCAACCGAACCATTTCGGCTGAAGATGCATTGTTGTACATCGGCAAGGTGCCGGTGATGTATTTCCCGTGGTACGTCCGCAAGGCCGACCGGCATCCCAACTTTTTTAGCATCACTCCGGGTTACCGTAGTTTGTATGGACCCTACGTGCTAGGCAGCTACCACTGGCTCGCACGCACGAATTTAGAGACGGTTGTAGACTTGGATTATCGCCAACGCCGAGGCATCGGTGGGGGGCCGCGTCTGTCCTATGATTTGGGCGACTTGGGCAAGGGGCGGGGAGGGTTTTACTTCATCCAGGATCAGGCTCCGGAGCTCAGTTCGTTCAACGGGCCCATCGATCCTGACCGGTACAGGTTCGATTTGCGGCACTCGCTCACCAATGATTCGGGTTTCGAATTCAAGGGTGTCGTGCGCGCCCAGAGTGACCCGATGGTGCTTCGCGATTTCTTTGAGCGAGAATTCCGCACCGATCCGCAACCCAAGACCTTCGTCGAGTTATCCCAACTCAATTCGAATTGGAGTCTCGATTTCCTGGCCCACGCTCAGGTCAACGAATTCTTCCGGACCGTCGAGCGACTTCCGGATGTCCGTCTGCGGGGTCTGCGGCAGCAAATCGGAGTGACGCCGATTTACTACGAGAGCGACAGTTCGCTGGCCTATTTGCGGTACCGCGACGCACTGGCAGGCGGCACCAACTACGCAGCTTTTCGCGGCGATACCTACCACCAACTGGTGTCACCCCATATGGTCGGCGGATGGCTCAATGTCTCACCCCGATTGGGTGCCCGGGCCACCTACTACGGCGACCCAGAAGGGTTGAACACGATCAATAGTGACAAGGAGCGTTGGGTGGCCAACACCGGCGTGGACGTCGGGTTCAAGGCCTCGAGAGTCTGGCCTACGTTCTCCAGTTCGGCGCTCGATATGAATGGGGCCCGCCACATTGCTGAACCCCAGTTCAGCTATGTCTTCGTGCCAGAACCCAATCGGACCCCGACCGAATTACCTCAGTTCGACCGCGAACTCATCAGCCCGAAGCTGTTGCCCATCCATTTTCCCGACTACACGCAAATTGATTCGGTGGACAGCCAGAACACGGTGCGACTGGGTCTTCGGAACAAGGTGCAAACTAAGCGGGAAGAGCAGGTGGAGAACGTCCTGAATTGGTCCCTCTTGAGTGACTGGCGCATCCAACAACGCCCCGACCAGACCCAATTCTCGGATCTCTATTCCGAGGTCGATTTCACGCCGCGCTCTTGGCTGACGCTGACCTCCGAAACCCGGTTTAATACAGCGACCCGCGAGTTCCGGGAATCGAATCATCGGGCTACGTGGTCGCCCACCGAGTGGTTCGACTGGAGTATTGGACACCGATTCCTGCGCGACGGCTGGGCCTTGTATGGGGCGGGTAACAACGTGATTTTCAGTAGATTTCACGCGAAATTGAATGAGAACTGGGCGGTCCGAGGTGTCCACCAGTTTGAAGCCCGCGACGGCACTCTTGAGGAGCAGCAGTACCAAATCTATCGAGATCTGCGGAGTTGGACCGTGGGACTTGGGTTTCGCTTGCGTGAGAACCGAATCGGGCCTCAAGACTTTACGGTCGCGCTGACCATCTCGCTCAAAGCATTCCCGCGATTCCTCTTAGGCGAAGACCGCTCCAATCCTTCGATGCTGTTGGGTCTGTGAGCCACAGCCCGCGAGGCGAACAGCCTTTCGGGATTCTGCAAGGTCTCCGGACACGGACCGCTCGGAGATCGGACCTATACCAAGGGACTCATCGGAATTCGGACCCATACCTAGGAGGCTCATCGGTACAAGGAGGCTCATCGGGCTCCATCCCGGATTCCCGCTATCAACTCAGCCTCACCACGACACCTCCGAGGTGGGGCGATTTCTCCGAAAGCGCCATGTCGACAGACACGGACCGCTCGAAGATCGGTCCCATACCCAGGAGGCTTGTCGGACTACATCCAGCGTGTTGCATCGGTCTTAGATCGTTTGCAGGGAACAAAACACTCAACACTCAAGGAAGCAGCCTCGACCCATGAAGTGAATGTAACACACATTGTGCATTCGGCCTGTACCACCGAAAACCCCGTCGTTACAGGTGAAATCGTCCTTCGTGGTTTCGATCAATCCACTCGGTCAGCACCGCCCAAAGAACCGCTGCGTCACGGAATCTTCTGCAGTTCGGCCTGCGTCCACGAATCCTCGCGCTTCGATTCGAGCGCCCGGACGGTTTTAACGGCCTCGGCTAAGACCGGCGCTGCTGCGTGACCCCATTCGCGACGGATGTACGTCAAAGAGTCGGCGATCTGGACATCGTCCAGGGCTTCAGCCAAGGCCGGCATGTTCAGTTCGTAGCGGACACCTTTGACCGTGATGGCATCCCGCATGCCATGCAGGACCACCCGGATCAGGCGCTGCTCCGAACCCAGGACCCATTCGGAGTCTACCAACGGCGGAGCCAAGCCCTCCTGACCATTCCCATGGGGTTGATGGCACGCGCCGCAAATAGTGGGATAAATCTCACGACCTCGGTCGAAGCTGGCTTTGGCGATCGGCGGCAAGGCTTGCACGTTGGCGGCGGCCAAGGTGTCAGCACTGGCCGATTTGCCAGGCCAGAAGTAGAGCGACGCAATCTTTTGGACTCGCTCAACAATCACCGCATTGGTGGAACGACGCAGTGTCGCCAATCCGTCGGGTTCAGCGGTCAACTCCGTTTGCTTAATTCGCGGAGCCGGGGCTCCCTTGGTCGCCACCGGAACGAGGCCGACAAATCCGTCGAGCAAGGCCGGCAACGGCCACTCGTTTTCCTTGAGTTTGGCCGCCAAGTTCAACGCCGCCGCAATTTCAGTGGGACGTCCTGAGACCCCGACGCATCTCGCCAGCTTAGACACTAGCGGAGCGTGATCTTGCTTGTCCGGCCCGCACTGGGCGTCACTGAGCAATTGGGTCAGGAACGCCAACTCGCGGCCCTTGAGCCCGCTAATCGCCGCATCCTGACGCAACGGTGTAGACGGACCGGTCATTAGCAAAAATCGCATGGCCGCGTCGGCTGCGGGCGTGCCGATCGTTCCCAGAGAACAGAGCAGGGCGATCTGGGCGTCGCCACGAACCGTTGGAGCGCGTTGGACCAGGCGTTCGACTGCGGTGTCCCGCACCGGGCCTGGGGGCAGCCTGTCGGTGATTCGGAACGCAGCAGAACGCACCTTAGAATCCGGATCGTCGAGGGCCGACAGAAGGGTTTCCAGGCTCAACCTCCCCTGCCCTTCGAGTGTCCAGAGCGCCTGGAGACGCACCACCGCAGGCCTTGAGTCCCGTTGAGACACCAGTTGTTGCAAGGCCTCGGCCGACTCGGACGTGGGGTTCTCTACCAGCAAGCGCTGGGCGGTATCCCTCCAGAACCCATTGGCACTGGACAGGCGGACCATCAGGTCTCGATTGGATGGTTTCTCTGGCAGTCGCGCCGTGCGATCGGGCGAGGTTCCCGAATGGACGATGCGGTAGATGCGCCCCAAGTCGGTCGGAGCCTGCAGCCCTCGCGACTCGATTTGCTTGCGCAAATAGCTGGTTAGATAAATCCGGTGTTGAATAAGACCACGCGCCATATCCACCACATAGAGAGCCCCGTCGGGACCATTCTGGAGGTTCACCGGACGGAAGCGCTCGTCGGTGGATGTTAAAAACTCGTCGGCGTCGTAGGCGTTGGTCGCCGTGATCACGCCATCCTGTTCCGTCAGCTTGTTGCGGCGTATGAGGTTCGCGCTCGGTTCGCACAAGAACACGTCGCCCCGGAAGTCTTCGGGAAACTGATTGCCGCGATACACCAGCGGTCCGCAGGCCGCCGTGAAGCTCGCGAGCTTTCCCTCGGCCGTGAGCGTGTTGGGCTGGTAGCCTCGGTTCACGCCCGGATTCACCCGCGCCGACCAAACCTGTTGGGACTTGGCCAACTGGGCGTTCACTCCGACCGGAGATTTCAGATTCGGATTCCGGGCCAGATAATGGGCCGGCAACAGGTCACCGCGAATTTGATCGGAGTTGGAGTTGTAGAACAACCGGCCCGAGTCGTCGTGGCTGATGCCCCACTGGCCGCGCGTGACCGTCTCCTCGCGGATCCAAGTCGGCGGCGAGCCGGAGGTGTTGCGAAAGCGAACCGTGTGATCGGCTGAGTAGATCCAATTGTCGAGGTTGCGCAGCAGCCCGTTGCTGGCGTGCTCTGGATTGGATTTTAGCCCGAGCGCCGGGTCGTTTTGTGTGGCGTAGTCGCTGGCCACGAGAATCTTCTCGTCGGCTTTGCCATCGCCGTTGGTGTCCTTCATCCACCACAATTTGGGTGGCTCGGCAATTAATGCGCCACCGTGGGTCAGATGGATGGCACGCGGCATCACGAGATGGTCGGCGAAAACTGTGCGGGTATCCATGCGGCCATCGCCATCGGTGTCGGTGAGGATGACAATGGAACCGGTGGGATTGGCTTCACCCCGCGCCTCCTGGTCGGGCATGTAGCCAATCATTTCCACCACCCAAAGCCGCCCCTGGGGATCAAACTCCACCGCCACGGGAGAATGGACGAGCGGTTCAGCGGCCACGACCTCCGCCGAGAATCCGGGCGGCAGGCGGAAGGTGCGAATTTGGTCGGCGGGTGAGAGCACCGGAGCCGGGGGGATTCGGTCCGCGGCAACTACTTCGCGTTGGGCTTCTCCAAGCTTGTCACCGTTCTGGGCGACCGCAGTGAGGATTCCTAGGCAAAGCCCGGACAAAACATGGCGCATCATGGTAGGCAGTAACCCTGAGGCTACTCTCGGAACGGCTGATGCCAAGTGGCAACCTCTTCAGTAACACTGCGGGTTCTGCTCGGTGAGCTTGCATTCGGGGCGGCGGCGGTGGCTATCTCGGTCCATGGACACGTGGTGTGATGTGGCCGAGGCCGGAAGCTTGGCCCCGGGAAATTGCAGAACCATCGAAGCCCGGGGCGTCCGAATCGCCCTCGTGTGCTTGGACGATGGATTCCATGCGGTCGAAGACGCCTGCCCGCATCGTGGCGGATCCATGGGTTCTGGGTACTTGGATGGGTGCACCTTGCACTGCCCGCTGCACGGATGGGCTTACGATGCTCGCAGCGGCGTCGGCATCACCCGGCCAGACAAACCGCTACGGACATTCTCCACGCGCATTCAGGAGGGCCGCATCTGGGTGCGATTGACCGACAAACCTCCGGCCACCGTGTCGCATGATGAAGATCTCGACTGAGTCTCGAGACCAGGCCCCTGTGAAGGTGTTGTCGGTGGGCACCCAGTTTGCCGGACTCGGAGGCGTCGAGTCGGTGCTGCGTTCACACCATGACACCGACGCGGACCAAGGCATCGATTCGCGGTTCCTGGTCTTCTGGGAGGATCCTGCGCCCGGTTGGCCTCGCGCTCGGTTCTTGGGTTTCCGGGACAACATGACTATTCGGCAAGCACGCCGACGGGTTTCTGAAGCCGTGCCCAACTGGGAGGCCGACGTGGTCGTTTACCACACGACCTGGGGTTGGCCGTATTTCGACGACTTGTTCCCGCCGGCCCGCCGCATCTTGTACTTGCACAGCGACACGCCCGGGCTCGACGAGCAGTTGCAAACACGTGCTCACTGGGCCGACGGCTTCGCCTGTGTCAACGACCGCATCGCCGAGCGCGTGATGCAAGCCCGCCCCGACCTGTCGCCCGATCGCCTGCTCCGGGTACTTTATCCCATCGACCCACCCGCCGACCTGCCCGGGCCGAACCGTCCGTGGGGTTCCCCGCTCCGCCTGGGTTTCTGTGGCCGCCTGGCCCACGAACAGAAGCGCATCGACCGCATTCCTGAACTGGTAAACCGATTGGATGCAGCGGGCATCCAATACGAACTCGAATTTCTGGGTGATGGACCCGAACGAGCGTGGCTGGAGAGCCAATTACCGAATCGAAAACGGTTCGTTTTTCACGGTCGAAAATCGGGAACCGAGTATTGGAGCATTCTATCGAGCTGGGACGCCCTGCTCTTCGTCAGCGACTACGAAGGCACTCCCATCGCGCTGCTCGAAGCCATGGCCGCCGGCGTGATCCCCATCCACCCGGCCATTGGTAGCGGCGGTGACCGGTATGCGGCGGAGGTCGATCCCCTATTGGCTTATCCGGCCGGCGACCTGACGGCGCTCGCTGCATTGATAACCGAAGTGGCCCAATGGCCCGCCCCGCGCACTGAAACCGTCCGCCGCCGGGCGAGTGACCGCGTCCACGGCCATGCCTCGGCGGTGTACCGGGCCACCTTCGCTGCATTCCTGAGGCACATCGCCAGCCAACCTCCCCTTCCCCGACGCCCCTTGCCCACGCGGCCTCCGGGTTTGGATTGGCTGTCGTTCCGGGCCACCCGACAACTGATGGACTTGCGCCGCCGTTGGAACAGCCGGTGATTGAGGTCGCAGTGCAATTCGAGTGACCTGATATCGGAAACCGGATGAGACGGGTTATCGGTCAACGTCTCAACGGTGGCGAACTGCGGGCACGATCGACACCGCTTGGTCGGCCTTGAGCGTCAGCCGAAGGGCTCCGTCGATCACCGGAACCGTCGTCGTGTCGAAAGCGAGTCCTTGCAAGGTGATGTTCTGGACAGTCACTTGCTTGACCGATGCCCAGTCGGCAGGCAGTTGCCAGGACTTGTCGGTGTAGCCCTGCCGGCTGTAGGCCACGATCTCCTTGGGGTTCCACAGCGCGGGGACGAACAGGTTGTCGTTTTCGCGAAGCAGGAACGTTCCTTTGCGGATGATCTTTTTGCCGTCTTCGGTTCGCGCGATGACCCCGCCACTGTAGTGAACTGCGCCGGCGTCCACCTTCAACCGGTCCAGTCGGCCGAGGTAGTACCAAGGTAGCGTGGTGCGGCAGAACATCCCGAGAAATCCCGGCAAGGTGTCCTTGTCCGCTTTCCAGATTTCCTCGCCATGCATGCTCGAGCCGAAGCGGAAGTCACCATCCCCGTCACGGTCGGTGCGACCCCGCGCACCCAAACTTTCCGGGACCTCCAAGGGGTTCCATGAGTACCACCACGACATCGGCTGCAATCCAACAAAGTGCTCGCCGGGCGGATGTGCCCAGCCTGTTCCCTCACCCGTGACATCGAAACCTCGGTCCCGCCAGTAATGGAAAATTTGCCGCTGCGTCTCCACGTATTTGTCCGGGGTCAGCCCGCCGTTTTCGGGCTTCGCATGCCAGGGACTGATGGGCTTTCCTCCATCGCGGTTGGCAATGAACACATCGATGTGAATCGTGTGCCCCGCCTTCAGTTCGGGAATCATCTTAATGAGCGCATCCATGCGCCGCTGCGCCAGGCCGGCGGCCCATTCCTTGGGATAGACCACGTTGTACATGTCATCGCCTTTCACTTGGATGCCCGCGACCAGCAGGTTTCCGCTCTCGTCTTTCGCGAAACAGTCTTGGGCCACGTACTCGTCCCACAGGGGGCTGTGCCGGTACGCATCCACCATGTTGAGGTGCAGACTGACGGTGGTGTTGAACTTCCGGCCTTCGCGGATGAGCCACCGGAGGCTCGCGAGCGCGGTGGCATCTTGCGAACGCTTGAGACGCGGGTTGACCTCGCTCCAGGCCGGATAACCGTGGTCATGCCCGCCCTGCTGCCAGCCCACCAGATAAATGATCTTGGGGATTCCGCGCGTCAGGTTGTCGGTCTTGCGAATAACTTCGAGCGCCTCTTCGAACGTACAAAAGACTTCGTGGCCCTTCCGAAAGGTAGGATCATTGGCCAAACGCTCCACCGGCTCGCCTTCCATGCCGAGAAATAGCTTCAGCACCAACGCCTGATGGTAGTCGCGGTAAAACGGGCTCACGACCACATCGGTGCTCGCCTTAAACTCCCGGCCGTTTCGTCGGACCACGGCTTCGACGGTGGCAACACCGCCTTCCTTGGGGATGATCTTTCCGTTCTTCAGGGCAGCCACGGTGACGCCGCCGCTGGCGACCTTGGTCTTGACCGTGATTGCGGCGTCGGAAATCGGCACAGAGTGCTCAGCGCCGTGGACGTCGATGGCCTTGAGGGTGAGTACTCCGGAGAGGTTCGGCTGGGTTGTGGGCCTGAGAATCTTTGGATTCACAGAAATAACCAAGTGATCCATCGATGCCTCCGCGGCCAGAGCGGTCGTCGCGATGACCAAAACCGACATCAGGGTTGCGGTGAGTTTCGTCCAGGTCGTCATTCTCATCGGGTTGAATTCAAGAGTTGAAAGGGACAGAGCGAGCGGCCGACGGCGCGAAATTCGCATCGATGCCCACAGGGTAGAGCGCTGATCAGTACAGGAATCACTCAGCGGATCACCTTGGAAAATGCGGGGGGAGTCTGAACTAAGTTCTATCGAAGCGAGTTCGCCTCTGTCTGCTCAGACCAGCGGCTTGCGGTAATGCGCATGCAAACTGGTGCCCCAGCGGAGGTAGTGACGGCAGAGGCCCACCCGGTAAAGGAAGGTCATCAGTTCGGTCCAGAATCGGCCCGGTTTGGCCGGCCTTCGGCCCAGCACGTGTTCCAAGTCTCCCTGAGTCTGAAGACTCAAGCGAACCTGGACGCCCCTCAACGGATCGGCACCGAACCAAACGGGCTGCATCTGATGCTGCTCACCGAGATGTTCCAAGTCGGAGCGACGCCAATGGGTGATGTGATGGGGCGGCCACTGACACGGTTCGAGGGTCCACCAACGGTAAAGCCCCTGCCCGTGCGGAACCGAAATCACCAAATGCCCGCCCGGAGCCACCAGTCGGGCCGCATCGCGGAAAAACGCCACCGGATCCGGGACGTGTTCCATGACCTCGAAGGCGGTAACCAATGAAAATTGCCGGCCCGAATGGCTTTGGGCGAAGGCTTCGGCGGTTGAGGCGTGGACGTCGTGTCCCTTGGCCTGCGCCGCCGCCACCGCTTTGGGATTGAGGTCGAGGCCGTGGGTTTCAATGCCCTTGGCACGCGCCAAATCCAGAAAACCTCCATCGCCGCACCCGAGATCCATGCAATCGCGGGAACCGACTCGGACAGCCAAGTCGATTGCATGGAGAAACGAGGGGCTATCACCCGGGTAATACCGTGCCACCTGGCTTTGCAAGTCGGTATAGAAAGCCCCATTGCCCGGTAGCACCGGATCAAAAAACTCGAACTCGCAGGCCAAACATCGGTGCTGGGTCACTCGTGCTGCCCCTTGGAACGAGGCCTGCGCCTCCGGGCCGAGGATCACGCCGAAGTAGTGCCACAGGCGACCGATCTCCTCGGGAGTGAGGGAATCGATTGCAGTGGTCCGCTCATGGCGGCACAGCAGGCAGGCAACAGGCTTGGCCATGATCTCGTTCAACACAACCGGTCTCGGGTGACGGCGTCAATGTTGCCGGTGGCGGTCAACGGTGATCCTCGCGGAATCGGAAGGGCTTTCCACCGGTGATGTCGGCGCTGGTGAAGGAAGGGCACCAATAGCGTTCCACATGGGCCACCACCCGATCGGTGCCAGTAAAGTGGTCCACCCCGGGCGGACGTTCCGGGTTGTACATGGTGTCGGTGAGGTCGCGGATCAAAGCGACTTGTTTGCCCATGCGGACCATTTGCCGAATGGCGAAGGGACGACCCAGCACGCACATGTTGAGGTGCACACCGCACAAAATGACATGGTCGATGCCGCGCTCGGCCAACAAGTTCCAGGTTTCCTGACCGTCGTCGGTCAGAGCGTCTCCCGCTTCAATCCGTAGGCCCGGATGCTGACGAGTCCACGCCTCACGGATCGTGCACTTGGTGCCGTTGCACGAGCACCCCATGTCCGAATCATCGATGGGCAACACCCCTTCGTGTGAGGCGTCGGGCCAGCACCAGCGAGTGCCCCAGCGTTCCGCCGTGGCGAGCGGTTGGGGCGTCGCCGAAAAACGAGCCTTGAGAGCCAATTCGCGGGCCGGGGTTCCCTGATAAAAAGCCGTCACGCTGCTGGGCGCGTGAATAATGAAAACACCCTGCTTTCGGGCCGCATCCAGCATCCGGTTCATGGGCTCAACGAGTTCACCCACGCGGGCTGAGGCCGACTTGCACCAATGGTCGTCCCATAGATCGCAAACGATGATGGCCGTGCGTCGCGGGTCCCAAGACTCAACACGCTCGGAGGCCGCCGGACTTTGAGACCGCAGGTGGAGTTTCATGGCAGCGGAATGGACCGGACGTCCTCCCGGCGAGGCGCACCCAGCAAAAATCAGCAGGGCGAGCCACAGCCAAGACGCACGAATCTGTGGGGACAACATGGCGGAACTCTTTCCGAAGTCCGGGCCGATGGAAAGCATCGAGCGGCTCACCGAAGAGCGGTGCCACCCAATCGCACCAGTCGAGAATCGCTCCGAACAAAGAGGGACCCAGCCGCGATGGAGGGAGTTCCAATAACGGTCTGTTCGAGGGCCAGTTCACTGACCACGACGCCTTCGGCCTTCGACGGATCCACCACCTGGACTCGCCCGTCTTCACTGACGCAGTACAGGTGACCACCGGCGACCACCGGAGTGGCGCTGAACGAACCCTTGAGCCGCAATTGCCACAACCGCTTGCCGTCTTGAGCATCGGCGCACGTGAGGATGCCACCATCATTGAGGGTCAGAAGGCGACCACCAACGACCACAGGGCTGGCGGTGCCCGGACGCAATTGGGCCGAATGCCACACAGACTTCGGTTTCGACCCGCCCGGGACCGGCTCCACCACCGTTATCCCGTTGGCTGGGATGACCAGCTTTCCTTGGTTCACCACGAGCGAGGGCACGGTTGAAGCTCCCTCAGTGATGTCCCAAGCGATCTTGCCCGTCGTTGGGTCCACCGCCGTCACGCCGAGCGCCGACTGCAGCAGCACCCGGTTAGGCTGTCCGGGCGACTTGAAGACCACCGGCGACGTCCAGTTGGCCTTCTTTGGGCGGTCTAATTTCCAGCGATTGACACCGGTGCGCGCATCGAGGCCCGCGGTAAACGATTCGCTGTCGTTCTCGACCATTGCCACCACCACGCCATCGACCACCACCAACGAAGACGACATGCCTAAGGAATTGCTGGCATTGGGATAATCCCGACCCAACCCGCGGAACCACAGCAGCCGGCCGTCGAGATCGAGGGCCACGCAGTCGTTGGAAGAGAAGATCGCGTAAATCGCCTTACCGTCCGAGGCCGGTGTCGGCGTGGCCGCACCGATCTTCTCGTGGGTCATGGTCCGACCGGTGGCCCAGAACTGGCGTTCCCACAACAAGGCCCCATCCGACACCCGGTAGCAGAGCACATGGAGTCGATCTTGGCGGGCGCCGCTGCCGGCCGTCACGAAGACCTTGTCGCCGAGGATGAGCGGGGACGACAACCCCCGGCCCGGCAACGCGATGGACCAGGTCAGTGAGCTCGATTCCATGCGCACCGGGACGCCGGTCTCGCTGGAAAGACCGTCTCCATTGGGTCCACGGAATTGCGTCCAGTCTGCGGCACCGAGGGGAGCGATCGCCACGAGCATCGCGGCAACAAATGTGGTGAAATTCATGATAGGATTAGCGTCTGGAGACAATCGGGGTGCCCTGCTCATCGGTAACCCGGAGTTGAAATTCCCACTCCTTGGTCCAGTCCTGCGTCTGTTCGTTCTGGGTGCATTTGACGAGGAGAATGTTCTTTCCAGCCTTCAACGACACCGGCATGCGGTACTGGTCGATCTCGGCCGAACGGTGGTACTCATCGCGACCGAAAACCAAGGTTCCATTCACCCAGATCTTCCAACCGTTTTTGCAGGCCAAACGCACTTGAGCGCTCCGGGCGGAGTCGCTCCAGAACTCAGCGGTCGCATAACCCGCAACCCCCTTCAAGGACGAGATCGCCTGATTGAAATCCACCAACCCGTACTCACTGCGAGTCTCATACGGAAACCACTTCACCGACCCACTCTTACCCGCCAGCTCAGCCGTCAGGTCGAGGCGTTCTTCCGGAGGGTATACCTTGGCAAAGCCCACCTCGCCGGCGTTGTCGAAGGGGCCGATCAACTGCCACTTTGAAACCCAACCAAAGGTCTTGGCCAAATCCACCTTGTCGCCGAGGTCCAGCAGGCGTTTGGCGATGTCTTCGATTTGGTCGGCCTCCCGAGAAAACCCGAGCGCCTGACGGTACGTCGTCACCGCGGTGGCCTTGGCCGCATTGGTTTGTCCGGCCGCACGGGTCATCAGTTGGGCGACCGCCTCGCGCCGCAGTTCGGAACCGGGATCCTGGAGAAATTCTGGCAGCAAGGCTTGAGCTCTCGATGCATCGAGCTTCTGGATTAACTCAAAGGCCAAGCGACGGGCCCTCGGATGGTGTTGGGTGTCGCGAAGGAGGACTTCGAGCGACTTCAACGAAAGCTTGGCCCCTGCGGCACTCTCGCGTTGCACCGCCGTCTCAATAGCCGCGCGCATCCAGTTCAGCGCATAGTCATTGGCCCCATCCATGGCCACGAGCAACTCCGGGATCTGACTGGCCTTAGCCTTGGCCACCTCGTTCCAGGCGGCTTGAGCGGCCGCATTGCCCTGCCCCTCTGGGCCTACGGCCTTGAGACGCTCGACGGACGACGCCAACTTGCGAGGCAGCGCTGCCGCCCCTGCATCGATCGCTACCGCCCCCAGCATCCATGACGCCGCCAGCACCGAATACACCCTTGCCATAGTCGAGACCCTACCTGTCACCGGAAGCACGACAAGCTCGGCGGTGGAGCCAGCGCCTACGAGGAGGACATGGATCGCGCTACATCCAAGGTTCCTGCCACAAACCCAACCTCACCCAAGCACCTCCGAGGTAAGGCGATTTCTTCGAAAGCGCCACTTCGACGAACATGATAGAGATACGCCACAATCCATGGCAGGCACTCTCGACGGCCAGTACCCCGCGGCCAGTACCCCGCGGGCAGTGCCACAGGACTGCTCGGAGATCGGTCCCCATGAATAAGGGGAATACAGAGTCTCACGCGGAGACGCGGAGTTCGCGGAGACAATCCAATCCTCCGACCTCCGCGCTCTCCGCGGCTCCGCGTGATAAAAAATCCGGCTAGAAGACCAAGATGTTCGGAAACGTCAGGAAACGGGGACAGGGAACGTTTTCCAATTTTGGATGCACCAGTTCCCTTTGCCCAGAACTCAGTAAAGGGCTCCGCAACCTGAACGGACTCTTGCCTAGGAATTGAACGACGGGAACTGACACCCCACTGAGTCAAATTCGGAAATCGTTTCCTGACCCCGTTCCCTCTTCACCTCCGTTGGATTAGTCCGTGCCATGTGTGAGCCAGCTAGAGTCACAGCTAGAGTCACAGCTAGAGTCCGATGATTGCCGCCTACGGTCCGACGCGGATGTGATCAAACACAGCATGGTGGACAATCGGCGTTGCCGAGGGGATGGAGTAATGCACGAAGCCTATCTCCATCTGATCGGGTAATTTCGGGAAGTTGACCGTCTTGAGGGTCTTCCACTCCGTGCCGTCGCTGGAGGCATACGTGGTGATGTCCCCTCCACGCCTCACGAGCTTCATCCACTTGAGATTTGAACCGATGTTGCCGGAGGGTTGGTTGCCCGCGCCATCGATCATCGTGCTATCGCAATGCCGTGTCGCTCCGCTGCTGGCCCCCATGATCGCAGAGAATGGGATATCCCGCCCACCGAGCGGTTCACCAGGCCGCGGATTGACGTTGGCCCGCAGGATGATGCCCGAAAACCAGTTGGCCGCATCCACAGGGCGCGAGCCGTCTGGAGTCGCTTCGTCACGCGTAATGTCCTTCAGGTGCGCGATCAGGGTCACGTCCCCGGTGTGCACGCGGGTGTAAAGCCCCATCGATTCTCCGACGAGCTTCACCTCGTCGTGACTGTGCTCCACGGAGATCGGGTAAATATGATGCTCCAGCGACGAGAGTCGGTACCCGTCACGCTCAGGTCTTGCGGCCTTTTGCGTCACGACAACCGGCGCGCTATCCACGGTTCGATTGCCATCATAGACCAATCGAGCGCGCACCGTGCGTGACTTGCCCGACCAGATTGGTGCAGTCACCGATTCGGTCGCGTTGGAAACCGTCGCCAGTAAGTACGAGAGCGTCTTTCCGCCCTGCCACGCGAAGTAGTCGAAGCTCGGATTCTCTCCATAATATTCCACCCGCTCGATTCGGTGAGTACCCGTGTTGAGCTTGCACGAGAGCGTTACGCTCGCATCGGTCGAGCCGATGGGTACGACGGTGATTCGAGGATCTTGCGGTTCCGCACGGCGGCGAAAAGCTTCGGCCGGAATCGGGCACTCAGGACTCCCCGGCTTCGACCACGATAGCTGGAGGAAATCGTCAGGCTGCTGCGACTGTTTGGGCCCCTGCACATAGAGCAGGCGAAACGCGTGCAATCCCGCGCGCAACGACAGCGCTTCGGAGTAGTGGGCAATGGACCGGTAGCCGTCCGCATCGATCACCAGCCGATCATCCAGCAGCAATTTCATGCCGCTGGCTCCGGTGAGTGAGAACGTATAAAGCGCGTCTTCCGGGGCCATCAGAAACCCGGTGAACTCCAACGCGTAGCCCTCCCGACGCAGACGTGGGGTGATGTCCGGAGTCGCCACTGCACCCTGCCGAGTCGGGTTTAGTTTGGAAAAATCGGGCAATTTCCTCCCATCCTGCGACTTCGTTGTTTCGAAGTATTTGTAGGTCAGTCCGAGTGTTCCCGACGCTGAGTTCGCTCGTCCCAGCGCGGGTTGGGCGACGCTACGTGGAACCTTCACGGTGACCGGAGCCGAGCTATTGCCGAAGACATCGTTGATTTGCAGGCGAGCCTGGAGAGAGCGCCTCGGGGCTGTCGGCAAGTCGAACACACACAGCCGCTTTTCCGGGTCATTGCGTTTTTCTGTGGCCACCACCCGCTCGCCATCCAGGAGGCTCACCTGATAACCCAGTTGAGGCGATGACTTGGTACCCATTTTCCATCGCACTACCACGCGCCTGACACCGATTTCTGGCGTCACCGATTCAACCGCGATGGGGTCAAAAAAGTCCGGCTCCGACGGTTGCTCGAGAACCCTGCGGCCTTCGCTCACTTCCCCCTGTTTGGGTCTGCCCGTTGAAGGATCAATTTCATTGGCCGTGGTTTCCATGAGCACCGAGCGCTTGTCGCCTGAGAGCGTCAGTTGGACGGTGTCATCCTTTGCACTGGAGGCGTTGAATTCGGCCTCGGAAACCCACTGATCACTCCGCCGCGCATAACTGTTCCGGACCTCCATCGCGCTCTTGAGACTGGCTCTCGGCGTGAAGCGCTCGTGAAAGCCTCCCATATAATTGAAACCGGTGAGCTCGGCAGGAAACTTGAAGGTCGCCAGGTGAAACCACTCCCCCGTCTCGAGCGATTTCATCCACACACCGGCAAAACCCTCACCCGGCGATGGTGACGTTGACGTCCAGACGCGGTGGACAAACCGATACCATTGGTTCGGCTTGAACTCCGTGTCCGGCCACTTGCCTTTGATTCCCCCCGACGAACCTTCCCAGTTCGACCGTTTCCAACTCATGTGCGGCCCCGCATGAACAAAATCTATACCGCTGGTCGGTGCCCCTTTCCCGGCCATCTGCCACGAGGCGTATTGCAGCAATGTCAGCCCCGTTCTCCGCTCGGTCACAACTCCACCGTAATATTGGGCCCGCCAGCCTTCCTTCGACAGAGCGTCCTGAGGGTAGGTCGCGATATAGGTTCCATCCGTCCAATAAGGATACCGCGCATCGAAGACGATGACCTCCTGCGGTTGCGCAGTGTCGCTTGTAATCCGGAGGTAGCTTGCACGCGCTGGCGACAGGCCAATGAGTACGATGAGCAGCAAGGTCAGTGGTAGGACTCGCATGGGCGTGATAATCGTGCGACACCCTAAGTCTAAGAGACCACCGGTTGCAATCAGACCTCCCACCGTGCCATTCATGCGTTTATTCACCGAGCGAAGGAAACCTAACTACCCCTCCGCCCTTATCAGTAATGAGCTTTAATTGGACCGAATCTAATCCAAGCGGCCCGATGGATGGCCGTAATGATTCCCCTTTCACGTCGCAATCCCAGGCCGCTGAATCGAAGTCCATGACGGACATCACAGGCATGCCACAACCGGTCCGCCTCGCTCGTCACGCGATGGCTACCCGCTTCGAGTGGGTGCTTTGGGGACAGACTCCGGAGCGGTTGCGCGCGGCCGGTGAGGAGGCTCTGGACGAGGTCGATTCACTCGAGTCCGCCCTCAGCCGGTACCGCGGATCATCGGACATCGCCCGGGTGAATGCCGAAGCCGGCGTGGGCCCAGTTCGGGTGTCGCCGAGCACCTTCCGATTGCTCGAGCGGGCCCGATTCCTTTCCGAGGTCACCGATGGGGCCTTCGACATCACGGTCGGAGCCCTGTTGCGGGCCTGGGGGTTCGTCGGTGGCACTGGCACAAGGCCTTCACCAGAGGCGGTGCGTCAGGCCCGAGACGCCTCAGGGTGGCACCGGGTCCGTCTCGATGACTCGGCGTTCTCGGTGACCTTCGATCATCCGGGTGTAGAACTCGACCTGGGTGCCCTCGGCAAGGGATACGCACTCGACCGGGCCCTCGACCTGCTGACCGAGGCCGGCGTGCCGCACGCGCTGTTGCACGGGGGCACCAGCAGCATCCTCACTCGCGGGTTGGCTCCGGACGGACGCGCTTGGCGGGTGGGTCTGCCGGGCCCTCAGCATTCCGAACCGGGAACGACGGACTCGGTCGCACTTTCTGGCGCTTCCTCGGTGACACATTCGGTCGAGCTCTACGACGAATCTCTCTCGGTCTCGGCCGTCTGGGGCAAGTCGTTCACCGAAGGCGGCCAGGAACTCGGTCATGTGCTCGATCCGCGCACCGGAGAACCTGTTCGGCGAGCTCGCTGCGCCGCGGTCGTGGGGCCCGAGGCTGCGGTCTCCGACGCCTTGTCCACCGCCCTGCTCGTCCTAGGCCCTGAGGGTCGGCCGCTCATCGAAGCGAACAATCCCGGTTACCGCTGCATCCACCGGGAGTAATTCTCTTCCTAAATGCCGGAATCGGAACCGGCCAAGGCCCGGACTATGTCCGGCCCTGCGGTCTCTACGAGAAGCCTGTGGATTAATTCCAGCCCCCAGAAATTAGCCGAGCTTCGGAAAGAACCGCCGGGCCGTGGCGCAAGTTTCGGCAGACAATGCTTCGAGGCTCAGGCCACGGGCGGCGGCGATGGCGGCGGCGACTTGAGCCACATAGGCAGGTTCACAACGCTTGCCGCGGAACGGAACCGGGGCCAGGAACGGGCAATCGGTTTCCAGCATGAAGTGGCCCCCGATCACAGCCGCGGACGCCTCGCGCACATTCACGCCGTTCTTGAAAGTCGCGATGCCCGTGAAGCTGGCCAGTGACCCGAGCGCCTCGACCTCGCGAAGCTCGGGCACTGAGCCGACCCAGCAATGGAAGACGCCCTTGACGCGCGCAGCGTAAGGCCGAAAGACCTCCAGGGTCGGAGCGAAGGAGTCGCGGGTGTGGATAATGACATTCAGGCCCAGTTCGGCGGCCACCTCCAACTGCTGCTCGAACAGCGAGGCCTGCTTGCCGCGATTGGCGGCATCGGCCACGGGTTCCGGCTCGGGCTCACCCGGGCGGCGGAAGAAATCGAGACCGGTTTCGCCGATAGCCACCACCTTCGGATGCCGGGCTAGGTCGCGCAGCATGGGCCGAATTTCATCGGGCGACTCGTCCATGTGACCTGGATGGACGCCCACGGCGGCAAACACCGACGGAAAACGCTCTGCGATAGCCACGGCCCGGGCGCTGCCCTCGAGCGTGGTTCCGATGGTCACAATTCGCGTAATTCCCGCCGCTGTGGCGCGCTGGACCACGGCTTCCAAGTCCTCGGCGTAATCGGGGAAGTCCAGATGGGCGTGCGTATCGAAGAACTCGATCATCGGCCGGCGAGAGTGCATGGAACGCTCTGAAGGGATCAATAGAGGGCTCACCTCTCAGGCCCTCGACAAGATTCATCGATCCGATGGAGGCAGGAGAACGACCATTCATGAGTGGATGAGTACTTCGGGCGGCCGGTTCGCCCGGATAGGTCCGTG
>SYMJ01000207.1 GCA_005805505.1 Verrucomicrobiales bacterium | reverse complement strand
GCAGTGGTAGAAGCCGCTGGAGGCATCTGGATGGGCTTTGAGGCGTCGTGTTCTCATGAAGCGTCTACCTCATGATTCGTTGCCTCTGGACGAGTTCTTTCGAAAAAAGAGCCTGTCCCTTAAATAAAAGAGCCTGTCCCTGTTCTGCTTTAAATAAAAGAGCCTGTCCCTGTTCTGCTCTGTTCTGCTCTGTTCTGCTTTAGATGCAGCGGTGTCTGATGCCAGGGGCTATGGTGTTGCTGTGACTTCGGCGCCACCCTCTTCGGGTTTGTCTTCGTCCACCTCTACGCTGGCTACTTCAGCTCCGATGAAGCGCAGGATTTCAAGTTTTCCAGCGCCGGTTTCAGAGGAGGTTTCAAACATGGGCGATGCCGAGAGGCCGAGTTGCTGGAAGAGCGCCTCAAATTGCCCGCGCGTCTCTCGCAAGATGGCCGGTTTGGTCTTGTCTACCTTGGTAAACACTAGGGCAAAATCGATGTCGGCTCCGATAAGCCACTGTACGAAATCTTTGTCGAGTTTCTGCATCGGCAGGCGTGAGTCGATCAGCACGAACACGCGGATGAGCGATTCCCGCTGTTCAAGGTAATCTATGATCATCTCCTCGAAGCGCTCCCGAGCAGCTAAGTTCTTCTGTGCGAAGCCGTATCCGGGAAGATCTACTAGGTGCCAGTCTCGGTTGATGAGAAAGAAGTTGAGCGTCTTGGTGTGGCCCGGGGTGGCCGATACTTTGGCGAGGCCAGCCTGTCCAGTGAGGCGGTTGATGAGCGAGGACTTGCCTACGTTGGAGCGCCCGATGAAGGCGAATTCCGGGACGTCAGGGTCCGGGCATCCATCCAGGTCGGTGGCGCTGATCACGAATTGAGCGGAGCGAATTTGCATGCAGGATCCTCAGGCGAGCGAGCCCAATGTATCGGGTTCTTTGCTCCATGGACATCCCGGATGCAGATTCCCGACAGAGGTGCTCGCCTCCCGGTCCGTTGAGACTATTTTGTCCTGGTGATTAGGGCGCTGTTTCATCGGTGGACTTGGCGAATGGCCTGGCGGGAGTCCCGAACCGCTCGGGTTCGGTTGATTTGGTTTTCCTTGTCGATCTCGCTGGGAGTGGCGGCCTTGGCGGCGGTTGGATCGTTGTCAGCGACGTTGCGTGAGGCGATTGAGGTGCAGGCCAAAACCTTGTTGGGTGCGGATCTGGTGTTGGCCTCGCGGCAGCCCTTTTCACCGGAAGCGGAGGCGTTGGCTCGGTCCGTGCCCGCTTTAGAGAGGGCTCGCGAAACAAGCTTTTCTACCATGGCGGTATTTCCCGCACTGACCAATGCCACGCGACTGGTCAATGCGAGGGCGTTGGAAGGCGAGTTCCCGTTCTATGGTCAACTGGAGTGCCAACCACCCTCAGCGCTGGAGGCATTGCGCCGCGGTGACGGGGTGATCCTGGATTCGAGCGTGTTGTTCCAATTCGGACTGAAAATAGGGGATCCGGTTCATATTGGCCGTTGGAAGACACAAATTCTTGGATCACTGGTCCGGGTACCCGGAGACACGGTGGCGTTCTCCGCGCTGGCACCCCGGGCTTACTTGTCGGCCTCCCGGTTGACGGAGACGGGGTTGCTGGGGGTGGCCAGTCTGGCGCGGTACCGGATGATGTTCCGTTGGCCCGATGCCGCTGCGGTCGAGCAATGGTCCGCCACCCATCGAACCGAGTTGCCCGGACTGCGTTTGGAGGCCGACACGGTGGACAAGCGCAAGCAGGATCTGGGTCGAACGCTTCAGAACCTGAACCGGTTTCTCAATCTGGTGGCGGCGGTCGCATTAATTCTGGGTTCCATCGGGATCGCCAGCGCTCTTCAAGTGCATGTGGGATCCAAACTGGCGAATGCGGCGATCCTTCGATGTCTCGGGGCAGGGATCGATGCCACGTCAGCCATTTACCTCGCACAAGGTTTGGCTCTGACCACCTTGGGAACTGCCGTGGGCTTGGCCATGGGTGGCATGGTGCAACCGCTGATTCCCCGACTCCTGGAGGGTTGGCTGCCGGTCACCTTCGAGGCGCAGTTCCAGCTGCTGCCCGCCTTGGTCGCGGCCTTGGCGGGCTTCTCGGTGAGTTTGGCCTTTACGTTGTTACCCTTGGGTGTCGTTCGATCGGTTTCACCATTAAGTGTGATCCGTGCCGACTATTCGCGAGGCGACAACTCCGACCGGTGCTGGAGGGTTCGGATCGGTCTGGCCATTCTGGCGGGCCTGATTCTTTTTGCCACCGTCCAAGCCCGTAAACCGTGGGAAGGATTGGCCACGGTGGCCGGACTGCTGGCGGCCTTTGGGGCCTTGGCAGGAGTGGCCCGGATGTTGACTT
This sequence comes from Verrucomicrobiales bacterium, assembly GCA_005805505.1. Lineage (GTDB taxonomy): Bacteria > Verrucomicrobiota > Verrucomicrobiia > Limisphaerales > UBA9464 > SXXZ01. Next base: position 12,978 of record SYMJ01000207.1, on the reverse strand, counting down.
GGATGGTCCGGAAATGGACCCCCGCCTCCTGGCCCTTTGCGGTGCGTCAGGGCCTGGCCAGTCTTCATCGTCCCGGCAATCGCACACTGCTGGTGCTGACCTCGGTCGGTCTGGGAACCTTCCTGCTCGTCACCCTCCAGTTAACCCGGGATGTGCTGTTGACCCAGTTGTTTCCCACCGACCGCTTGCAGCAACCCAACGCCATTCTCTTCGACATTCAGGCCGATCAACGCGTGGACGTGATCGCGACGGTTCGGGCCGAGGGTTTCCCGGTGCTCGACATGGCTCCCATCGTAACGATGCGCATCGCCTCCCTGAAGGGTCGGAGTGCGGATAGTTTGCTGGCTGAGACCAATAGCCCCATCCCCGGATGGACCTTGCGGCGGGAGTATCGGTCCACTTTCCGCGGCAAGTTGGTCGAATCGGAGCGCTTGATCGCCGGCCGGTTTGTACCGAAGGCCTCCGAAGCCGAGGGCCCGGTACCCATCACCGTGGAGTCGGTCATCGCCCGAGATCTCGGTCTGAGTGTCGGGGATGCGGTCACCTTCGACATCCAGGGAGTGCCCATGGAAACCCGTGTGGCCGGCCTTCGGGAGGTGGATTGGAAACAGGTGAGGCCGAATTTCTTCGTAGTCTTTCCCGAAGGTGTTTTGGAATCGGCTCCGGCCATGACCGTTTTGGCGACGCGGGTTGCGGATGCGGCCGCCTCGGCCCGACTTCAACGATCCATGGTGGCCCGGTTTCCCAATGTCTCCACCATCGATCTGACCCTCGTCTTGGAGACCCTGGACCGCGTGGTCACCCAAGCGGGTTACGGCATCCGCTTCATGGCCCTTTTCACTGTGGTGACGGGTTTGGTGGTGATGGCGGGAGCGATTCTGACGGGGCGCTGGCAGCGGGTGCGTGAGATGGTGCTGCTGCGGACCTTGGGCGCCAGTCGAAGCCAGTTGCAGCAGGCGCTGCTGGCCGAGTACGCCTCTCTGGGAGTAATGGGGGCCCTGACTGGGACCCTGCTGGCCTGTGCCGCTGCCTGGGCTTTGGCTCGATTCGGCTTCCGGACCCCGTTTACCGCCTCTCCCATAATCCTTCTGGGTGCCGTGGTCATTGTGACCACCTTGACCGTGGTGGTGGGCTTGTTTTCCAGTCGCGGGATAACCCGCCAGTCCCCGCTGGAGATCTTACGCAGCGAGTCGGTGTCGTGAGTTGGATTTATGAGAGAAAGGGGCTCGTCAATCTCCTTATATCCTTGGGTTTACAAGCCGGCCTCCTCCCGACCACACTCAGCGCTCTGGAAGGCACACCCGCCGACCGGCCTTGCATGACAGCCGATATCCGACACGACTGGTCCCTTGAGTCCCTTCGCGAACTGTATGACACGCCGTTGATGGAGCTCGTTTTTCGAGCCGCGAGCGTGCACCGGCAGTTTCACGACCCGGCGGAGATGCAGGTCAGTAAACTTATTTCTATTAAGACCGGGGCTTGCCCGGAAGATTGCTCCTACTGTGCTCAGTCGTCGCGCTACTCCACCGGGGTCAGCCCAGAGCGCCTCATGGAAAAGGAGAAGGTGGTGGAGATCGCCAACCGGGCCAAGCAGGCCGGAGTTTCCCGAGTGTGCCTGGGGGCGGCGTGGCGTGAGGTGAAAGACAACGCCCAATTCGACCGCGTCTTGGATATGGTCCGCGGAGTGACCGACCTCGGTATGGAGGTTTGCTGCACTCTGGGCATGCTCAACGAGCATCAGGCCAAGCGTCTCGAAGAGGCAGGACTTTACGCCTACAACCACAACGTCGATTCGTCGGCCGAGTTCTACGAGACCATCATCACCACCCGCACCTATGCGGATCGGTTGAAGACCTTGGAGGAGGTTCGCAAGACCAACGTGACCTTGTGTTCGGGCGGTATCATCGGCCTGGGCGAGACGGTGGACGATCGATTGAAGATGCTGCAGACGCTCTCTCAAATTGAGCCGCATCCGGAGTCCGTGCCCATCAATATCCTGAGCAAGGTCGCCGGCACTCCCATGGCCGATAATCCGGATGTGCCGGTTTGGGATGTGATTCGCATGATCGCCACGGCGCGCATCGTCCTGCCGCGCTCGGATGTCCGCCTGACCGCCGGTCGAGTCAAACTCGACGACACGGCCCAAGCCCTGTGCTTCATGGCCGGAGCTAATTCCATTTTCAGCAGCGAGACTGAATTCATGCTGACGAAGGCCGTGCCGTCGCCGAGTTATGATCGGGATACCGAGTTGCTCAAGGCACTCGGCCTTCGCATGCGGGAGCCCTTCAAACACGGTCGAACACATCCTGCGCAGGAGACCAGTTGCAGCGTGGCGGGTTAAAGTGTCGCAAGTTGAGTTAGTTTGCGCTGGGTTAACCACTCTCAGTGATCTGAGCGTCCCAAGTGGGGCTCAAGCTTCCGGGCGGGGATGCCGATGTATTCCAGTTGCCCGTGTGGCTAATGCCTCATGACTGAACCTCGCAATACACTCCTGGCTCCTCAACCCAGTCCTGACCGCAGTCCTGACCGGAGTTACCCCGCTCGGAACCGGACTCCGGAACCCCGACTCGCTTCCCGAGGTGCTCCCCGCACTCGGTTTCAGCGGATGCTCTTTCGTGTGGGTCTTTGGCCTCGGTTGCGCAATCCGTTGTCGTTTCGATCCAGCCTCCTGGTGGCGTTTTTGGGATTCACGCTCCTTCCGATGTTAGTTTTCGGGCCATGGTTGGACCGGACACTCCAGAAGCATACCACGGATCTTTCGCTCAATTCGCAGGCCAGTGAGGGTTCCGCAGCCCTGAACTCTTCGGTCGCCATGGATAGCAGGCAGAGTCGTGTCTGGGTGGTCATCGCCGCATTAGTCCTCTTGGCCATCGCCTTGACCATCGCCTCGTGGTTGTCCGCCCAATGGGTCGGGCCTCTCGATGCTTTGCCCCGACAGTTGAAAGGCGTCGATTCTCAAGAAGGTCCGGAAGTCCGGCTGTCTTCGATCCGTTGGGCTCCCGACGAGTTGCAGGAAATTCAAGAAGCCATCCTCGGCCTGCGACAACGAGTCCAGCGGAACCTCTCGGAGATTTCTGCGACCCGACAGCAAACAGACCAGAGCTTGTCAGATCTCATTCGCGTCCGCCAATCGGTCGAGAATCAGGTGCTAGAGCGAACCCAGGAATTGACCGAGAAGCTGCGTTGCGCCGAGAAGTCGGAACGTTCCAAAGGGTTGTTTCTGGCCCAGATGAGCCATGAGATTCGCACCCCCCTCAACGGCGTGCTGGGGATGCTTCATTTGCTAGAGAAAAGTTCGCTCGATGCCGAACAACGCGATTGGGCCGAAACTCTCCGTTCCAGCTCCAGCACCTTGCTGAATGTTCTCAATGACAGTCTGGATTACTCGAAGATTGAGGCCGGCAAGATGCGGTTGGCGGTCGACGAATTTGACCTTCGGCCAGTGTTTCAGCGCGTCGGAAAACTCTTCGCACCCCGGGCCGCCGAGAAAAAATTAACCCTGGAGGTTCAATTTGATTCTCACCTTCCTGAACGGGTAAAGGGGGATGCCGATCGACTGGCTCAGGTGGTTTCTAATTTAGTTTCCAATGCCATCCAGTTCACTCAGAGCGGCATGGTTCGGGTGGTTGTGCTCCTCACGAGTCGGGATGTGTCCCTGGTGGGGATCCGGATCGAGGTAGAAGACACCGGCATCGGCATGGATTCGGCGACCCAGGCCCGATTGTTTCAGGCTTATTTCCAAGCCGACAGTCCGGCACAACGACGAGTGTCGGGCGGGACCGGGTTGGGGTTGGTGATTTCCCGGCAGTTGGTCCAGTTGATGGGGGGGCAAATTAGCGTGCGCAGTCGCCCCGGGGAGGGGACTCAAATCGCGGTGAACCTTGTGTTTCCGGTGGTGGATCCCCGGTCGGGCGCGCCGGATTGTTCGGTGCCCGCGCCCCCAAAACCCTTCCGTGCACTGCGCCTGCTAGTGGTGGATGACGATCCCACCAGTCAGAAGTTTATCCGCATTTTGCTAGCTCGGGCGGGCCATGAGGTTCAGACCCTCGACACGGCTGAGGCCATGCTGTCCGATTGGATTTTGGGGACGCGCTTTGACGCCGTTTTGCTCGACCTTCAGTTGCCGCAGATGAGTGGTCTGGAGTTGGCGGTCCGGCTTCGCGAACTGGAGGCCGCGTCTGTGGTCACGGCTGCTTCCGCTCGATCGGGAACGGTCCGTTCGGGGACCCGAACCCACCTCATCGCACTCACCGCCAGCGCCCGGGAAGAGGATCGTCGTCAGGCCCTACAAGCGGGCTTCGATTTATTCCTGACCAAGCCCCTTCGTGTGGTGGAACTCGAGGGAGCCTTGGAACGGTTGGCTGCTCTTGGTTGAGCCAAAACGGTAAATCACAAAAAGAGGGATCGCGAGAACTGGGGCAGGTATGGCGAGGTTCCCTCGACAGCGGGTGTTTCGTAAGCGTAACTTTCCTCAGTTAATTTCCCTGCCATGAACCCCACTTCTCGCTCTGGCTCTCGTCTGGCCGTATTGGCCAGAATCTTTGCCGTCACCGCCACCCTCGCGATCCACGCTGCTGACCTGTCGATTCCGGGCCGCCGGATCCTCGCTGCTGATGATTCGACCCACCGTCTGGCTATCCTCGCGCCGGACGGTTCCTTCGAGTGGGAGATCCCTGTCAGTGCCATCCACGATGCGCACGTGTTGCCCAACGGCAACGTGCTCCTTCAGCAGGGATGGACGAAGGTTCAAGAGGTAAACCGCGACAAGAAAGTGGTTTGGGAATACGACGCGGCAAAGGCCAACCCGGGCAAACCGGTCGAGGTGCATGCCTTTCAGCGGGTCGAAAATGGCCTAACGATGATCGCCGAGTCCGGCCCGGCCCGGATCATCGAGGTGGATCATGACGGCAAGGTGCAGCGCGAGGTGAAGCTTCAAGTCGATCATCCGAATGCGCATTCTGATACCCGCCGGGTCCGCAAGATCGCCAATGGCAATTACCTGGTGACCCATGAGGCCGACGGCCGGATCCGTGAATACGATGCCAAGGGCAAGATCGTCTGGCAGTACGACATCCCCCTCTTTGGCAAAGAGCGCAAGGGTGGTCATGGTCCAGAAGCCTGGGGCAATCAGGCCTACAGCGCCATCCGACTGGCCAATGGAAACACCCTCATCGGCGGCGGCAATAGCCACAGCGTTCTCGAGGTAGATCGCGCGGGAAAAATCGTATGGCAGGTGAGCCAGAACGATCTCCAAGGCATCACGCTGGCTTGGGTTACCTGTGTGGATCGCCTGCCTAACGGCAATACGCTCATCGGCAACTGCCATGCTGGTCCGGAGAATCCCCAGTTCATCGAAGTGACCCGCGAGAAGAAGGTGGTTTGGGCCTGGAAGGATTTCACCCGCTTTGGCAACTCGACCCCGGTGGTCGCCGTCTTGCCGCCCCGAAAGTGAGCTGAGTTTCCATGGCACCGTGTTTGGCTTCTATTCCGAGTCGGTTGATAGCCTGCGTTGCCGCGCTGACGCTGGGATTGGCGGCGACGCGGCCCGTCGCGGGCGCAGGCACGAGTGCGGACGGCAGAGCCTCAACGTCGTCGACCTCTTCGAACTCGGTCCCGTCGCGGGATCCGAGGCGTTCACACTGGTCCTTTCAACCCGTGCGGCAGACGGTGCCGCCGGCCTTGGCGACAGAGAGACGGGGTGAGGTACCGGGCCATGCGATCGATACTTTCATCGCCGATCGCCTGCGGCAAAAGGGCCTACCGGTTCCGAAGGCGGCGACCCGGAGGGCGTTAATCCGTAGGGTCACCTACGATCTGACGGGTCTGCCGCCCACGCCCGAGGCCGTCGAAGCCTTCGTTAACGACCCATCTGCACAGGCTTGGGAAAACCTAGTTGATCGCTTGTTGGAGTCCCCGCATTACGGCGAGAAGTGGGGACGTCATTGGCTTGATTTGGTGCGCTTCGCTGAGACCAACAGCTACGAGACCGACGAGGTCAAGCCTCACGCTTGGCGCTACCGCGACTACGTCATTCGCGCGTTCAACAGCGATAAGCCCTACGACCGGTTCATTCGGGAACAATTGGCCGGAGATGAACTTCCGGACAGTGGTGCGGATGGCTTGATCGCCACGGGTTTCTATCGCCTGGGCATTTGGGACAACGACCCGGCCGACAAGGAACTCGCGTTGTACGATCAACTCGATGATCTCGTTGCGACTACGGGTCAGGTGTTTCTGGGGCTGACGGTCGATTGTGCCCGTTGTCATGACCACAAGATCGATCCGATTTCTCAGCGGGAATATTACTCGCTCTTGGCGTTTTTCCGGAACATCCACCCTTACCGCAATGGAGGCGGCACGGACGAGGTGCCGTTGCCCGGCGACAAACAAGTCAAAGCCTTGGCCGTGACCGAGCCAGGTCCCGTCGCTCCAGTGACTCATTTGTTGCGCCGGGGTAATCCGGGCAGCCTCGGCGAAGAGGTGCAACCGGGGTTTCCTGGAGTTCTCGGTGCATCCGTCCCGATTGTTATCCCGCCGGCTTCGGGGCGTTCCTCCGGACGTCGTCGGGCCTTGGCTGATTGGATTGCTTCGCCCGACAACCCGCTCACCGCACGGGTCATCGTCAACCGGGTCTTCCAGCATCATTTTGGCCGAGGTTTGGTGCGCACCCCCAGTGACTTTGGAGTCCAAGGAAGCCTTCCCACGCATCCAGAACTGCTCGATTGGTTGGCTGGGTACTTCATTCAAGAGGGTTGGAGTCTCAAGCAGTTGCACCGGTTGATCCTGACCTCGCAGTCTTACCAAGCCTCGGCGACGCCGACGGCCGAAGCCCTGAAGGCGGATCCCGCGAATGACTTGTTCTCCCGATTCGACATGCGTCGGTTGACCGCTGAGGAAATTCGTGACTCGGTCTTGTGGGTGGGTGGCTCGGGTAATCCGAGGATGTATGGGCCTGGAGTCTATGTGAACTTGCCGAAGGAGGTTTTAGCTAGCCAGTCGGTGCCCGGAAAGGGTTGGGGACAGTCGCCGCCGTCCGAGCAGGCGCGGAGAAGCATTTACATTCATGCGAAGCGTTCGCTGCTCACGCCAGTGCTACTTTCCTTCGACTTGGCCGAGACGGACCGTTCCACTCCAGTGCGCTTTGCCACCACCCAGCCGACCCAGGCGCTGGGGATGCTCAATGGCCCTTTTTTCAACGAACAGGCGCGGGTGCTGGCCGACCGCATCCGGGGCGAGGCGGGAAGCCAGCCTAAGGCCCAGGTGCGCCGCGCACTGCACCGGGTCACCGCCCGGCCTCCGACCGAGGCCGAGGTGGCCCGCGGTACGGCCCTTCTGGATTCTTTGACCGTGGAGGAGGGGCTTGGCCCAACCGCGGCCCTGGATGCGTTTTGTCTGCTGGCCTTTAACCTCAACGAATTCCTCTATCTCGAATGACGCCGCACGCATCGATTTCCTCTGGAAAATCAGGGCCTTTCTGTCGGCGCACCCGGCGTGAATTCCTCTGGCAAGCGGGCGCGGGTTTCACCGGCACGGCCCTGGCCGGCTTGATGGCGTTGGATACCGCGAAGGTCCAAGCCGCTTCGAATATCCCCGTTGGAAACGGTGCGAATGCCCTGAAGCCCCAGCGACCGCATTATCCCGCCAAGGCCAAGAGCGTCATCTTCCTCTTTATGTACGGGGGGCCGAGCCACATCGACACCTTCGACCACAAGCCCAAGCTCAATGCCTTGGACGGCAAGACGATCGCGGTGAAGACCTTCGGCCGTGGCGGCAAGCGCAACGAGGGTCGCGTCGTCGGAACCAAGTGGGACTTCAAGCGTTATGGGCAGAGTGGGAAATGGGTCAGCGACCTTTTCCCGAACATCGGTGGCTGTGTCGACGACATCGCCTTCCTGCATTCCCTGACCGCCGACTCGCCCATCCACGGATCGGCGATGCTTCAAATGAACACCGGCAAGATCCTTTCGGGTAGCCCGTGTCTGGGCTCGTGGGTCAACTATGGCCTAGGCACAGCCAGTGAGAATCTCCCGGGCTTCGCGGTGATGTTGGATCCCATCGGTGGACCCATTTCTGGGTCCAAAAACTGGGCCAGTGGTTACATGCCGGCGACTTATCAGGGGACGGTTCTCCGTTCGGCGGGAGATCCCATTCTCGACCTTCAACGTCCGTCTGGCATGAGTGGCGGTACCCAGCGTCGCGTGCTGGATGCGCTGCAAGATTTCAACGCCGACCACGCCGCCCTGCACCCCGAGAACTCCAACCTCGCGGCCCGCATCGCCAGCTACGAACTCGCCTTCAACATGCAACGGCATGCGCCCGAGGCGGTGGATCTGACCCGCGAGACTGCGGCGACCCGGCGCCTTTATGGTCTCGACGATCCGCGCACCGAGGAGTTCGGGCGTCGCTGTCTCTTGGCGCGTCGCTTGGTCGAGCGTGGGGTGCGTTTCATTCAACTTTATGCCGGCGGGGCCCACAATGACGACAACTGGGACGCCCACACCGACATCGAGAAGAACCACAACTTCCATGCCGGCCGAACGGACAAGCCCATCGCAGGCTTAATCCAAGATCTCAAACAACGAGGCATGCTCGAGGAGACCCTGATCGTGTGGGGCGGTGAATTTGGTCGGCAGCCCACGGCGGAATACGAGAAGGGCACCGGCCGCGACCACAACGCCTACGGATTCACCATGTGGATGGCCGGCGGCGGGGTGAAGGGCGGGGTGAGCCATGGTCAGACTGATGACATCGGAGCCAATGCCGTCGAGCATCCGTTGCACGTGAAGGACCTCCACGCGACGGTGCTGCACCTTATGGGCCTGGATCCCAACCACCTGAGTTTCTTCCACGGCGGCCTCGACCAGAAGCTCGTCGGCGTCGAGGAGGTTCAGCCCATCCGGGCCATCTTGTAGGGCTCGTGCGGTTTTGGATTTCGTGGGGCAAACAACCTTTTGCCCCAGGGCATTGCTAGGGTACGAGCATGAAGAAGTTGACGGCGATTTTGCATCAGGGAGAACCCGTCGAGGGAGGTTATTGGGCCACCTGCCTCGAGGTTCCTGGAGCGAATGGGCAAGGTGAGACCAAGGAGGAATTTCTGGCCGACCTCAGGGAGGCTGTGCGTCTCCTGCTGGAGACTGAACGCGAGGAGGTTTTTCGTTTGGATCCCCACGCAGAAACGGCCGAACTGCTGGTGGCATGAAACGTCGGGCATTGCTCGGCCATCTCAACTAGCATGGATGCTATCTGAAAGAAGGAAGAAACGCTGGCGCTCATCCTGGAAGAAAACCGATCCGAGGATCTGGCAAAACCGCGGATTTCAAACCGGCAACTTCCATGGATTCCGGAACGTTGCTGAGACCCAACCTCACCCAAACACCTCCGAGGTAGGGCGATTTCTCCGAAAGCGCCACGTCCGCAAACACGGACCTCTCAGAGATCGGCCCCTATCTGAGATTGGTTTGCAGAGCGGGTCCTTACTGGGTGCGTGATGGATCCCACGAGCTGGCAATTGACGATCGTCTCAGTTGAGACTATTCATAGAATCAGATGGGAACGTCTGACACCCAACCGAAATCAAAGGCTGCCGCTCCGCGTGAGATCGTCCGCCGTAAACCTCGACCCGCTGCTGCCGACCCGAGGTTGTCAGGAGTAGGTGTGGTCCAATTCTTTGTTCAAGGACACGCGGCTTCATCCACTGCAATGAAATTCACGCCATCGAAGCTGGTTGAGGTCCTTCAGGTCGGCCTGCCGTTCCGGGAGCTTCAGGATTTGCAAACCTGTCTCGCCGTGGTGTCCGAAAGGCTGGCTCCGATGTTGGGTATTTCCAAAGCGACCTTCCACCGTCGGAAGGGTGATTCTAGAAAACTATCGCCCGCCGTTTCCGATCGTGTGGTTCGCTATGCGAGGCTCTTGGGATTTGCTCTGAAGGTCTTCGGCAATCTCGGGGATGCCAAACAATGGCTCAATGCTCCGCAGTTCGGCCTCGGTGGCGCCGTGCCTTTAGAGTATGCGAAAACAGAGATCGGAGCCCGCGAGGTTGAAAATCTCCTAGGGCGCATTGAATACGGGGTCTATTCCTGATGATGCGGGCTTGGCGTATCGTGAGAGAAGACCATCGCTCCGCTGCGTTTGATGGCGAGGGAGCCTGGCTCTTTGGTGGGCGGTGGAACTCGCGTGGGACGCGGATTGTTTACACGAGCATCACTCTTTCTCTGGCGGCCCTTGAAACACTGGTTCACTTGAATCCACCCGTGGCTTTCAAGTATGTGGCCATCCCGATTGAGTTCGACGAGGCGCTCGGGGAGACGGTTGCTGCGATGGACCTGCCTGCTGACTGGAACGAGGAGCCGCCCCCGCCTTCCACAGCCGAAATTGGCGATCGATGGGTGAGGGAGTCGCGCTCGGCAGTGCTGAAACTGCCCAGCGTCATTATCTCAGCAGAACTCAACTACCTGCTCAACCTAGGGCATTCCGATTTCAAGAGGATCCGCATCGGCAAGCCTATGCCGTTCTCCTTCGATCCCCGGTTGATCTGACCTCTCTCCATCCATCCGAAATGGGGGAGGGCGTGGCTGATTTCTGGTCTCGATTTGTTTGAGCAGCGGGTACCCTTTGCAAGTCCCTTACTGCGCTAACTCGCGGGCGGCGCGGCGGCGGATGGCGTAGCGCTTGACCAGTTCGTCGGTGACGACGCCCGCTAGAATCACCGCGCCGATGATGGCAAACTCGATGTTGCTGTGGTTGGTCACCAGCGTGACCACGTTGCGCAGCACCAGGATGAGGGCTGTGCCGATAATCACTCCCAGAATTGAACCTTCGCCGCCGCGCAAGCTGCACCCGCCGAGTACCGCCGCGGCGATGGCGGAGAGTTCGTAGAAATTGCCGAAATCGACCGGTTGGGCCGAATTGACATCCAGCACGAAGAGCACGCCTCCAAGCCCCGCCAGCGTGGAACAGAGCACATAGGCCAGCACGATCATGCGCGAGGTGTTGATGCCGCTGTAACGCGCCGCATTCTCGTTGTTGCCCAAGGCCAGCAGGTAGCGGCCGTAGATCGTTCGATTGAGGAAAATCGCAGCGGCGATGGCCACCACTACGAGTACCGCCCAGGGGGCCGGGATTTCGAAGCCCTGGATGCCGGGCACTGGGATTTTGCCGGTGGCCAGCACGCGCAAGCCCTTGTAGCCGTCGGCGAATCCTACAGTCTGGTCGGCCGTGAACCCGCGGGTGACGCCGCGGTACAGCATGAGGCCGCAAAGGGTGACGATGAAGGGTTGCAGGCGCAGTCGGGTGATGAGAAGACCGTGGGCTAGGCCAATGCCCATCGAGACGGCGATGACCGCTGCGAGCGCCGCCGGCAGCGACCAGTGCTGTACCGTGAGCAGCCACGGCAGACCACAGCCTACGAGGCAGATGACCGAACCGATGGAGAGGTCGATGCCTCCGGTGACAATGACGAAGGTCACGCCGATACCGAGGACCCCGAAGAGCGCGGTGCGGCGGATGAGGTTCTCGATGTTGTAGCCTGAGCGGAAACTCTCGCTGGCCCAGGTGGCGAAGAGACAGACCGCGAGCAGAAGACCAAAAATGCCGAGCAGCTTTTTCATGGGTGGGATTCGGGAGAAGCAGTTCCGGTGGCCAGGTGCAAGATGGCCTCCTCGCTGAGTTGATGGCGGGAGAGTTCGCCGGTGATCCGGCCTTCGTGCATCACTAGCACGCGGTCGCTCATGCCTAAAATTTCCTCCATCTCGCTGGAAGCAAACACGATGGCTACGCCCTGATCGGCGAGCTCTTCCATCAGACGGTAAATCTCCTGCTTAGCCCCGAGATCGATGCCCCGGGTGGGTTCGTCGAGGAGCAGCACCTTGGGTTTTAGCGCCAGCCATTTACCGATGACCACCATCTGCTGATTGCCGCCGGAGAGGAACTGCACCACCTGCCGATCGCTCGGGGTTTTGATGCGCAGCGACTGGATCATCTCGGCACTGAGAGAGGCTTCGCGGGCGGTATCGCGGAATCCGCGGCGCTGGTCTTGGCGCAGGCTGGCTAAGCTGAGATTTTCGCGCACAGGCATTCCCAGAACCAAGCCCTCTCGCTTTCGATCTTCGGGCACCAACGCTAACCCGGCGGCGATGGCTTGGGCCGGGGTCTGAGCACGGAGGGGCTGGCCCCCGATCTTCAAGGTTCCTCCAACGGCCGGTTGGACGCCGAAGAGTGCCAACAGAACCTCGGTGCGGCCTGCGCCGACCAGACCGGCCAATCCGACCATCTCGCCGGCCCGTATCTGGAAGGTGAGCGGATGGGTGGGATGCGCTGGAGTGCGGAGCCCATCGACTTCTAAAACGGTCTCGGTCCGTGCATGGGGTTGGTGCGGGTAGAACTGCGATAAATCCCGGCCGACCATCAACCGCACCATGGCGGCGTGACTAATTTCGTGGCGGGCCAGTTCGCCGCTGTTCTCGCCATCCCGGAGTACTACCACCCGGTCGGCCAGGCGGGTTACTTCGCCCAGTCGGTGGGAGATGTACACGATGCTCACGCCGCGGGCCCGAAGGTCGTCGATGACCCGGAACAAGTTCTCGGCCTCGCCGGCGGACAAGCTTGAGGTCGGCTCGTCCATGATGAGCACGCGGGCTTGGGTAGACAGGGCCTTGGCGATTTCTACGAGCTGCTGTTGACCAATAGCCAGGGAGCCGACGCGGGTATCTGGGGAAACATCGAGCCCGACTGCCTGGAGGAACTGGCCGGCTTCCCGGCGAAGCCGCGCCGAATCAATCAGCCCCCAGCGGCGCGGTTCTCGACCCAAGAACAGGTTGGCGGCGACGTCGAGATTCTGAGCCAAATTGAGCTCTTGGTGAATGAGGGCGATTCCCAACCCGAGAGCCTCTTCCACAGACCGTAGGGGCGCTGGAACCCCGTCGATTCGGATCTCACCGCTGTCGGAGGTTTGCACTCCGGCGAGGATCTTCATCAGGGTGC
>SYMJ01000206.1 GCA_005805505.1 Verrucomicrobiales bacterium | reverse complement strand
GGTTGGATGGCCTGGGATGAGGACTATCTGGCGCAAGGCTTCCGTCATTCCTCAGGGGAAGGAGAGACAGGAGAAGCCTGGGCCTCCTTCAGCACCTTGGCCACGGAGGACGCAGGCATCCCCAACCGCCGTGCCGTCTCCCGGAGACCAACACCTTGGGCCTTTAACCCTGTGTGCGTGGGTCCTCCGCCATGGCCGTCAATGCCACGAGACATATCACAGCCACCGTTGGCAGAAATCTTCGTGTTGCGCTAATCATTGTCACTGTCTGTTCTACGATGTTGAATTAGGCCCACGTGGGCATGCCTCTGGGTTCCTGGCTACCTTTCGTGGCACCAAGTCCCTTGGCCTTACTTTTGGCCTTACTTACTGACGTCTACGGGCGATTAGGTCACCGTTGGCCTTCGTGGTTTGGAGAATGTGATCCTAGCCGACAACCGGTGGTTCTGTCTGTCAACCCGCTTCGTCTCGGGCTGTAAAGGTGTGTACGGGGCGAATGGAGTCCACCCAGTGGCTCCAAAATTAAATTTCTTATGACGCCAAGATCCAATCCCCCGATTTTCACCAGGGCGACAGTTGCGCTGAGGCTCGTGCTGGGATGCCTGAGCCTTCTGGCCGTTCTACCCATGGGTGTCTGGGCAGCCTCGCTGTCGTTGGACGGTGTTCATGTGGTGCCGCACCTCCAATCCCCCGAGATGCAGTATCGCAAGAAGCCCGATTTCAGCCTCGGTGCGCGGGTGGAGGTTTACCTGCGCAATACGTCCACAGAAGTGGTGGTCATCCCAGCTTCAGCCGACATTCGGTTGCGCGGTCGCACTCCCGAAGAATTGCTGCAGACCGACGAGTGGGCGTGGCATGACCTGCCGTCTGCATGGGGCGGCGAACCGCTCCGGCTGCCACCGGGTGCCATGACTGTTTGGAGTTGGAACGGCAAGCGCGCGGAGTGGGGTACGAACACACAGACCGAGTTGGCAGTGGGTCTTCCCGGAATGGGCGAGGCCGATCGGATGCAGGTGCGGATCGATAGCCCCGACGTATGGCTGTCGGCGGTGACGTTTCTCGGCACGGGAACCCACGCTCAGCCCGACTCCTTGCTCTTCCATGTGGCCAATCGCACTTCTGGTCCGCTGCGACTCGAAGCTTGCCGCCTTTGGCTGCCGGAGAAAAACGACACGTGGCGCGCGCTCAAGGCCCAACCGTGGCTCAGCAACCGACTCGATCGCTTCCCGACGGGCGGTTTCATCCCTGCGAATCAGCGCGGCGGAGCGCGCGTTGACACGGGCCGGTTGCCGCTCACCTACGCGGCGCTGGAAGTGCGGTTGTCCGATGCTGGCGGAAAGCCGGTCACCGTCTGGACTCACCAACGCATCAAACGCGAGGTGTTCGATATCAGCGGCGGTTGGGTGGCCTCGAAACTGGGCTCCAGCAACACCCTGCACGCGGAGCCTTATCTGCAAACGCTCAGCCGAATGCACATCAACGCCGGCATGCACGAGCATGTGCCCGGATATTCGGACTCGCCGCTCTTCGAAAAGTATCCGCTCAAATACATGAACCGGCTGCAACCCGTTGCGCGGTACGACAGCGACTCGATGCTCCCGCGCATTCATGCCGTGGAGTTTCTGGGTGAGCCGCAGTATGGCGGTGGCAAGCCCGTGTCACCGCAGGATTGCTGGAAGGCGTTCGCGCCCTACGCGCCAACCCGGCTTCCGACTTCGGTGACGCTCAGCGAGGAACGGGTGTGGCGTTTCTACGCCGGTGTCTCCGACTACCCGCACTACGACGCCTATCGCGTGACCGCGCCATCGCCCGATGCCTGGGGTCAGTACGACCGCTGGGGTGGCCAACGGATCCGCTGGGGTGCTCCGCTCGAAACCATTTGCGAAATGTCGCGGTCGTTGCGCGAACTCAGCCGGCCCCGTCCGGTCGCCTATTGGTCTCAAGGAGCCCACCACGGCTGGAGAGGCTACGGCGGACGCAAGCGAGGTTCCCCGACCCCCGATGAAGTGCGTCTCCAAGCCTACCACGCCCTCGCCAGTCGCATCACTTCGCTCTACTGGTTCAACTTGAGCCTGCGCTCGCTGGTGGCCTTTCCCGATTTGATCGAACCGATGACCCGCGTCGGCCGCGAGATTCGGATGCTGGAGAATTATTGCCTCGAAGGCGACGCCACGAGCCACGAACGCGTGTTGCGGGACGGCAAGTTGGACTGGGACTTGGATGTGGTGGCCGGACCTCGCGGGGCGCTGCTGTTTGCGCTCGACCTGGCCTACACTCCGGACCCCGAGGAACACGTCTTCAAGTTCGGCCCGCCGCGGGAGGCCACCTTTCTCTTTCCGTTGCCCGCGTACCTTCGTGCGCCAGCCGAAATTTTCCGCGTGGATGCCGACGGTATCACGCAAGTTCAGCATCAAGTAAGTGGCGGATTCGTGGAAATCCGCGACCGCGTCAGCCGCGCGGCGATTTATGTCGTCGCTGCAAAAACGGGAGAACGCGCCCGAATCGAAACGCTGCGGCAGGTGCTCATCGCCCGAGAGAACGCCCTCGGTTTCGATCCGGCTGGCACGCCTGCAGACCTGGCCGTGTTGCAGGAGATGGCCCGAACGGCGGAGAAATGAAAAAGGTCGCCGTCGTGGGGGTCTCTCTGCGCTGCTTTGTGGTTCTGGATACCAGCTAACCCCGGTTGAAGCGGGTGCGGCTGTATTGGCCCGCGCTCCAAGCCGTCAGCGGTTCGTTCAGGGAAGCCTACCGCAGCGTCTCCTGGCTGTGCTCGGTTCCCGAAGCCATCGCGGCCGAAATTATCCTTCGTCCCCGTTCTTCGACCCTAAAGAAATCCCGAATAGCCAGATGGCCGGGATTGACTCTGCGAAGCCGATGGGTTGTTTTGTAAAGGTTATTTCCCCTATTGCTCCATGAAGCCATTCCTGCGTTCCCGGGCCGCCTTCACCTTGATCGAGTTGCTGGTGGTCATCGCCATCATCGCCATCCTCGCCGGCATGCTGCTGCCGGCCTTGGCTAAGGCCAAATCGCGGGCCAATCAGACTCGCTGCATGAACAATCTGCGCCAAATCGGCCTGGCGCTGGTCCAATACGTGCAGGACCACCACCGCTATCCCGGCCACTACCTGGTGACCTCCGGCCGCGTCATCTACCCGCCGAGGCTGCTGCCCTACTGCGCCTCGAATCTCATGGTGTGGAACTGCCCCACCGAGAGCCCGAAGTTCTACTGGACCAACGACGCTAAGACCGGCCAACCGCTCGTCCTCACCCCCAGCACTGGATTCACCTACGGGTACAATGATTGGGGCGGTGTCACGGAGTTTACCAAGCCCTACCAAGGCCTCGGTGGCGACATCGGTGGGGGTTCTGAGCCTTGGCATATCGAGCCGATCGAGTCCTTTGTTAAGTCGACCTCCGACATGATCTGTCTGGCCGATAGCCGCTCCGACGCCGTTTGGGACACCGCCATCGACCCCGCTGACGGCGACCCCAAGGGGCCCGAGCAGTCGGAATGGCCCAGCAGCCGCCACGGAGGTTCCGGTGCGCCGAAACCTGGCAGTGGCAAGATCAAGTCCAGCCAGGGTGGCGGTGCGAACTTCATGTTTTGCGACGGCCATGCCGAGTTCATCCGCCAGGACCGTGCTGTCGCGCGCGACCCGGCCATGCGGGCCCGCTGGAACGCCGACAACGAGCCACGCATCAACCAGTGAGCGGGCGGGGCGGGTCCCTCTCCGGATATTCCGCAGTGCGGTCGTGAATCAGTGGTTCGTGGGTGTTTTTTCGGGTTGGTATCCCGGGGAGCGGGTCCAGTTCGAGGCCATCCCATGAAGGCTCTGACTCGCAGGCTGGCGCTCCGATGGGTGGTCGTCGCAATAGGAGGGCAGGGGATTGAGCGGAAGGAGAGCAGAACTGCTCGTTGCCGTCTCCTTCCGGGCCAAACAAAGCCTGTCCTGAGGCGAATCACGCGTTTTCCTCGGAAAACCGCAGCCCAAAATGGGTTAGCGTACAACTTTTAACCATTAGAGATGTACCTCCAGCGACGTCAACGTCCAGGGGCTCGTTCCTTGGAGGATCAGGCATTGGTTGGTCCCGCTTCCAATCCAGCTCAATCTTCCGGCGTGATCGTCCACATGCCGCGCGGGGCGTTGGTGGTGCCGGTGCCGATGGTGTCGGTGATCCGATGGATCGACACGTGGCCATCGTGGAAAAGGTAGTTAAACCGCCCCTTGTGCAGACCGTAGGCCGCGTTCCCGTAGCTGTACTGCGAGGCGGAGATCTGAAAGCAGTCCCCCGAGAAGCCTCCGGGATTCCCGCTTCCCTCGGTCGGCCCCACACTGAACGAGGGCCAATCGTTGCCCGCGACGTTGCGGCCGTTCGGCTGTTCCACGAGCAACAGGGTGTCGGAAGGCGCGGCCACCAGGTCGCCCTTGTAGCCCGTCGAATCCCAGGGCGGCAATGCACCGCTCCGGCCGGTGATGTAGACTCCCACCCCGTGGAGGGGCGTCGGCAGAGGGCCTTCCGAGATCAGGTTCGCCCCGTTCATCGAATAGGTCCGACGTTGGCCGAACTGGGACCAGGGAATGGAGATCCGGTTCCGGTCCGCCGGGCACTGGAGGATCTTGGGGCAGTTCTCCGCCGCGGTGACTCCAACCAGCAGGTCCGCCTCGCTCGCCTTCCCGCCGATGGCGCGATGGATGTAGTCATCCCAGGTCAACTGGTACTGGTAGTCACCGGTCCGGAAGGCGGCCGGGGGCAGACGATCTCCCTGGTCGTTCTGGAACAGCTGGAATCCCAGCCCTAGCTGCTTCATCTGGGAAGTGCACTGGAGCCGTAGCGCCCGGGCCTTTGCCCCGCTCAAAGCCGGAAGAAGCATGCCGGCCAAGATCGCGATGATTGCCATCACTACTAGGAGCTCGATCAAAGTAAAGGCCCGCCGGCATGGACGAGCTGGAAGGTGGGAGTTCATATGCCGATTCAATTATCGCTCAGGGTCACCTGCATCTTCTTCGGATCAATGGAGAAGCTCCGGCCCGCGGGCGCGACCGGCCTCGAGGGTAGGTATCCTGCCTCCACCAACTCGTCCAAAGAGGTCGCCACCTTCTGTTTTTCAAACCCGTACTTTCTCACCGCCTGGGTCAGCTCCGCCAGCTGCGGGCCGTAGTCGGTCTTGGTCGGTGCCGCGGCGGCCTCGGCCGTAGGCGCCATGGCCGCATCGGGGACGGCATCGGGGCTTTTCCTTGAACAGCCGATGGCAAGGAACACGGCGACAAACCACGGATGGGCGACTCGAAGAGACAATTGAAGGGAATTTGTTTTTTATGCTCCGCGATCAGGAGGATTGGTTTTTGGAGCGGCTATTATAGATATTGGATAAGCCTGCCGCTTGGCTTAATCAAGGGCGTTTTGTGCGGGTCGGCTACCGATAGGGCAGCTTCGGCGCCCGCCACGGGAACGGGGTCAGGAACGATTTCCGAATTTGACTCGGGCGGGTGTCGGCCACTGTCGCTCAATGCCAAGGCAAGAGCCCGTTCAGGTTGCGGAGCTCTTTAACGAGTTCTGTCCAAAGGGAACTGGTGCATCCAAAATCAGAAGTCGTTCCCTGACCCGGTTCCCATCGTCGATTTGTGCGCCACGCGTATGCCCCTTCCCAGCGCGCACCGTCGGGAAGATCGCTCGTCCAATCGTCTTCACCGTATCTGGATGGGCCAGCCAACTCGTTTCCGCCACCATACGCACCAACGCGGGGCGATAGGGATCAATGTCGAGTTCAGGCAGCGTCATCATCTGAAGTTCACAGTTCTCCGGTGAAGGCGTGGTGCAGGAGCGACTTCTTCAACGCCTCCAGCGCGGCGTGCTTCCGCTCGGAGAGGCGGGCGAGGCGTTGGGTTTCTTCCGACAGGGCGTCAAACTTCGCCACGGTTCGACTGATAGGAATTTGCTTTTTGGGGCGGAGTTCAAGAGGGAGAATTGGTTTTTTCTGGCTAATTTTTATACTTTATTTCCCCCAAAAGTAATCGCGGCCGTGCGAGTTGGTACTCCACGCCCGGCTCTGAACCGGCCACGGCGTCCGGAACCGGTCACCAGGCAAGGGTGACCTGGTTC
Source organism: Verrucomicrobiales bacterium (assembly GCA_005805505.1). Lineage (GTDB taxonomy): Bacteria > Verrucomicrobiota > Verrucomicrobiia > Limisphaerales > UBA9464 > SXXZ01. The sequence continues at coordinate 2,803 of SYMJ01000206.1, read as the reverse complement.
GTGGTCCGGAATTCCCGGTGCCATTGCAGGCTCCAGAGGGCGTTCGATTTGACGGAGCGCGCCGAACCGTCTGCGAATGCCGCCTGGATGGAGCGCCCGTGGCGTTCCATGACGAACCGGGCCATGTCCCAGTCCCATTGCTTCGGGTTGGTCTTGTTCCAGTTCCGGGTGGGCGGCGGTTTGCCGCCGTTGCCGGCGGTCTGGAGATCGAAGGGATTGCCGCCGTACCACGCGCAGTCCGCGAACACGGGGACCTGGCTGGGTTCGGTGACGGCCATGGTGTTGCCCCATTGCAGCTCCGGCCGGCCCCGCCATCCAGCGGCGAAGCTCGGGGGGAGGGAATTGATCCAGTGGTTGATGCCGTAGCTGCCGAAGTCGCCTTTCCGAAAGTAACCCTCGGCACGGTCGGCTTGTTTCCAGCCCCAGAATTCCACGGTGTTCCCGTAGGCTTCCTTCGATGGCTTGGTCGCGGCGGGGCAGAGCCGGAATTCGCCGACGTTGCTGTACAGCGCGCTCAGCGAGCCCATCCAGGTTCCGTCCGCCGCGGGGCCAAGATCCGCCATGAACCGCTCCTGGTTGTCCGTCGTGTACAGGGTGGTGACGATCGACCACTGCCGAAGGTTGGACACGCAACGGGCGCCGTGGGCCTTGGCTTTGGCCTTGGCCAAAGCCGGCAGCAACATGCCGGCAAGGATCGCGATGATGGCGATCACCACCAGCAACTCGATCAGTGTGAAACCATCCCTGAATCGAAATTTGGATTCTTTCATAGGCATGACTGGCTCAGAAACGATCCAACAATTTACTGATACAGTTCGACCGATAGTATTTTGTCAACGGCTAGACCCGCTGGATTGTGGATCATTTTCTTATGACACACTGCTGGATTGCTCCGAGCCATTGCTTGTGGTTTCTTCAACTCGTCTGAACGAGACGCATCCAGAGCGTCAGCGGGGAGAAATCCGCTGACCAGCGACCTGCCCAGAGTTTTGGGAAAGGTGCTTTGGAAGCCCGCAAGGGTTTCCGATGTGCAGGCGAAAGCCTGAATCAAAATAATAACTCCTGTGTGAAGGCCGTCGTCTCGTTTGAATCGAGCGACGGCCTTCGTCTTTTCAACACGGCTTTGGGTGTGTGCCAGTCCGACAGAAAAGAGCCATGCACACATCAATTCGTATCCCAGAGAGCAACCCCAACCACCACCTCTGGAGCAACCACGGCACCTGGTGGTGTCACTTCACAGTCCATCGAGCGGACTTCACGAAACAACGCATCCGGCGCAATACCGGGACCCGCCGCCTCGATGAAGCCCGCCAGATTAGGGACTTTCTGCTCGCCGCCTTGCCCACCACTACGACCGCAGCCTGAAAGAAACCGCGCCATGAAGAAGTACGAAGATATCCGCTATAATTTCTGCCCTACGAGCTACTGGGATGACACCAGTGTCGAGCAGGCCGTCCTGCGTGGGGTGAAAGGTAAGCACCGTCGGCGGGTCCTCTCGAAGGCTTTGGCCGAGGGCAAATTCGAGAAAGTCTCTGAGGAAATCCAATCGGCTGAAATCTCCAATGAGCTGCGGGATCGACTGGGGCAAATTCACCCATCGCTCATGGGTGGTGAGTACCTCCCCAGCTATGGTCGGGAGGAGACTGAAATTGCCCGCATCGAACTCGAATCAACCACCTCCGACGTCATCAGCATTCGAGCCCGGTGGGAGGATGGGCAAATCCATTACCGGGTAGTCGACGAGTACGACACCGAGTTCTACTGCAAACCGGACCGGAGCGACGGCCCGCTGAGTCTGGATGAGTTCATACGGTTTATTGATGCCATCTCCTGCCAAGACTTGTCGCGGCCGTTCTCGCTTGCCTACAACCAGCTCAACGCTGAGGGAGGTACCAAGCGTCGACGGTTGCGGCATTTCACCACCATCGACTCGGACGTCTACGTTCAGTTGTCGGAACACTTCGAGAGTGTCTTCGCGGACTGGGTTGCCGAGGGAGATGCTGAAACCGAAGGGGATGACGATGAGTGACATAGTCAGACCAGATGCAATGCTGATTGCCCCTTCAAGAGGCAGTCGTAGATCCCCGGATGCAGCAGAGCCTCCGGTGTCAGTCCGAACGTCTGGTTTTCCGACAAAGCAACTCTGGCACAAGCCCTCGTAACCCCGGGATTCCTTTTTAGTGGACGCAAACAACTCAAACTTCGCTTCCGGTGTCAGCTTTCCGGAGTGCTCCCGTGGGCTCAGAAACTTTGGGAGAGGCGGCTATTTGCCTCGCCCGATTAATAGCCTCGTGGACACCAAGCGCCACAATACCGGCGATCACGACCCCAAAACAAAATATCGGAAAAAGATACATGGTCAGCCTTTCTGATCGGATTTACTTGCTACTGTAGCGGCGAGCAGAACGACCCGGATTCCCACCCAAAGACTCAAAATGCTCGGAACCCAAACGCCGACGTAAACGCCGTAGTCGTGGTTGACAAGGAACCAAAGCCCCACACTGGCAGCGAGGCTGGCGAAGGCTGACCCGAGAAAAAGATAATCAAGTTTTTGAAACATCGAATTCACAACGACATCATTTTCTATAATTTTAAAGTAAATCAAAATTTGAAAGAGTATTAAGGTCCTAGTGAATTCACGAGCGGGCCTGTTGGGTAGGGAGTCGGGTGATGCGGGCGAATTCACCACCCCATTTGGCCAAGACGAGTTGCTCGGTGCTCTCGATATACTGGGCGAGTGGGTCCACCTCTTGAAGACACCGGGCGAGGTCGCTCAGAGCTTGGCTGGCCATTTCGAGAGCTT
>SYMJ01000024.1 GCA_005805505.1 Verrucomicrobiales bacterium | reverse complement strand
CGATGCGTTGGTTCGCCGAAGTCTCTCAGCCAAGTCGCTGAGTTTGAGTCCGCAGGCCAGCCCACGGGAACTACTGCGCCGCCTCCACATCGACCTGGTTGGATTACCTCCCACGCCCGAGGAGACGGCCGCCTTTGAGCGTGACGTTTCTCCGGAGGCCTGGGCTCGACGGGTCGATGCATTGCTAGCAAGTCCTCGCTATGGGGAGCGGTGGGGGCGTCATTGGTTGGATGTTGTTCGATTTGCCCAGAGCAATGGCTATGAGCGGGATGGTGAAAAGAGGGAGGCCTGGCGCTACCGCGATTACGTCATCCGGGCCTTCAATCAAGACAAGCCCTACGACCGCTTCATTCGAGAACAAATCGCCGGTGATGAATGGGCGCCTACCCTACTGACTGAAACCGGTGGAGCGGGAGACGCCTGGAAAGACGCGGTGGTCGCCACCGGATTTCTGCGTCTGGGTGTCCATGACGACGAGCCGGATGACAAGATCCAGGCCGAGTTCGATGAACTGGATGACATTGTTGGGACCACTGGAGCCGCGTTCCTCGGGATGACCGTCGCGTGCGCCCGATGCCACGACCATAAATTTGACCCCATTCCCCAACGCGATTACTACGCGATGCTGGCCATCTTCCGCCCGCTTCATGTCGGAGTGAGCGGGGGGCCTGGCCTGGAATCGCCGTTGTTCGCCCCATTGGCCGCCCCGGCTCAAATTGCCGATTGGAAGGCTTCCCAGGAACGTCAGCGCCGCGACTTGGAGACCCAACGAGCGGCTTCGACCGACGAGGCGGCCCGCAAGAACCTCAGCCGACGCCTCGAGGCGCTCTCGAAGACCGAACCTCCCTTCGAATGGGCTCTGGCGGCCCGTGAACAGGCCGGACCGGCGACGCCCGTGCAAGTGCTGGCCCGCGGCAACCCCCGGTCTCCCGGAGCGGAGGTGTCGCCTGGATTTTTGAGGGCGGCGGGTGGAGGGGATGCTCCGGTCGGGAAGGCTGGATTGCCTACGGCCAACCGCCGTCAGGCCTTGGCTGACTGGATCGCCAGCCCTGCCAACCCGCTGACGGCTCGGGTTCTGGTGAACCGGATTTGGCATCACCACTTCGGTCGGGGATTGGTCCGAACCACGACGGACTTCGGGCGCGTGGGAAGCCTTCCGACCCACCCAGAGTTGCTGGATTGGTTGGCAGTCGAGTTCGTCCGTCAGGGATGGTCTCTCAAGGCGCTTCACCGCCTCATCCTGACTTCGGCCACCTGGATGCAATCGTCGCGGATTCCGAATCCGGCCGCGTTCGAGGCCGATCCGGCCAATGAACTGCTTTGGCGCCAGAACTTACGACGCCTCGACGCCGAGGCCCTCCGAGACACGCTGCTTTCAATCTCCGGCTCGTTGAATCTGGAGACGGGTGGGAGGGGGTTTTTCCCGGCGCTCAGTGGCGAGGTGTTGGCAGGCGGCTCACGGCCGGGCACCGACTGGCAAGTGTCCGGCCCGGGCGAGCGGGCCCGACGCAGTGTCTATGCTTACATTCGGCGCACCTCCATGGTGCCTATGTTCGAGGCTTTTGATTACAGCAACGCCACCTCGCCGTTGTCCGAACGTCCCACTACCACGGTAGCTCCGCAGGCCCTGATGCTCTTGAATGACGCCTTCGTTCAGGAGCAGGCCGGCGAGCTGGCCCAGCGGGTGCGGAGGGCTGTCGGACCGGGCGCGAGCGATGGGTTACTCTTGCAGCAGGCCTGGACTCGAGTCACAGGCCGAACGCCTCAGCCCGAGGAGGTGGCCCGGATGTCCGAATTCCTGTCCCGTCAGACCACAGTGTGGGAGGGGCTGCGCCACCGCCTGTCGTTCCGGCCCGATGTGCCGGACACGTTGTCCGTGCCTTATTTCAACGCGCTTCCGGCCGAGCGCTTCCTGGTGCCACCCAGTTCCGGGTGGGAATCCTACAAGGGCCGCTGGCCCCGCGAGTACGAGGGCAACAAGGCTCTGGAGCCCGGGCGGGGGCCTTTCGCGCTTTGGCGCGGCACCACGATGAGCGACGGAGAAGTGACCGTGGACCTTGTGCCTCAGGTGGGTTGTTCGCAGGTGAGCCTCCTGATGCGTTGCTCAGTTCCATCGGGCGAGGCCGCCGAGAGCGGGTTGGAATTGATCTTCGAGCCACGGGAGGGCCGCCTGGTTGTGCGTCAACTGAGCGCCTCCGCGGCTGTCCCGATTGCCTCCTGCGGCGGTGTTTTCCTCCGGGGCGATCGATTGCCCGTCCGCATCCGCCTTGAAGGGGATCGTTTGGCTGTTTTTCTGGGCGACGAACCCGCACCGACATTGCAGGCCATAGCCCGATCGGGAGGGCCGGCTTCCGGACGTCTGGGTGTCCGCGCCTGGGGTTCGGGTGTCAGCCTCGACCAATTCCGTTGGACGCCTTTGGGCGGTGTGACCCGGCCCCTCTGGCCTGAACTCCCGCACGATTGGGCCCGTTACCGGGCTTTCGAGAGTGCCTGCCTCCTCCTGCTCAACCTCAACGAAGTGGCCTATGTCGACTGAGAACTCTTCTGGAATCCCCCCGCTGCCAGCCTCACTGAAGAATGCCTCCCGGCGTGATTTCTTGGCGCAGTTCGGTGCGGGTTTCACCAGTTTGGCATTGTCCGGAATGCTCGAGGCCGATGGTTTCTTTGCGCGCCCCGACGTGGCAGCCAGCGCGTCAATGGATCCGATGCGCGTGAAACCGCCCCACCTTCCGACGAAGGCCAAGGCCTGCATTTTTCTCTTCATGTACGGAGGGCCCTCGCAAATGGACCTCTTCGACTACAAGCCGGAATTGAACCGTCGCCACGGTCAGACCGCGTCGCTTGAACAACGCCGCCGCGACGTGAAGCCCGGAACCTTGCTCGGTTCCAAGCGGACGTTCCGTCAGTGCGGCCAGTCGGGTTTGTGGTGCAGCGACGTGCTGCCGCATCTCTCGGCTCACATGGACAAGTTGGCCGTCATTAAGTCGCTGTATGCCGATTCCTTCGCCCACGGATCGGCCATGATCCAGATGAACAGCGGGCGGGTCTTGCAAGGGTGGCCCTCGATGGGTTCCTGGATGTCCTATGGTCTGGGCTCAGCCAACGCCAACTTGCCGGGCTATGTGGTGATGCTCGATCCGCGCGGCGGACCCATTAGTGGTTCGGCCAATTGGTCCAGCGGATTCATGCCGGCCGCTTACCAGGGGACGGTATTTCGAGCCTCAGGCAATTCGATTCTGAACTTGGATCCGGCTGATGGTTCGCCCTCCGTGGTCCAGCGCGACACCATTTCTACGCTCAACGAGCTCAACGCCGGACATCTGGCCTCGCGTCCCGGCTTTAGCGAATTGCAGGCTCGAATCGCGAGCTACGAACTGGCCTTCCAACTCCAGCGCAGCGCCCCCGACGCCCTCGACCTGTCTCAGGAATCGGCCGCCACTTTGGAGAGCTACGGTGTAAATCAGTCGCGCCCTGACGATCACCCGCTGGCCCTCGGGCCCGCGCCCTTCGGTCGCCAATGCCTCATCGCCCGTCGCCTGGTCGAGCGGGGTGTTCGCTTCATTCAGATTTACCACGGCGGCGGACATCAGCAGCAAAACTGGGATGCCCACAATGGCGTGGAAGAGAACCTGCGCATTCATGGGCCGGAAATCGACCGCCCGATTGCTGCCCTTTTGGCCGATCTCGAGCAACGAGGGCTTCTCGATTCGACCTTGATCGTTTGGGGCGGCGAGTTTGGCCGGCAGGCTGTCTCGCAGGGCGGCAACGGCGGCCGCGACCACAATCCCAAAGGCTTCACGTACTGGATGGCCGGTGGAGGGGTCCGTGGCGGCACGAGCTACGGCGAGACCGACGAACTCGGTCATGAGGCAGCCGTGGATCGCCATCACATCCGCGACTTGCACGCCACTATCTTGCACCTCATGGGGCTGGATCCCCAGCGGCTCACCTATTTCTACGGCGGCCTCGACCAAAAATTGACCGGCGTGGTGGAGCCCGAGGTCATCCGGCGCATCCTGGCCTAACCCAAGTTTGGACCGGTGTGGTTTCGCTCAGAACCGGTTAAAACGGGTTGGATGGGCCGGTGAGAAACGAAAAACCCTCGGAAACGTTCTGTTTCCGAGGGTTTTAAATGGCGACCCCACGGGGAATCGAACCCCGGTTACTGCCGTGAAAGGGCGGTGTCCTAACCGCTAGACGATGGGGTCTAAAAGAGCGGCGTGTCTTTCGCAGACTATCGCCATAATTGTCACGCTATAATTTTACTCTATCAAATTACGCTATCAAATTACGCTATCAAATTACGCTATTAATTAACGCCATAAATAACTGGTGGGTCGGCAGGGATTTGAACCCTGGACCAACGGCTTAAAAGGCCGCTGCTCTACCGCTGAGCTACCGACCCGCCATAAAGCGGATGCGTAAGGTATCGGGCTTTGTGTCGGCGGCAAGGAGTCTTTTCAGAAGACTTTGCAAGTGAAGCGGTTGGAGGGGCGATTTCGAGGGTTGGGGTGCGGTTTTCTGATGGGGTCTTCGGCACCATGCCGGGAGCGATGCGCGGTCCGTGATAAAATTTATCCGAGTTTCTGGGCGTCAAGCTTGACGCAGAGGGCTGAATTTCGGACCAACAGTGTCGTCACTTCCCAGTCATGAATTCACCACTCGAGAACCGCCGGGACTTTCTCAAGTCCAGTTCGACCGCCGCCGCACTGACTTTTGCCGCGCCGGCCCTGTTGATGCGAGATCGCGCCTTCGCCGCCAACTCCGACACCCTTCGCATCGGCCTCGTGGGCTGCGGCGGGCGGGGCACCGGTGCCGCCGGCAACGCGCTGGAGGCCGACAAGAACTTGGTCCTCGTGGCCATGGGCGATGCCTTTGAAGACCAGATGAAGCAGAGCCACTCCAGCCTGGATAAGCAGTTTCCGGGTCGGGTGCAGGTGGAGCCCTCCAAGCGCTTTGTCGGTCTCGATGCCTACCAGAAGGTGATCGACGCCGGCGTCGACGTGGTATTGCTGGCCTCGCCTCCGGGATTCCGCCCTACCCACCTCCGCTATGCGGTCGAGAAGAAGAAGCACATCTTCTGCGAAAAGCCGATGGCCACTGACAGCGCCGGCATTCGTCACGTGATGGAGTCGGTTCGGATGTCCAAGGAAGCCAAGCTCAACTTGGTGGCGGGCTACTGCTGGCGCTATTCCTTCCCGCAGCAGGAGTTCTTCAAGCGCATCAACGAAGGCGAGATCGGTGAGGTCTTGGCCATGTACGGCACCTACCTGACCGGCCCCGTGAAGCCGATGCAGTCTCCCGCGCAGCGCAAAGACGGCGTGGGCGATCTCGAGTGGCAGATGCGCAACTGGATGAACTTCACTTGGCTAGCCGGCGACGGCTACGTCGAGCAGTGCATCCACACCGTAGACAAAATGATGTGGGCCTTCGGTGACAAGCCGCCGGCCAAGGTCGTCGCCAACGGCGGACGCGTGCACCCGAACTACGAGGGCAACATTTTTGATCACATGACGGCCACCTACGAGTGGGCCAATGGTGCTCGGGGTGTCATCGCTCAGCGCCAGATCGCCAACTGCTACAGCGACAACAGCGACTACTTGCTCGGCGGCAAAGGCAAGGGATGGAACGGCTGGTCGAACTCCTACTTCAAGAATGTCGATGGTTCGAACGGTTGGCGTTATCGCGGTGAGAAGCCTGACATGTATGTGGTGGAGCACCAGCACCTCTACAAGGCCATCCGCAACGGTGAGTTGCACAATGACGGTGACCGCATGGTGAACAGCACGCTGGCTGGCATCATGGGACGCTTGGCCGCCTACACCGGTCAGGAAGTGACCTGGGAGCAGGCCCTGAACTCTCAAATCAAGCTCGTTCCGGACAACTTGTCCTGGGACATGAAGCTGCCGATCGAGCCGCTGCCGGTTCCGGGCAAGACCAAATTGTCCTAACCTCCCACCGAAGACCAACTGGGCTTTTTATTCAGTCCAGTTGGTCTTTCTCTCGTCGGTCTCCGCAGTGTTTGTTCCGGATCCGTTGGCCCCAACTTCAGATTTCTCTGACCGTCATGAATCGCCGTCATTTTCTCCAGACAGCCGCCCTCCTCGGAGCCTCCTTGCCCGCCTTCGCGCAGGCCGCCCCGAAGCGCAAGATTCTCAAGGGGATCATGTGGGGCACCGTTGGGGTTCCTGGTTCGGTGATGCAGAAAATGGAGGCGGTCAAGGCGGCGGGCTTTGACGGGGTGGAACCGATGGGCGGTATGGACAATGCCGAGATGAACGCCGCCCTGAAGGCCACCGGTCTGAAGGCCGGTTCCGTGTGTTGCCATACGCACTGGGCCAAGCCGCTGTCCGACCCGAATCCGGCTGTCCGCGAGGTCGGGGTCGAGGGCCTTAAGTTGTCACTGCGCGACGCCAAGGCTTACGGCGCTCCGGCGGTGCTGCTGGTGCCCGCCGTCGTGAATGCGTCCATTAGTTATGCCGACGCCTATACCCGCTCCCAGGCTGAGATTCGCAAGGTGTTACCGCTGGCCGAAGAATTGGGAGTGAAGATTGCCATCGAAAACGTCTGGAATAATTTTCTACTGAGCCCCCTCGAGGCCGCCCGCTATATCGATGAATTCAAGAGCCCCATGGTGGGTTGGCACCTCGATGTGGGGAACCTCATCCATTACGGATGGCCCGAGCAGTGGGTCCGCATCCTGGGCAAGCGCATCGCCACGCTGCACATCAAGGAGTACAGCCGGACCAAGTCTGACAAGCAGGGCAAGTGGGCGGGCTTCGATGCCGAGTTCCTCAAGGGCGACAACAACTGGCCCGCGGTAATGAAGGCCATCGACGAAATTGGTTATCATGGGTGGGGCATCGCCGAACAGGGAGGCGCTGGCTCTCCGGAGGGGCTTAAGAAGCTCTCCACCGAGATGGACCAGATCTTCGCCTCCTAAAGTCGGGGCAGGAAACGGTTAGGGGCCGCTACGTTGGCCCATTGGATGGAGTGGGTTATTTTCAGCGCAGTCGTGACGTTCGACCGCTGAGCAGTCCTGTTGCCAACGCTTGAGCGCTCCGAGCTCAGGCCTTAAGCAACCGTTGACCGCACTCACGGACGTTGGACAATTTTACAAATTTCAGCACCTCACTTGATTGCCATGCCCAGCCTGCCTGTTCTCGCACTCGCCGCGGTTTCATTGATGGCGTGGACCACTTCAGACGTCTCGGCCGAAGTGCCCCGGCATCCGAAGTTCGGTTTTCCGGTGTACACCAACGCGCCGTCGGGACGGCAGTTGGCGGGTCAGCACAAGCCGGCTGATAACCCCGCCTACAGCCCCGAAGAAGCCCGCAAACGCTTCACGCTGTTGCCGGGCTTTGAAGCGAGGCTCTTCGCCTCGGAGCCCGAAGTAGTCAATCCCGTGGCCATGACCTGGGACGATCGAGGACGCCTTTGGGTGGTGGAACTTTACGAGTATCCGCTGGGCACCAAGCCGGGAGAGAAGGGGCGCGACCGCATTAAAGTGCTCGAAGACACCGACGGCGACGGCCGAGCCGATTCGGTCAAGGTGTTCGCCGATGGATTCACTCTGGCTACCGGCATTCTGGTAGCCAATGGCGGCGTCTATCTGGGGGCTGCTCCGAATTTGTATTTTCTCGAAGACACCGACGGAGATCTCGTCGCCGACAAGCAGACCATCGTCCAGACCGGCTTTGGTCTCGAAGACCGGCACGAGCTCCTCAATGGCTTTACTTGGGGACCCGACGGACAGATGTACATGACCCACGGGGTGTTCACCCGGACCCAGGCCGTGGATCCGGCCCAGCCTGGAGAACCGGTGTTGCTGACGGCGGGGGTGGCCCGCTTCCAGCCTAAGACCCGGCGCATGGAGATCTTCGCCGAGGGCACGTCCAATCCGTGGGGGGTCGACTTCGACGCCCGGGGCAACGCCTTCGTCAGCGCCTGCGTCATCGATCACTTCTTTCACCTCGCTCCGGGAGGTCTCTACCAGCGCCAGGCAGGGCAGCCGCCCTATCCCTACGCCTACGACCTACTGCCCAGTATCGTCGACCACAAGCACTCCATGGCGGCGTACGCCGGTGTGAATATTTACCAGGGCGATCAATATCCGGCGGAGTTCCGTGGGATGGCCCTTCAGGGGAATATTCACGACAACGCCATTCATCGCGATCGATTGACCCCTCAGGGTAGCACGTTCCTTGCCTCGGCCGATGGTGATTTTTTGCGGGCCAACGACGGGTGGTTCATGCCGGTAAGCATGCAAACTGGCCCCGATGGCGCGGTGTGGGTGATGGACTGGTACGACAAGTACCCCTGCTATCAAAATGCCGGAGCCGACCCGGAAGGCGTGGATCGTGAGCGTGGACGCATTTGGCGCATTGTCTGGGCCGGAGACCAACCCGGTCGACCCGTGCCGTCGCGGCCTGCAGGGTTGGCGTTGGCTCAGCGGAGCACCGTTGAACTTGTTCAGACCTTGGGTCACTCCAACGTCTGGCACCGTCGGATGGCTCAGCGGATTCTTTCTGAACGCCCGGATGTTGCTTCTCAGAAATCCGTACTCTTCACCCGCCTGAAGTCTTCGGGCTCCGAAGACGCCCGCTTGGCCGCCCTCTGGACCTTGTTCAGCGCAGGCTTGGCCGATGATGTCGTTCTCGACGAGGCAGCCGATACGTCCGTGCCGTCGCTGCGCATGTGGGCGGCGCGTTTCAGCGGTGAGAACAACCGCATCACCGAGCGAGTCCACAAGCGTCTCGAATTGTTGGCCACCGATGAAAACCCGACCGTACTCGCCGCAGTGGCCACGGCTTTGCGGCAGTTCTCGGGCGGCTCGTTGACGGTCAATACGCCCCTGGGCCACGACATCGCTGTTCTGGGCCCGGCGGTGACGTCGGTGGCTGAGAAACTTCTCGGGACCGCCAAGGCTTCCACGGATCGCGATTTGCCCTTCCTGCTGTGGATGGCGCTCGAGCCCAACTTGCTCTACGACCCCAACATCACGGCTGCCTGGTTCCAGGAGAAGGGGGAACGCTACCTGCCGATGTCTGGCAAGTTGGCCTACAAGATGGTCCGCCGCTTCTGCGACGCCCGGAAGGATTGGCTCGTGGACAAGACGCTGGAGATCGTTCAATCGCTCGATTCGGCCTCTCCGCTCATCCCATACCTGCTGGATGGCCTGATCGATGGTCAGCGGGGCAAGGCTTTGGCTCCCACCAAACCCACGGAGGCGCTGCTGCAGAAGCTCCTTTCAAGCTCGAACCTCGCCACTGTGGCCAAAGCGCGGCAATTGGGAGCTTTGTGGGGGGATGTGGGAGCTCTGCGGGCGCAGTTGGCACGTGTGGGTGACACAGCCCTCCAAGAGACCGAACGCCTGGAGGCCATTCAGGGGCTCCGCAATCAGCGTGGCGAAGAGGGGCGGCAGGTGCTCTTGGCCGTGGCAGGATCCGATGCTTCCGATGCGCTCCGCGTGGCCGCCATTCGCGTATTGGCCGAGACAGGCAACGACGAGACGGCTCGTCAATTGCTCTCTCACTGGAAGGCCATGACCCCGGCGGTACGTACGGCCGCCGCCCAGTTGTCCACCACACGGGGTGCCTGGAAACGGGCCCTCTACAACGCCCTCGACCGAGGCGACATCGCCAAGGCCGACATTCCGGCCACTACGGTGCGTTCGTTGTTGGGTTCTCAGAATCCGGATGAACGGGAGAAGGCCGGTCGCCTGTTCGGTCGGTTTCAGGCCTCGGGCCCGGAGATCCTTCAGCGCATCGCCGCCAAGCGGAAGGTGGTGATCGATGGGCCTGTGGATTTAAAGGCCGGGCATGAGCTCGCCGCCAAGACGTGCTTGGTCTGCCACCAGCTGCACGGAGAAGGCGCGGCCGTGGGGCCCGATTTGACGGGCGTGGGTCGTAGTTCGCTCGATGCGCTCCTGCACAACGTCATCAACCCCAACGAAATCATCGGTCAGGGCTATGAGAATGTGGAGGTTGAGACCATCGACGGTCAGACCCACAGCGGGCGGATGGTCGAGAACACGGCCAACCGGGTAAAACTGCTCATGGCCGGTTCGAATGAAGTGGTGATCGATCGATCCAACGTGAAGGCGGTGCGCGTGACGGCCAATTCGGCCATGCCTGAAGGGTTGGACCAGATGCCCGACGCCGATTTCCGCAATCTCATTTGGTTCATTCTCGCGCCGCCTCAAGATGGCAAGCCCTTGACGCCGCAGCGCCGCAAGGAACTCATCGGTGAAACCTCCGCGGTGTTGCCCGATGCCAACAACAAGGGCCCGGCCGCGGCCACCGATGGTGAGTCCATTGCCCTTTGGGCCCCGGGTTGGCAGGTCGATTGTCCGGAGTTTGAGGGTGCGCCTGCCAAGTACCCGGAAGCGGTGGGGCGACGCAATGTGCTCATGACCCATCCCATCGATGCCCGGCGCCCCGCGGCTCTGGTTCGTGCGATCAACTTGCCGCGGGAAGGTAAGACCGCCGTGAAGTTCGCGGTCGCCGCCCATGACCAAGGCGATTGGGAGCTTCGGGTGGTCATTGACGGTGAAGTGATTCACCGACAACCGGTCACTCACGAGGTCCCCCGCTGGAAGGATGTCTCCCTCGATCTCACCCGCTACGCCGGCCGCCGCGTGGTCATTCGCCTCGAGAACGCCGCCACCGATTGGTCCTGGGAATTCGGCTACTGGGCCGACCTGCGCCTCGAGACCGGCGAGACCCTTCAGGCGCGCGCCGAAGGACGGTGACAGGCCCGGTTTCGGAGCTATTGAACCGATAGTTCGTCCGTTGTTGGGCCCCGCACAGGCTGGGCAACAAAACTGGTCTCTCGCCGCAGGCGCGCGTCAGTGACCCGGCTGTGATCCGCCCGTTGCGAAGGCATCCCAACCGCTTCCGAATTGTGCGAGGAAGTGTAAGGGATAGGCCCGGTGCAAGACATACACGGGCAGGAGGATAACCACGTGGACAAACGGCACTAGTAGCAGGCAACAGGCACCGCAGGTGAGGACCGCGAACAAGACGACCGCGAGCACGGTGACGATGGTTAACGGGATTTGAACCAGCAGGTACAGCAGGAAGGACGTCGGGAAGCGGATCATCTGAGCCCCCAGCACCCCCCAGGCTTTCCGGCACCCGCACCGGCGCGTGAATTGGATCGGTACCACGAATTCCGTGGTCAGCCAGCCGACCAGTAAAAGGAAGAGGGTCCCCAGACCCATCGGTGTCAGCAGCATGAGGAGTTCGATGTCGAACAGCGTCATGTATCGTAAGCCTCCCAGAAGCATCATTCCTGCAAAAGCGACCATGAGCAGCGCTTGCAGCAGGCCGAGCGCCAGCCGGAACCGGAACAGGCTGTTGGCTTCGCGCGCGAATTCGTGCCAGGGGCTTGAGAGGCCGGTTTCGTTTCGAGTCACTCCAGCCACGAAGACGAGATCGCCGCGGCTATTGAGCCATATGAGCGCCACCCAGACCGTCAGTGCCAGCACGCCCAGAAAAGCCAGCAACGGTACCATCCAGATCCAATGATCACGAACGGTCGAGAGGACCTGCTCGAACCACTCGACCAGATCACTCGCGAATCTCGATGAGACGTCCCAGCGGATGGGGCCGAGCTTGGATTCGGTTCGGCTGGCCTGAGTCTGGAGGCCCGTGATCCCGAAATGGGTCAACTGGCTCAGCCAGGCCATGAATCCGAGCAGCAACCACCGCGAAAGTTGGAAGGGGCTAAAGAGAATTCGACGTGTGGTGGCGAAGGCGGATTCCAGCGGCCAAATCGGGTCGATCCAGCGAACCACGGGAGGAAGGGGAGCGGGATCAGCTGGTTTCATGAAAGGAGATCAACGAATTGTCGCCATATCAGCATCCCGGGATGAGCTGTTGGCAATGAGTTAATTGATTATTCGAATCGTTGATAGAAGTGTTTGCAGTCTCCGGTCAGACATTCCTCCGGTCAGACGTTTCGATCAGCCTTCATTTCGCAGCGCAGTCGCCATGTCGCGGGCGAAGTAGCTGAGGATCCAGTCGGCGCCGGCCCGCTTGATGGCTAAGAGGCTTTCGTTGCGGGTGGCCACAAGGTCGAGCCAACCGGCGCGGGCTGCGGCGTGAATTTGAGCGTATTCGCCGCTCACCTGATACGCAGCCAAGGGCAACCGTGTTTGCCGCCGCAATTCGGCGAGGATGTCGAGGTAGGGACCCGCCGGCTTGACCATTAGCGCGTCGGCCCCTTCCTGTTCGTCCAGCAGGGCATCTTTCAGGGCCTCCCGTGGATTCGCCGGATTGAGTTGATAGGTGCGCTTGTCGAGCGATCGGGTGCCGGCTGCCTGAGCACTGCCGACGGCTTCGCGGAAGGGGCCATAATAGGCCGAGGCGAACTTGGCGCTGTAGGCCAGGATGCCCGTTTCGCCGTGGCCTGCCGAATCGAGCGCATGACGAATGGCGCGCACCCGGCCGTCCATCATGTCGCTGGGGGCCACGAAGTCGGTGCCTGCCGCCGCGTGCAAGGCGGCCATTTCACCGAGCACCGTAACCGTGGCGTCGTTGTCCACATCGCGGCCATCGGCGGTCAGCAATCCGTCATGACCGTGGGTGGTGTAGGGGTCGAGGGCGATGTCGGTGAAGAGCACCAACTCGGGCACCGTCGCCTTGATCGCCCGCACGGCCCGCAGCACCAGGCATTCGGGATTCAGTGCCTCGCGGCCGTCCGGAGTCTTGAGTTCGCTGGGTGTGACCGGAAAGAGCGCGATGCCGCGAATGCCCAGTTCGAAAAGTTCCCGCGCCTCGCGCACCAGATCATCGAGGTTGAGCCGGAAGACCCCAGGCATGGATCCCACGGCCGTCGGCGCCCCACAACCTTCTTGGACAAAGAGCGGCGCGATGAAGTCCGAGGGATGAAGCCGGATCTCCTGCACCATTTCACGGATGGCCGCATCGCGTCGCAACCGTCGCGCCCGAAGGGCTGGAAACCCCGCTGAACTCATGCCGCTACGGTGGCCGATTGTCGCGCGGGATACAAACCGAGTTCCCGACGGTCGGAAAAGGGGTCAGTTCTTGATATTGATACATAAAGCGGCTAAAGTCACTCTCCCATCATGGCCTGCTAGTTGAGAGTCGAGTATGCTGGCGCGATTTATCACGTCATGAATCGCGGTGACCGGCGGGAACTGATCTTCATGGATGATGCGGATCGCCAGCGCTTCGTCGACACGCTGGGCGAGGCTTGCGCCAAGACGGGCTGGCAGATTCACGCCTATGTCTGTTCAACGACAATTATTCCTCCCCTTTGGCGACAATTAAAATTCCTCACTTGAGGTGAGGGGTGGATGGGGTGGGAATGGCTCGCTGGGTGGT
>SYMJ01000023.1 GCA_005805505.1 Verrucomicrobiales bacterium | reverse complement strand
GAAGGTCCTAGGTTCAAATCCTAGCCCCGCAACCAAATTTTAGGCCGTTTTCCTTCGGGAAAGCGGCCTTTTTGTTTGGCCCTTTTGTTTGGCCCGTTAGGCTCACAAAGGCTAACGAACCCGCCCTGGCAATATCCCCAGATAGTCCCCTCAGATTTCGAATCCCGTCGCCCGCTCCACTCGCTGGGTGTTCGTTTGCCAAAGACTGTCACGCCACGCCTGAGGGACTCGCCTTCCTAGCAGCCGATGTCGACGCGCGAAAGAAACTCCTCAACGGGATGCTGAGGCAAATCCAGATCTTCGATTTAATGATCCGGGGGTTGGCTGCGTCACCGACGGATGAACTCGCAAAAGACATCATTCTGAGCCAACTGGCCCTGACCTTCCCTAGAGAACGCTCTCAACGCATTTTGCACACCCTCGTCTCCTGGGCCCGCTACGCCGAACTCTTCCGCTACAGCGCACCGCGTCGGGGGCTGCACGGGCTCAAAGCCAGCATCCACCCACCGCATCACGGATGACCACGGATCGAAACGGAAGTCCGCTTCGAATATCTCTGGTAGTCAAGAAGGCGTAGCCAACAAGTCGCCGACGAATCAGAATCACTAGCCATGACACCGCTGGAGCGCATCATCCATTCTCCTTGGAGCTTCTTTAAGATTGCTGGTGTCACCACGGTCGATGCCACGCTGCGCTACTTGCTGTTTGCGGGGATCGGTTGGGTCCTGGGTTATTGGTGGTTCCGGCAACGCTGGGCTCATCGCAAGATCATTCCTCGATTCCCTGCCTCCTCCGACATCCGACGTGAGATCGGTTATTCCCTCCTGACTCTGTCGATTTTCGGGTTGGTCGGAGCCAGTACAATTTTGGCGTCGCGATCTGGTTGGACGCAGATGTACTGGAAGGTGGGAGATTATGGCACTGCCTGGTTCTGGGGCAGCATCGGTTGCGCGATCTTACTGCATGACACTTACTTTTATTGGACGCATCGGATGATGCACCATCCGCGGCTCTTCTCAGTGTTTCACCGGGTGCACCACCTTTCCAATAATCCCTCGCCCTGGGCCTCCTACGCGTTCGCTCCCGCCGAAGCGGTGGTCGAAGCGGGCATCTTTCCACTCACCGTGCTGGTGATGCCTATCCACCCGCTGGCCTTCACGCTCTTCATGCTTTGGCAGATTTTCTTCAACGTGATGGGACACACCGGCTACGAGTTCTATCCGCGATGGCTGATGGATTCATGGTTAGGAAAATTTATTAACACCCCCACCAACCACATCATGCATCACGAGAAAATGCGGGGAAACTACAGCCTTTATCTCAATGTGTGGGACCGCCTCATGGGCACGAATCATCCGGAGTACGAGTCCAGATTCCGCGAGGTGACTTCACGCCCCAAGGCCACGGCGACCCAGTGAGTCGGCCATGAGGGAGCCCTCAACCGGCCTTCGGAGCAAATCGCGCAGTGATGGCCGCGATTCAGTCGGCCAGGCAATACAGGAAGCGCTCGCCCCTCAGGTAAAACTCCCGGTCCACCAACGCCGGTGACGCGCTGAAGGAGTCCTCTAGCCGGTTCACAGCCAGCACCGCGTTTTCGAACGCCTCATTCCCGGACGGATGCTTGAGGACCACCGTCGTTCCATCCCGACCGGTGACGTAAATTCGGCCCGCGGCCCCGACCGGTGAGGCAAAGATGAAGTCCCGAATGCCTTCCAGCCGAAGAAGTTCTCCCCGGAGTTTACCGGTGGCCGGATCCATCCGGACCAATACGTTCTGGTTGTGCCGCAAATGATAAAGGGTGTCGTCGTACAGCAGGGGTGAGGCCACGTAGGGCGTGAGTCGGTTCATTCGCCACAGCACGTGATCGGAGCCGGTTACATCGCCATGCGCCCCGGACA
The DNA here is from genome assembly GCA_005805505.1 of Verrucomicrobiales bacterium. GTDB lineage: Bacteria > Verrucomicrobiota > Verrucomicrobiia > Limisphaerales > UBA9464 > SXXZ01. The sequence goes on along the minus strand of SYMJ01000023.1, from coordinate 19,418 downwards.
ACCGCAGCGCCAACATGGCCTGCGTGTAGTAACTATTGCCGGCGATGAGGGTTCCGCGGTGAACGACGGGCGAAGCCACCACATTGTCGGTCAGACCCGCGCATTCCCAAATCAAGGCGCCGGTGGCCAGGTCGTACCCGCGCACCCGCCGGGTGGCGCTCACGATCACCTGAGGCTTGCCGTCCACCTCAACTACGATGGGCGTGGACCAAGAAGTCTTCTCGTCGCGGGCGGTCTTCCATCGGGAGTCGCCGGTACGGGTATCGAAGGCCTGGATAAACGAGCCGCCTTCATGATCCCAGTTCACCACGAGCAAGCCGCTGTGGACCACCGGGGAACTCCCCTCACCATGGGCATGCAAGGTGTTCATGCGGCCAAGGTCTTTGCGCCAGCGAATCCGGCCGTCGGCCTCCAGGCAGTAAAGCCCGCGCGAACCGAACAAGGCGTAAATGGCCTGTCCGTCGGTCACCGGGGAATGGGACTCCGGACTGCCGGTGGTGTGCCCGCCTTCATGGGGCCAGTCCTCGCGAACGATCGTCTTCCAGGCCACCCGGCCATCCTTCCGGGACACAGCCACCACGGCGTACTCATGCCGATGAGTGACTGGCACGCTGTCATGAACGCCCGGAGCCTGATCGAAGACGGGCTTCTGGGGCTCTCCCACCGGGGCGGCGGTCATCACGATCACCCGGTCGCCGAGGACGATGGGCGAGGAATGGCCCTTGCCGGGAATCGCGAGCTTCCAGCGGACGTGGTTGGTTTCACTCCACTGCAGGGGCGGCTGGGCCATCGGCGATACACCCGTGGCCAGCGGGCCCCGCCATTGAGGCCAAGCCAATGCTGCCTCCTGCGCCGGCACCTGGGCGGCCCGTGGCGCTAGGACATTCGTGGCCGCTTCGGCGCACAAGAGGCCGGTGGCAGCGGCCGCAACCAGGATCCATGACCACCACTGTCGGCAAACCTTCATCCACAGACCTCTGCGCATCATGCACGAGGTGTAGCCCGCCCCAGCGCGAGGCGCGACAGAAACCCGGCCCGAAGACCGGGCACCGCTTGGCCGGAACGATTCAGTTGGGAGGAAAGGGATGGCGTCGCGGATTCTTTCGCAAGACGAGGCGAGAGCGAGGCGCGGGCCGATTGAAGGCCCGTAACGAGCGAACAACGAAGCTCTTGCGGAAGAAGACGCAGCCAGCACGACCGACCCAATTGAATCGTTCCGGCTTAGGCCGAATAGTCGAAATACACGGTCTTGGTGCGGCTGTAGAAATCCAACGCCGCGGTGCCCTGCTCTCGATAAGAATCGGTGGAGCTGTCCTTCACGCCGCCGAAGGGAGCCTGAAGGGCGAGGCCCGTGCTAATTTGATTCACCTTCACCACGCCGCACTCAATACGTTCGGAGTACTGAAGGGCCTTTTTGAAGTCGCGCGTCACCAAGCTGGCGCTAAGGCCGTACTTCACCCCATTGGCCACAGCGATGGCCTCGTCGAAAGAATCCACAGCGAGGATAACTACCACAGGACCGAAAACCTCCTCCTGCGCGATTTGCATCGACGGGGTCACCTTGCCGAGAATGGCCGGCTGCATGAAATAGCCATGGGCCAAATCGCCTTCCGTCAGGCGGGCTCCACCCCAGACCAATTCAGCGCCCTCGCCGATCGCCTGCTGGATGGCCGCGAAGTTGCCCTCGAATTCGTCGGCGTTCACCGCCGGGCCCATTTGAACACCGGGCTGCGCACCGGGCCCGACCTTCCAGGTCTTGGCCAACGCCACCAACTTCTCGGTGAAGGCTTCGAGCACCGAGCGCTCCACGATCACGCGGCTGGTTGCCGTGCACGCCTGACCGGTCAAGCCGAACCCGGCGATGGCCACCAAGCGGGCCGCCAGATCGAGATCGGCATCGGCCAGCACGATCGTGGGATTCTTGGAACCCATTTCTAACTGCACGCGAATCCGCCGCGGCGCGAGCGTTTGATACAACGACGTGCCCACCCCGTGGGAACCCGTGAAACTCAACGCCTGAATGGCCGGATTGGAGGCAATTTCCGCGCCGAACGCCCGACCGGAACCCGTGACCACATTAAGCACCCCGGCCGGCAAACCCGCCTCGGCCAGAACCTTAGCCAACTCCAGCGCCATGGCCGGGGCTTGCGAGGCGGGCTTGAGAACGACCGTGTTGCCGCACAGCAAGGCCGGCACAAGTTTCCAGGCCGGGATGGCGATGGGGAAATTCCACGGAGTAATGAGCGACACCACGCCCAGCGGTTCGCGACGAGTGAACAACAGATTGCCCGGCAAATCGTGGGGAATGGTCTGTCCACCGACCGTGTAACTCAGGCCGCCAAAAAACCTGAAGATATCGGCCGCCCTCTGAACCTCGCCGGTGGCCTCGGTCAGCGTCTTGCCCTCTTCCCGGACAAGCAGCAGAGCCAGATCGGCCTTGCGGGACTCGAGGATTTGCGAGGCCTTGCTGAGAAACCGACCACGCGCCACCGATGTGAGCGCCGCCCAGGCCGGAAACGCCTTCTGGGCCGCGGCCGCGGCCGCCGCGAACTCCGGCGCGTCCGACAACGGATAGCGAGCCACCGTCTCCCGGGTGTCCGCAGGATTGGTGGTCGTAAAGGTGGCCCCAGATGCGGCCGGAACCCAGTTGCCTCCGATGAAATTGGCGTAGTATTGCATGGTTTGTGGTGATGTCGTGCTGAGTGTCCGTGGGATAGGATGTCTTCTGGCTGAATGCTTCAGGCCGCCAGGTTGGCCAGCGAAGCAGCGATCTGGGCCTCCTTGACCTGCCACTCTTGCAGGCGGGCTTGGTGTTCTTCGAGCACCTTGGCAGGCACCTTGGCGGCGAAGGCTGGATTGGCGAGCTTCTCCTGAACTTTAGTCACCTCGATTTTGACGCGCTCCAGCTCTTTGGTGAGGCGCGCGCGTTCGGCCTCGAAGTCGATGAGGCCAGCCAACGGCAAGAAGAGTTCACCCAGGGCGTTGACCGCCACCGGCGTGCCGCGCTCGGAAGTCCACGCCGCATCCACCACCTCCAGTGCCTCGGCGTTGAGCAGCAACTTGAGCACCTCCACATCCGAAGGGGACAACGTGCCGGCCGGTCGCACGATGAATCGAATCTTCTTAGCCGGATCGATCTTGCAGTCGCGGCGTAATCCGCGACCAAGGCTCACTAGGTCGTACTTGGCTTGGGCCACGGCGTCGGCGGTGTCGTCGAGACCGAAGTATTCCTTCTCGTCGTCGCTCAACGGCTTGGGCCACAGCGCGAACATCAAGGTCTTGCCGCCCTGATTGTCGGGCATGTCTTGGGCAAATCCCATCCCATGCCAGAGTTCTTCGGTGATGAACGGCAGGAACGGATGGAAGAGCCGCAGCAATTGACCCAAGACAAAGTCGATGACCGCGACCTTGTTGACCTTGAGGGCCTCGTCGCTGCCGTAAATAACCGCCTTGGAGGCCTCGACGTACCAATCGCAGTACTCGTTCCAGAAGAAGCGGTACAACGTGGTCGTGGCGTCGCTGAATTTGTACTCGGCCAAGGCCTGGGTGACCTCGCGGATGGCCTGATCGAGCCTCATCAAGACCCACCGGTCATCCGAAGTGAGCAAAGCCGGGTTGATCTCGGCCTCGGACTGAGTGCCCTCACCAGTGATCATCTGGCGGAAGCGGCACGCGTTCCACAGCTTGTTGCAGAAGTTGCGTCCGAGTTCGACGGTCTGTTCGTCGAAAAGAACGTCTTGGCCCAAGGGCGCAGCCCGCATCACTCCGAAGCGCAGCGCATCGGCTCCGTACTTGGCGATGAGGTCGAGCGGGTCGGGCGAGTTGCCCAGCGACTTCGACATCTTGCGCCCCTGTTTGTCGCGAATGATGCCCGTGAAATAGACGTTCCGGAACGGCAGGTCGCCCATGTACTCGTAGCCCGCCATGATCCTGCGGGCGACCCAGCAGAAGATAATGTCCGGGCCGGTGACGAGGTCGGTCGTGGGGTAGAACGCCTTCAGGGTCGCGTTCTTCGCGTCGACGTCCTTCTCGTCGACCCAACCCATCGTGGCGAACGCCCACAGCCAGGAGCTAAACCACGTGTCGAGCACATCGGGATCCTGGGTGAAGCCGAGCTTCGCCAGTTCGTTTGCCTCGATAACGGAATCGGTGGCTGCCGTAATCTTGATGGAACTGCTGTCGGGCCCCCATTCAATCAGCACATAGGTCTGCTCGGATCCCTTTCCGCAAAATCCGAAGCCGTGGACCATCTCGTGAACGAAGCCTTTCGAGTCCTTGGAGGCTTCGTAAAAGGGCTTCAGAGCTTCAGGCATTTCTGTGCCGACATCCGCCTTCGATATTGTCTTCATCCACACCGGGATGCGATGCCCCCACCAAAGCTGACGACTGATACACCAGTCTTGGATGCCGCCCATCCAGTGGTCGTACACCTTGGCCCAGCGATCCGGGAAGAAGCGCATCGGGGCCGGAGCCTCAGAGCCGGGTTGAGCCACGCAGGCCTTCGATGCCTCCACGCTGGGATACTTGAGGAACCACTGTTCGCTCAGGCGCGGCTCGATGGGCACATCGGCCCGCTCGCTGAAGCCGACGTTGTTGGTGTAGGGCTCGGCCTTGTCCAGGGCCCCCGCGGCCTCCAGCAATTCGGCCGAGCGCTTGCGACCGACGAAGCGGTCCAACCCCGCCAAATCAGCACCGGCCTCGGCCGTAAGCTTGCCGTCGGGCGTGAGCACATCAATGACCGGCAGAGTGTGGCGCAGGCCGATTTCGAAGTCCGCCTTGTCGTGGGCCGGGGTGACCTTCAGCACGCCCGTGCCAAAGTCGAAGGTCACGTGATCGTCGGCAATGATAGGGATGATCCGCAGCTCCTTCGGCACATCGAGCGGCAGAGCTCGGTACACGTGTTTGCCAACGAGGTGCGTGTAGCGGGGATCGTTGGGGTTCACGGCCACGGCCGTGTCGGCGGGGATTGTTTCCGGCCGAGTGGTGGCGATGGTCAGGAACGTACCCGGAAGCTCCACCACCTCCACGCGGAAGTGGTACATGAAGCCCTTCTGTTCCTTCATGGTGACCTCCTCGTCAGACAGCGCCGTGAGCGAGGCCGGACACCAGTTCACCATGCGTTTGCCGCGGTAGATTAGGCCCTTCTTGTAGAGGTCCACGAACACCTTCTGGACGCACCGGGAATACTCCGGGTCCATCGTGAAGCGGGTGCGGGTCCAATCGCAGGAGGCACCGAGCGCGCGCAACTGCTTGAGAATAATTCCGCCGTAGGTCTCCTTCCATTCCCAGATCTTGGCCACCAGCGCCTCGCGCCCGAGGTCGTCGCGGTGCTTGATTTGGCCGGCCTTCTTGAGGGTCTTCTCGACGACGTTCTGGGTGGCGATACACGCATGATCGGTGCCCGGCAGCCACAAGACTTCCTTGCCGTCCATGCGCGCCTTGCGGGCGAGGATGTCCTGGATGGTGTTGTTGAGAACGTGGCCCATGGTCAGCACGCCGGTCACGTTCGGGGGCGGGATGACGATGGAATAGGCGGGTCGAGTCGCGGAGACACGGGCCGGATCGGCCGTGAAGCAGCCTTGGTCTTCCCAGAACTGGTACCACTTGGACTCGACGGACTGCGGCTCGTAGGCCTTTGAAATCTCGCTCATTTCGGTCCGGCAAACCTACCGGACCTCCCGGAGTCTCGGCAACAGGTCGCTGCAGGAGAGGCCACGTGGCGAAGGCATCGTATCCGTGTCGTCCGGGATTCCAAAGGAGCCGAGAATAGACCACTCATGACGACCCACATCGGCCTTTCCCATCGCGCCATCCGCCTCTTCGTCGGCCTCACCCTCCTGGGTCTGGGCACCGCCCTCGACATTTCCTGAGGACTCTTGGGCGTCATCCTCATGCTCACCGCGGCCATCGTCTTCTGCCCGCTGTACCCGCTTCTGGGCATCAATACTTGCGAAAGCAGTCACGGATCCCCTCGCCCGTTCACGGCAGAAAGGACAGGTTCGAGGTCGAAGCGCCCTGCCAACCGGCGGCAATCGTCGCGGGCAGGAAGTCGGCAGACTCTCCTCGTAGGTTGTCCGGAACCCCCTGATTGGCAATTTTTCACCCGACTGCATTTCTGCCAGAATCCTTCGCTCACCCCTGACGGAAGCCACCGAAAGGGGCCAGATCTTGAGGCCTTCGCTCGGATGCATCCTCCAACGCATCGCAGTCCTCTGCAGATCAACCGAGACCTCGGCCCCAAACTCGGGCTCGTCCTCAATCATCAGGGTCCGGCCGGAAACACCCTGCCCAGGGCCGCATTGACGGAGGCCGAGGCGCTCGCGAATGCTCGCGGGCATGATTACTGTCCGCGCTTGGGCTGCCGTCATCCCCCTGCTCTGCTCCGCCGTTCTGGCCAACCCGTTGCGGGCGGAGTCGCCCAAGCTCCCTGGCGTCGGGGCGGCTCTCCAAGAGCAGATCGATCGCCACGAAATCGCTGGCGCGGTCACGATGGTCGTCTCGAAGGATCAGGTGCTGCACCTCGAGACCACCGGACTTGCCGATATGGCGGCCCATAAGCCGATGCAGGCGGATACGATGTTCTGGATCGCCTCGATGACCAAGCCGATCACGGCCACCGCCGTGCTCATGCTCCAAGACGAGGGCAAACTGGACGTTCACGATCCGATCTCCAAGTACCTGCCCGAATTCGCGAGCCTCAAGACTCCGTCCGGCCAGCCAGCGAACCTGACGCTGATTCAGATCCTCACCCACACCTCCGGACTCGGTGAAGCCGGTGGCCCGGCCGCCCGCGAGGCGAAGACTCTGGCCGACCTCGTTCCGCTCTGGCAGGCCGCGCCGATGCAATTCGAACCGGGCAGCCGGTGGAGCTACTGCCAGAGTGGCATCAATGCCGCCGGCCGCGTGGTTGAGGTTGTCAGCGGGATGAGCTTCGACGCCTTTCTCAAAAAACGCCTCTTCCAGCCGCTGGGCATGAAGAGCACGACGTTTTATCCGGGCGCCTCAGAACGCGCTCGTCAGGTCACCGCCTACGCCAAGAACGCGACGACCGGATCGCTCGAAGCCGTGCCGCCTCGACCGGAGTTCGGCCCTCGCGACCGTCCGCCGCAGGGCAATGGCGGCCTGTATTCCACAGCCGAGGACTATGCGAAGTTCTGTCAGATGCTGCTGGGCAAGGGAACATTCCAAGAAGTCCGCTACCTCAGCGAGGCGTCGGTGAAACTCATGTCCACGCCCCAAACGCCCGAAACCCTGCCCACGGGCTTTTTTCAGAACGACACCTACGGTCGGCGCGGGCTGAACTACGGATGGGCCCTCGGCACCTGTGTGCTCAAGGCCCCGCATGACGGAGTGCCCGCCATGCTCTCGCCCGGCACCTTCGGCCACGGAGGCGCCTGGGGAACTCAGGCCTGGGTGGATCCCGTCAAAGGCGTCGCCTACGTGCTAATGGTCCAACGCTCCAACTTCCCCAACAGCGACGCCAGCGACGTCCGCCGCGCCTTCCAACAAGCCGCCGCCAAGGCCCTGGCCAAGCCTTAGCCAGCCGAACGTCGGAAGCCTGGCGGGCTCCGGAATCGGGCGTCACCGATCCACCGAATCTTGCCCAAGATAAGAAAACCCCTTAACAGGACCTTATGCGATGATCATGTCCTTCAAGGATGACGAGACACAGCGGTTGCACGAGACCGGATCGAGTCGGCGTTTTTCGGCGATCGCCCGAGTGGCATTGCGGAAACTGATCCAACTGGATGCCGCTGGGGAGCTTTCCGATCTTCGGGTACCTCCAGGCAATCGCCTCGAAGCGCTCCAAGGGAACCTTGCTGGGAGATATTCCATCCGGATTAACGACCAATGGAGACTGTGCTTTCGGTGGGACGGATCCGACGCCAGCGAAGTCGAGATTTGCGACTACCATTGACACTACCCCATAACGCCATAGGATACAAATCATGAAACCCGTCACGCCCGGCGAGATTCTCTTGGAGGAGTACTTGATTCCGCTCGGAATTTCGCAGAACGCCTTGGGTCGCGCCCTCGGTGTCTCGCCGAGGGCCATCAATGAAATCGTTCTGGGAAGGCGTTCCATCACGCCGGAAATGTCGATGAAGTTGGGCAAATTCTTCGAGCAAACCTCGGAGTTCTGGTTCCGGGTGCAAAGCAACTGCGACTTCCGCGATTTGCGGAAACGGGAGCGGGCCCTCACCGCCAAAGTCCGTCCACTGGCCCTGCTGAAAGCCGCCTAAGCGCTTGCGGCGGTTCTCCGCCCGGGGCTCTCAGGCCCGTTCGGCTCAGGCCCCGAGGCCGGAGACCGTGTGGATTTCGAGGAGGCCGAATTCGTTCCAGCGGCCGTTCTTGAGTTCTTGCTGGCGGGCCTTGGCCAGGAACAATCGTTGGCCGTCGGCGCTGAAGCGGGCGTCGGTGATGCGGTGCTTGGCGTCGATGCTGAAGAGATTACGACCGCTGGCCGCTTCGAAGAGCGCAAGGTTCCAAGTGCCTTGGAACAGCCGGCCGGCCATGACGAAGTGCTTCCCATCCGGGTGGAAGGCCAAGGCCTCCATCAACCCCTGCCCGCTCTCTCCCTCGTGGGTCTGATCGAGCTTCTTGCCGGTCTTCCACTCGAAGGACTGCCACCGCTGAACTCCGTTGCCCGCCATGGGATCGCGCATCGGACCCATGCCGCAGGCGTAGAGACGCTCGCCATCCGGAGAGAACTCGAGTGCGAACACTCCGCCCAAGAAATGGTGGCTCTTGATGATGCCCCAACTGGTCAGGTCGTCGGTCTTCCACTGCGAGACACTGCGGCCGCTCTCCAAGTCCCACACGGCCACCTCGCCCATGAGGTTGCCAGCGGCCACCCGACGACCGTCCGGGCTGAAGGCCACCGCTTGCACCGGCGGCAGGAAGTCCCACGAGTGCTTCAGCACGCCGCTCACCGCGTCGTACACGCGGACGGAGGGCTCGGTGCCGGGGGCCGGGTCGTACTTGTAGCTGCCAGCCCGGTATTGACCGGTGACACTGGCCACCCATCGCCCGTCCGGGGAGGCCGCCAAATCCCACGACCAGAACTGATGGGCTTGAACCGATCGAAGTTCTTTGCCCGAGGCCAGATCCATCCAGTGCAAGACGCCGTCATAACCGGACGACACCAATTGCTGGGCTCCCGGCAGCAAGGCCACACCACTGGCGTAACTGTCATGGCGACCGATGGCGAGTGCCTCTCCTGTCTCGACGGTCACCCGTTGAACCGAGCCGTCGAGACAAGCGGCAAACAGGGTCTTACCGTCCGGAGTGGATTCGAGAGCCAAGACTGCCGAAGGGAGTTTGATTTCCTTGGCCTTGGTTAGCTTGGGCTCTGCGGGCGGAGTCGGTGATGACTTGGGATCGGTGTCAGCCATGGTGGGCGATGTCCCAATCGGGTTGAATGGGTTGAATGAAACACGTCACGCCAAGACCTCCCGGATGGGTTCGGTCCGGTCTTCGACGCGGCGGAAACTCGGCAAATCTCCGATGTCATACAGAGCGTAGGGATCAATGCCCAAGGCGGAGAAAATCGTCGCGAAGAGGTTCTTCTCGTTGAAGGCCTGGCCATCCACTTCAGCCCCTTCGGCATCGGTGCCGCCCACCACCACGCCCCGCTTGATCCCGCACCCGGCGAGCATCAGTGACCACGCCTTGGAATAGTGGTCGCGGCCGCGGGCCTGGTTGAGCCAGGGCGTGCGGCCGAATTCTCCCATGGCCACCACGAGGGTGGAATCAAGCATGCCCCGCTGCTCGAGGTCGGTGATCAACTGGAAGATCACGTTATCGAGCTCCGGCGTGAGCATTTGGTAAATCTCGTTGTGGAACACGTGGCTGTCCCAAGGCATGCCATTGGAAACCATCACGAAGGGCGCGCCATTCTCGACCAAGTGCCGGGCTTGAAGGGTGTGCTGGGCGAAGGCTCCAAGGCCGTAGCGTTCGCGATCCTTGGCCGGGAGCTTTTCGAGATCGAAGAGGTCGGCACAGCTCATCAGTCCCTTCACCCGCTCGAACACCGCATTCTGCGACGCGGCCGCGGCCGATTTTCGGTCGTTCTCGTACTTTCGCGTCAGGAACCGCCGCAGGGCGTTGCGCGACTCGTGATCTCCGGCCGACAAGTCAGCCTGCCGCAGGACGTTTTCGATGCGGTAATCGCCGCCGACGCGAACCGGCCCATACTGCGCACCCAACCATCCGGCCCAGTTGCCGGACTTAAATTCCTTAAACTCATTCCCCTCGGGACACGGGTCCAGGAGGATGAAATTGGGCACCGGATTATCAAGGTGCCCCAACTGCTGGGCCAACACCGACCCCAACACCGGACGAACGAACGGCGGCCGGGGAGCCGAGCCCCGATTGAGCAAGTTGATGCCCTGCAAGTGCTCGTTCTGGTCGGTCTTCATGCAGCGGACCACCGCGAGCTTGTCTGCGATGGTGGCGCATCGGGACATCAAGCTACTGAAGTGGACGCCCGGAAGCTTCGTGGGGATCGAGCGAAACGGGCCGGCACTAATACGTCCCGGCTTGGGATCCCACGTTTCGAATTGGCTCGGCGCACCGCAAAGCCACAGGAGAATGCATCGCTTGGCCGTGCGTTTGGCCTGCTGGGCGAAGGCCGGCAGCGAGAAGAGCCCTGCCCAACTGCCGAGCGACACCGTTCCGGCCGCGCCCAGGCCGGTCAGGAACTTCCGCCGGTGCAGGACGTGATCGGGTTGACCGCAGGTGGCACCGGCCATTCCTGGAATCGGGGTGTGCGGGTCTTGGGGCGGTGTCATGACGTCAGTGGTTCACCTGGAATTCCGCCCCGGACATTAACGCCCACAGGAACTGCGAACGCCCTCCCTGCCCCGGATGATCGGCCAGATAGGCCAGACTGGCTTGAAATTCTTCGCGATCCGGGCTGCGGCCCAATACGGCCTGGAAGGCGGTTTTCACTCGGGTCTTGTCATCGAGCAACGCGGACAGGCGTTCTGCCAAATTGCCCGCCTGGGGCTGGAGCAGCGGCTCGAGGATCGGCGAGTTAGACAAAAACAAAGCCTGCTGGAGAGTGGCATTGTATTCCGGGGCGAACAGGTTGGGGAAATCCCGCACTAGCGCGCGCCGAACCGAAGCATCATCCCGCGCCGATCCCGACTTGGCGTCCGCTTTCCAGGGGCCGGTGGCCAGAATTAGCGAACGGCCCAACTGCTCGGCAGACAGAGGCTTCTCGATGGCCCGGGCAAAGGCCTCGTCGGCCGGAGGTTTGCCGGGCGCGGGACGCGAATCGAGTTGGTAGGCTTGAGAGAGCACCAGGTTGCGAATCAACCGTCGCAGGTCGTAGCCACTGCGCTCGAAGTCGTGGGCCAACCAATCCAGCAGTTCTGGGTGACTCGGCGCATGCTGGGAATCCATGAGGTCCACCGGATGCACCAATCCACGACCCAAGAACATGGCCCACACGCGATTAACGGCGGCCCGCGCCAAGAGAGGATTGTCTCGGGTCACGGCTTCGGCGAGTGCCTGCCGGCGAGAAAACTGCGGATCGGCCGGAGCCACGGCTCGCTCCTTGCCCTTGGGAGGTGCCACTCGATATTTCTCGGGAGCATCCACTTCTTTGACCCCATCGGCCGGCCAGGGTTCATCAATCGAACGGCCATTGAAAAACACCAACCGGGCCTGCTGGGACTCTTTCTTGAGATTGGCGAAGCTCACAAACCCGCCGATGGCCGACTCGGCAAGCCCGGGGCCTGCCTCAGAATCCACGTTCTTGGAACGGTTGAAGGCCGCGACCATTCCCCAGTAATGGGCCTGCTTAATCTCGCGGGCCACCATATGGTCGTGGCATTGGGCGCACCCGATCTGAACACCAAAGACCAGCGGGGCCACCGCCTCAGCCATGGCCTGCGGATTGTTCTGCCGCTCGTAGAGGAATTGCACCAGACCGCGCTGATCTGGCTTCGCGGGCCGGGCCAAGATGAGATCGCGCACCATCGCATCCCACGGGCGATTCTCGCGGAACGACATTTCGAGGAACTCGTACCACCGATGATCGCGACGCTGGGCCTCAGCGTTGCCCGTCGGACGTCCAAGCCAGAGCACATCGAACATCTCCCGGAGGTGTCGTGGATGGTCGGGATGGGCCAGCAATCCATCGACGGTGGTTTCACGCCGCTTCCGGGCGGGCAGCCGTTGAAAACGGGCCTCCTCCTCTTCGGTGGGAATCCGCCCCACAAGATCCAAATGGATACGCCGCAGCCACGTCGCATCGTCGGCACGAGCGGCTGGGCGGACCTTGCGGGCCTTCCAACCCCGTTCCAGAAAGCCATCGATCACAACCGATGCGGCCATTCCTGCCGGAGGCACCCACACGGGTTTGCGCACCTTCGATGAGGTCGACGGAATCGATGTCGATTCGGAGGACGCGGCCGCGGCAGGCTTGGCCTCCAGTTTTTCAATACCCGTGCGGATCAAGGCGAGTTGCTCGTCCGACAACTGCTTCTTCGGCGGCATGTGCGGATCGGCTCCCGGCTTGAGCAGCAAATACAAACTGCTTTCCTCCGGACGGCCCGGGACAAACCCGGCTCCGCGATCTCCCCCGCGCAAGGCGTTCTGAAAAGTCGAAAGATCCAGCCGACCCTTGGATCGGGTGGGGCTGTGACACTCGGCGCAATGCTCTTTGAGGATCGGCTCGACATGATCGGCCCAGAAATCGGCCGCGGACAATCGCGCTGACACTAGGCCCAACAACGCCAAACCGCACAGGAGCGGACGAGACCAACGACTCGAATGGAAACACAACAAGGCCACGGCGATGGGTGAATGTTAGGCGTCCTCGAAGAACAACCGCAAGCACTCCAGATCATTCCAGGGCCGGAGAGTCGGAACCCCCATTGGGACGGTGCATCTGTAGTGACCGGATGCCACAAGTAGCTACCCCAAGGGGCCGGCTGATTTGCGAGACGAAGATCTGGGTTTAGCGTTGGCAACAAATATGAGTTCCACAGCCTCTGACGGTCCTAGAACCTGGTTCATCACCGGCTGTTCTTCCGGGTTCGGTCGCGCCATCGCCGAGGCAGCCCTTCAGGCAGGGGATCGCGTGGTGCTGACCGCCCGGGATATTTCCGCCGTCGAACCTCTCGCAGCCGTCGTCCCGGAACAGGCCCTCGCGCTCGCGCTGGACGTCACCCACGAAGACCAGATCCACGCCGCCCTCGATGCGGCCGTCGAGCGCTTCGGCCCCTTAGATGTGGTGGTCAATAACGCCGGCTACGGATTGATCGGGGCGATCGAGGAATGTCAGCCCGACCAAATCCGCCGCTGCATGGAGACCAACTTTTTCGGGACACTGAATGTCATCCGGGCCGTCTTGCCCCGACTCCGAGCCCAGCGCGCCGGGCATATCGTCAACTTGAGCGCGGCAGCGGCCATTTCGAATTATGCCGGATTCGGGGTCTATGGCGCGGCCAAAGCAGCCGTGGAGGCCTTGTCCGAAAGCCTTCGGGCCGAAACGCTCGCCTTGGGCATTCGGGTCACCTTGATCGAACCCGGCCCCTTTCGGACCGACTTCATCGGCCGTTCACTGGAACCGGTTCCCCAGCGATTGAGCGATTATGACCGCAGTTCTGGCAAGTTCGCCCAGTTCCTAAAAGTCATCGATGGAAAACAGCCAGGCGATCCGGCCCGAGGCGCTCAGGCTATCGTGGCCATGGTGCATTCCGGCCAGGCCCCCTTCCGCATGCCGCTCGGGCGTTACGTGGTGAAAAAACTGCGGGACCGGGCCACGGAATTGAACAAGGTCGCCAACGAGCAGGAGGCGGTCGCCATCGCCACCGATTTCCAAACCGGCGGATGATGCCACCGACTTCGACAACCCAAGGCCCCCGCTGCCGACGCCTCATCGTGGTGTTGGGAGACCAGTTGGACGCCGACTCCACGGTGTTCCAAGATTTCGACCCGGAGCTCGACTGGATCTGGATGGCCGAGGTGGCTGGCGAGGCCACGCACGTTTGGAACTCCCAGTGCCGGATCTCGATTTTTCTGGCGGCCATGCGCCATTTCCGGGACCGGCTTCGCGAGCGGGGTTGGCCCGTGGCCTATCGGCAACTCAACGTCTCGGGTTCGCAGTGGAGCTTTGGTGACAACTCCGATCTCAGGCTCGCCGAGGGTGCGGAGACCTTGGCAAGCCAGCTGGCCCTCACGCTCGATCAACTGCGGCCGGCAGAAGTCCATGCAGTAGATCCCGGAGAGTGGCGATTAAAGGATCAACTACAGGAAGTGGCCCGGGCCGCTGGCATCGCTTGGGTGGCCCGACCCGATCAGCATTTTTTCAGCTCCCCCGAGGACTTCGCTGTTCACGCCCAGGGACGCAAACAACTGCGCCTAGAGTTCTTCTACCGCGAACTGCGGAAACGCACGGGGTTCCTGATGGACGGAGATCAACCGGCCGGTGGCCAATGGAACTACGACGCCGATAACCGGGAATCTTTTGGGAAACAAGGCCCCGGTTTCGTGCCCGCTCCGCGCCGGTTTCTTCCAGATGCGCTCACCCGAGAAGTTTTGGCGATGGTCCAAGATCGATTTGGTTCCCATCCCGGCTCCGTGGCGGCCTTCGACTGGCCCCTGACCGCGGCCGAAGCTCAATCGACCTTGGACGATTTCATCGCTCACCGACTGCCGGAGTTCGGTCGTTGGCAGGATGCCATGTGGGTGGGAGAACCGTGGCTCTACCACTCCCGCCTCAGCGCCGTGCTCAATCTCAAGCTGCTGCATCCGCGGACGGTCCTGGAGGCGACCGAAAACGCCTACCGCTCCGGGCGAGTGCCACTGCCGGCAGCCGAAGGGTTTCTCCGGCAAATTCTCGGATGGCGAGAATATGTGCGAGGCGTGTATTGGCATTCGATGCCGGGCTACCTGGAGCGCAATACCTTGGGAGCCCTTCAACCGCTGCCCGGGTTTTTCTGGACCGGAGACACCGAGTTTAACTGCCTGCGCCACTCCCTCCGCCAGACGCTCGATCTGGGCTACGCGCACCACATCCAACGCCTGATGGTCACAGGGCTTTTCTCATTGCTGGTGGGTGTGCACCCCAAGGAAGTCCACGGTTGGTACTTGGCTGTGTATGTGGACGCCGTGGAATGGGTCGAGCTGCCGAACACGCTGGGCATGTCCCAGTATGCAGACGGGGGCGTGATGGCCTCAAAGCCCTACATCGCCACCGGGAAATACATCCAACGGATGTCGAACTACTGCCAGGGCTGCCGGTTCGACCCGGCCCAGGCCACCGGCCCCAAGGCCTGTCCGTTCACCACGTTGTATTGGGACTTCCTGGTGCGGCACAAAGCGCTCCTGGCCAAGAATCCCCGCATGAGCCTGCAAGTCCGCAATCTGGCCCGCCTTTCGGCGGAACAACTCGCGGCCATCGGCCAAGAGGCCTCTGAACTGCGCGCTCGACTGGCCGAATCCGCCTCGCCCAACCGCGCCGCATCTTGAGAAGAGGGCCGGTGCCCGAGTCCTGGGCACCGACCCGTCGAAAACGCCCTCAAGGCTTCAGCGTTCGGCCTTGTCCATCTTCGCGGTAGACTTGCTGGCCTTGGCGACTGGCTTGTCGTACTTGCCGCCCGCACTGGCTCGGACCAAGACCTCACCGCCGGCCTCGGTCTTCTGAAGCATGCCACGCAGATAATCGCCGGGTTTAACGTCGTCGAGTCGAACCGCTGCGCCATCGCGTTCGATCAGGCTCTCTTCAGACACCTCGATTGGCCGAGTGCCCGACTTCTTGGCCAGCACGATGCTTTTTCCTTCCACAGCGGCAACTTCACCGCGGAACGGATACATTGATTTGCGAGCAGACATCCGGCGGGTTTCACTGGTTTTGGCAGCGACCCCAGGAGTCGTGGCTTCGGCCGCGGCCATTGAACCGGCCACGCCCAAGACGAGGGCTGCCAATGCGAGACGATGGATGATGGAGTTTTGGAGGGTCTTCATGACGATACTTGTTTGTTGATGTTGTTGTTGTTGGCTCACCCCACTTCGGGTGGCTGTGTAGGGATTCGCAGCAGCCTTGGGCAACCTTTCAAACTTTCGGCAAATCCTGATAAATTGTCGGCTCGCCAAAATAATGGTGAGGCCGGCGGTAACTCAGTGTGCTCTCCGTGGGAGGAGCCTCAAGAGGCCCTGGTTACTGGTGAAGGTCGACCCACCTCTGTAGGTCCAACGGTTCAACTGGCTCCATGATTGCCACGCTAAGATCCTTCTCAATTTGCCCCAAATGGGCCAAAAAGTCGCCCGACACGGTGCCCGATCGATGACCCCGCTCTTAGCAATTCTTTCAGCGGAGAGCCCCCTTCCGGGATCTGAGGCTAAACAAGCCAAACAACCCGTTGACAAGGAAGGCCGAGACACCGTATTCATTTTGCCTTTTCTAGGAACCGATTATGCCGAATACGAAGTCAGCCGAGAAACGCGTCCGCAGCAACGCCCGCAAGGCCGCTCGCAATCATTCAGTCAAGTCGAGCGTGAAGACCTTCGAAAAGAAGTTTTTGGACCTCGCAACCGCTGGCAAGCTGGATGAGGCCAAGGCGGCTCTTTCTGTGGCGACCTCTGCTTATGCCCGCGCCGCTAAGGGTGGTGTGATCAAGCGCGAGACCGCCAGCCGCAAGGCTTCCCGCCTACGGCTGCAGCTCAATCGGGTCACCGCGGCCAAGGCTGCCGCTCCCGAGGCTGCCGCTCCCAAGGCTGCTACTCCCAAGGCCGCCGCTGCAAAGGCTTCCAAGGCTGCAAAGGCAGGTAAGGCTACCGCTTCCAAGGCTTGATTCATTCGAATGGTCCCAGCTTGCGTCAAAAGCCAGCGGGACCGTTCGCATTACCTCAGCCCAGTTCACTGCCTCCCTTCTCTCCAGAGACAGATTTCTCTCCCAAGACGAATCTGAAACTCGGCGGGGGCTACTCGGCGGGGGCTGATAGAAACGAGTGCCACCTCTGGTAGGTATCCCAAATTCAAGAGGTTCAGGACGATCACCCTCAAAGCTCGTAGCACTTTAGGCTCGAGTATCCCAACGAAAACGGCACCTATGGTGCCGTTTTTGTTGTTTGTGGACTGATCTGAGGGCCATTTAGGTGCCAGTCCTAACCCCGCAAGAGCCTCATAGAATCTCGGAAAGCCAGTCGCTGACGGGGTTCCATTCTTTGTGGCACCCCTTCAGCAAGAGCCTGATCACGCTTTACGGATGCAGGCGTAGGCGTTGTGATTGTGGATGCTCTCCTGATTCTCGGCCTCCACCTGATACCAAAAGATATCCGGATGCTCGTTGAGCCGCAGGGCCACGTTGCGGACCAGATCCTCCACGAAAACTGGGTTCTCGTAGGCCCGCTCGGTCACCGCTTTTTCATCGACTCGCTTGAGCAGCGAATACATCTCGCTGGAGCCACAGGATTCGATCCAGCGAATCAAATCTTCAATCCAGATGAGCTTGCTGGAACGAATTTGCACAGTGACCTCACCGCGTTGATTATGGGCCCCATATTGACTGATGGCCTTCGAACACGGGCACAGCGTGGTGACATTGGCTTTGACGGTGAGGACAAAATCCAGTTTTTCCCCTTCCAAGGTAGCATCGAAACCCACCTCGTAGTCCATCACGCCTTCCTTACCAGAAACCGGGGCTTTCTTGGTCATGAAGAACGGAAATCGCATCTCTAAATGGGCTGCGTGGGCATGGAGACGGGTCTGCATCGCCTTTAGAATATCTAGAATATTCTCCACATGAATGACGGACCCATGCGAATTGAGCACCTCGACAAACCGGCTCATGTGAGTTCCTTTGAACTCCTCGGGCAAGTCCACGAAGAGGCCGATGGTGGCCACGGTGTTCTGCAACTCGTGGGCCTTGTCCCGGATCTGAACTGGAAAGCGCAGGTTGCGGACCCCTACCTTGTCGATGCGCAGTTGCCGATGATCGCGCTCGCTTTGTTGGTCGGACATCGTATCCGTCTTCGGATAGACTGAGTCTCCCGTCGCAAACGAGGTTGGCACTGTTTCGGAGTGTTCTAGAATCAACACGGTTGATCTTATCATCACGAAATCATCGTGCAAAAAAAGAATCCGGTGAGTTTGAGCGAAGATTATAAGGTATGAACTTGTATCGACTGTTACTGGCCCACCTTTTCGGGGCTTTGCTGCTCAGCGCCGAAACCCCGCGTTTCAAGGTTGTCACCTACAACTTGGAAAATTACCTCGTGGAACGCTCGGGAACCCGGGCTCCTAAGCCCGAGGCCGCCCGCAGCAAGATCACTGAAACCCTCACCGCTCTCCGGCCCGATGTGTTGGCTATCCAGGAGATCGGCCCCACCAACGCACTCTTGGAACTCCAGTCCCGCCTCCGACAGGCCGGCCTGGACCTGCCGCACTGGGAACACGTCTCTGGCTACGACACCAACATTTTCGTGGCGGTCTTGAGTCGCTTTCCCATCGTCGCGCGCCGTCCCCATTCCCAGGAAAACTTTCTTCTGGAAGGCCGTCGATTCAAAACGAGCCGCGGGCTCTTGGAAGTGGATCTGGAAGTCAGTCCATCTTACCGATTCACACTATTCACCGCACACCTGAAGTCGAAGCGGACCATCGGTTCTGCCGATCAGGCTGAAATGCGCGAGCAGGAAGCGCGGGTCTTGCGACGCCTAGTCGAAACCCGGCTCGCCACAGAGCCTAAGGCCAACGTGCTGATCTGCGGGGATTTCAACGACACCAAGGACAGCCCTGCCCTGAAGGCACTGTTGGGCCGATCCGGCAATCGATCGCTGGTCGACACCCGCCCGGTAGAGCGCAATGGCGATCAGGCTGCCTCTGAGAATCCCCGCTGGGATCCGCGTCATGTGAGCTGGACTCATTTTTACGGTAAGGACTGTCGGTTAAACATCAACCACAAAAATGCCCTCCGGTTTTCCAAGTCTGTCAAGATGTTTTTATAAAAATGATGTCCGTTCGATGACATCAACAGGAATCCCAATCAAACTGGTTCGTTTACGGGTCATTCACGGTTTTTAAACCGTGTCAAGTACTTTTTTGGTTTTTTCACCCCCCGTGGGATGGTATCGGGACACCCCCCCACTTTTTCCCCTCGTTACAACCGTAAACTGGTTGATGAATCAGTTATGCGAATGGTACATTCACCCTTGTTTACCCCTTCGCTAAACGCTCAATCCACCAGCAGGTTTCGGATTTGGGTTGGATACCATTGCTTTCCGTTACGAGTGGAAATCCCACGGCGATTTAAACAATCAGCCACTCCTTGTAAGGTTTCAATTCCGGTACTTTTGATTTCATTTATGATTGGAATAATCCGATTTTTGAATTCAATCCGCCCTTTTCTTGCACCTTCATTCATTTTGGTGACAGATAATTCTGGATTTGGACTGCCCAATTTAAT
>SYMJ01000205.1 GCA_005805505.1 Verrucomicrobiales bacterium | reverse complement strand
TCAGCGGAATTGTGAGCGACGGGGAGAACGTGATGACCCGTGGTGCATTCAAGGCCGCAACGCTACCCCGCCAACCCGTTGACGCAACACACGCGGCACAGGCGCTCGCGCCGGGGTCGCAGTCGCGGAGGGGTCGGTCCCACTTATTTACACAAAAAGGGTCTGTTTCACATATTTTTGGAGTGTTGGGGTGACAGAACTGCCGCTTCGTGGAGGCGCAGGAAGGCTCGGGGGAGGTGAAGCGTTCGGAGTGCCCCAACGGGGTACCGCATACCAGCCCAGGGTAAAACCCCGGGTATGCCGCACAACCGAAGCGTTCTGAAGGAACGCCGCATATACCCGGGTGCTCTCACCTATTTTGCGGTGGCAGAGTGCCGGGGCTGGCGCCTGGGGCTTGTTGGCGGTGGGGGCTCCGCGGGATCGGTCCTGCGCTCGCAGGGAACGTTGGGGCCGGTTGGGCTTTCGCGCTGCGCGCGAGGGGGATCAGGGTGTCGACGTTCCTATGCTCGCTCCGGCCCGGTCCCGCTGCCGCCCGGGGCGCCCTCCGGAATCAATTACGTTTCCAAAAGCAGATCCCTCTCAACGGGTTGGGACTGGGTTCCTGGCTGCGTCCTTGTCTGCACGAGGGTTCGTGGGGATCGGCGACTTAGACCCGCAACTCGGACCCGCGTCGTGACAACGAACCCTGAACCACGACAGGGCCACGGATTTCGTGTAACCTTAAGCGGTAGAAACCCCATGGAGGGAGTGAATGAACATGGAATCCACGCCGGCCCCTTCATCGGCTCTCCCGTCGCGACCCTGTCCGCGATGCCTGTCCCCCAGTCCCGATCGGGCCCCTGGTGGTCTGTGCCCGCGCTGTCTCTTGGACGGGGCGAATGCACCGACGGACGCCGGACTCGGACCTCAATCGTGGAAGACGCCGAGCCTGGCTGAGATCGCCTCGGCCTTCCCAAATCTGGAGGTGCTCGGACACTTGGGCACAGGTGGCATGGGCTGCGTCCACCGCTTGCGGCGGCGATTCCGGGAGGCCGTGCGGGCCGAGATTTCCCAGACCCTGACGGACGGCGACGACGTGCAGGAGGAACTGCGCTACCTCATCGAGGTGTTGGCCTCACCGGGAGGCTGACACCACGTCCCGGGGCCTCCGGAGCTATCCGAAGAGCTCTTGCTGCACCGGGCCGATGGAGCGCTCCGGAGCGGGGTCGGACAACCCGCCCAGCAACCCTTGTCGATATCGGGCTTCGGCCTCGGCCCCCCGGAAGGTGTGGCCCTTGCGGCTGCCATGGCGGAGGTACACGCGACGGGAGGCTTCACGAGCGGCGACGCTAGATCGAACACGGGCAATCCGCTCCTTGGCCTCGATGACCGACCGACGGGGGTCGACCCTCGGGGCGGGATAATCCACGCCGATCACGCACCCACTGGCCTCCTGCTGTGAGCGCGTCATGCGCCACGGCTCGGCCAGGAAGACGTTGGGCACGCCGGCCAGTTCGGGCACCCAGCGGCGGATAAAGACGCCCTTCGGGTCTTGCTCGATGGCCTGAAGTGTCGGGGAATAAATGCGCACGGTGTTGATGCCTGTCGTGCCGCTCTGCATTTGGGCCTGGCTGAAATGAATTCCCGGCTCGAAGTCGAGGAAGCACCGGGCCAGGTGGATCGCCGTCGGACGCCAGTGCAGCCAGAGGTGGTAAGAGGCCACACTCATCACCAAGGCGCGCATGCGGAAGTTGAGCCAACCCGTGGCCCGCACCGCCCGCATGCAGGCGTCGACCATCGGAAAGCCGATCCGCCCCTGACGCCAGGCCTCAAGGCGCAGCTGACCTTCTTCGGACTCGGTGAAGGCTTCGCGCAGGCCGTCGTAGACCGGGTTGAAGTTCTCGAACTCAATGCGCGGCTCGTCCTCGAGCTTCTGCATGAAGTGGCAATGCCACCGAAGGCGCGCCTGGAAGCTCGCGAGCGCGCCGGACCAACGACGGTCCAACGGTTCTCCGGCACTGAGCATCGCCCGCAAGTCCTCCTGCCGGTGCACGGCCGCCTGATGCACCCGGCGCATGGAGACACAACCCCACGCGAGGTGGGCGCTGAGACGCGAGCAAGCCGTCCAGGCAGTGAGCGGGCTCGACATTTCCGCACGGTAGCCGACGCCGCGTTCCTCAAGGAAACTCCCCAACACTTCCCGCGCCGCCGTCTCGCCGCCGCGTTGGAGTTCGATCGGAATCACCGGACCCAGGCCCAGTTGCTCCGGACCCAAAACACCGTCGGAGACGAGCCCGGTCGGACGACCCGATCCGAGCACCTCCGGGGACGACTCGATGCGGCCCGACATGCTCTTGGCCCAGCGTTCGGCCCAGCCATCGCGGGATCGCAACCGCCGGACGACCCCGTCCTGACGCCGCTCCTGCCAGTCGATCCCGCGGTTCCGGCACCAGCGGGCGACGCGGAGATCGCGGTCAAAGGTCAGCCGGTTGCCCGTTTCCTCATGCGACCAAAGCCGGAGAAAACCTGTCTCGCGATGCAGGCGCTCGAGTTGCTCCACGGCCTCGCCACGCCGCAACAGCAGACACCCCCCGCGCCGGGTCCACTCCGACTCCAAGTCCCGGAGCGCTTCGGCGATGAAGCGGGAGTGCGAGGCATCCCACTCGGGTGACTCGAGCAGCTCGGTCTCGTAGAGGTAGAGCCCAAGAACGGGACCCTGCTGCAAGGCCTCGATCAAGGGTGCGTGGTCGCCGATCCGAAGGTCGCGCTTGAACCACACCACCTGCCAGTCGGCGCGCCTCGCGAAAATTGGGCTCCGCGCGGAACGACCGGTCGGCGGCCCCGCGTGGGTCGAACCGGTGGGTCGGGTCGGGTTCATCAAAATAGCAGCTCGGGTTGCTGAGGGTCCCGGCTCTGGGCAAGGGCGGCGGCTTGGGTCGCCAGGCGTCGCTGGGCTTTCTCCCAGAACCCGAAGAACCCGGCCGAGGCTTGGGGCCACAAGTGCTCATCCCACCGGCGACGGCACCAAATCACCTTTCGGCCGTCGCGGGCCAAGGCGGCCTCGATCGCCGGAATCGCATCACCGAGCGGACCCACCGAGGGACGCATCGCCACCCATCCGGCCAGGCCGCGTTCTTGGGCCACCCTCGCAAGGGCCTCGGCCAGGCCTTCGCCCGTTTCGCACGATTCGATGGGGCACTTGAAAAAATGACCCGCCCGAGACAGTCCGTCGGCCAGGGCCGTTTTCAAATAGGCGATGCTGCGCGGAGCCATGCCGAGAGCCGCGACCCGCTGCGCATCAAACACGCTGAGGGCCACCGCGGGAAGTAGGCCGGCCAGTCCGGATAGCTCAACGCTCAAATCTTCACCGTGCACCCACAGGCCCCACCGTCCGGGCGGGTTTGCGGAACCTTCGGTGATGCCAGGAACTTCGGGCAGCGGTTTCCATGCTACGCGTTCCGCCGGCCGTTCGTCGGGCAGTGAAACCGCCGCCACAACCGAGTCGTCGATGCGCTCCATTCCGGTGGGATCGGCCAGGAGATTTGCAGCACAATACTTTTCTAAATTGGAGCGGCGCGGCAGATAGGCCTTGCCCCGGGTTTGCACGCCGGCAACCCAACGCCATCCCAACGTGTTGCTAGCGGAATCGGCATCGAGGAGGTGCCGGTAGAAAAAGTCGGCCCCCAAGGCCCAGGGCAATCGCTCGACATGGATCCAATACCCGGCCCACCACATGCGGGCGTGGTTGTGCAAATACCCGGTCGCGATGAGTTCGCGGGTGAACCCATCGAGCACCGCGATGCCGCCTTGGCCTGCCATGACAGCCTCGGCCCGTCGGAGCAGCGCCGGATCGGCCTGTCGGCGGAGGCGATCCACCTCGGCGCGGTAGTCGGACCAGACGCTGGGCCGCAACTCGAGCCAACCCTTCCAGTAATCGCGCCACACCAGCTCCTGCACCAATTTCTCCACCGCCGCGAAGCGGCAAGTCTCGAGCAGCGAGCCCACCAACTCTTCGGTAGTCACCAGTCGAGCCCGCAGGGCCGGAGACAACCGCGTCACATGCGGATGTCCGGGAACGACCTGGTTGCGCAGCGCCCCGTAACGCGTCGCTTGCGGCAAGAATGCCTGCCAGCGAGCCAGAGCGGCCGCACGCGCGCCGGGAAAGGTGCCTTCGGAATCCAACATCGCGGTCAAGGTGGTCTGGAACTCCAATTCCTCAACGCCAGCGCTTCGGATCCGACTGATCGATTGTGCGGAGATCCAAGTTCCAGTTTCCGACCGCCGGTCAAACAGCGTTGCCTATCCCGGATCACCGATACCGAAAGACACCATTTGTCGTCCTATCCACTTTGTAGCAAACTAGTCGATATCTGGTTAACTTGGAAAACACCACTTATGGCTACCATCACCGCCTTTGAAGCCAAAACCCGGTTTGGCGAACTGCTCGAACGTGTGGCACGCGGCGAGGAAATTGTCATCACCCGGCATGAAAAGCCCGTCGCGCGTATTATTCCTGAAGGACGCCGGAACTTAGAGCAAGTCCGGCAAGCGGTAGCCACTTTGACTCAATTGCAGTCGCGGATCCGAGGCCGCTCCAAGGGGCAGGCCAAACTGTCCGACGCTGAAGTACGCGCCGCCATCGAAGAGGGACGTCGCTGATGGACCGGTTAATTTTGCATGCCTCGATTGCAGTGGCCTGGGTTCATCCCGGGCAGGCAACCCCGGAAACGGACTCCCTGCTGGCCGAGGTGGGCCAGGGCGCCGAGATCATCGTGCCTGCCCTGTGGCCGATCGAAATTGCCAACGTGCTGCTGGTGCTGGAGCGCCGGGGCAAGCTGACGACGGACGACCGGATGGAGGCGTTGCAAGCACTGACATCACTGGGCTTTGCGGTGGACCATGAGATGTCGGTCTGGGCGTTCACACGGTTGTCCCAACTCGCTTCAGAAATGAATTTAAGCGTCTATGACGCGGCTTATCTGGAAGTAGCGCTGCGTCTGAAACTGCCCTTGGCCTGCAAAGACGGCCCCCTGCGTGATGCCGCCAAAAAGCGGGGCATGACTTTGGTTCCCTAGGAGAAATCGGGATTCGGTAACGATTCTGGACGGGGGTTCTGCGATGGGTGGCTGAGATTCCTTCAAACTCGGGCCGTTTTTATCTTCAAGCTCCGAGCAGTCCCGCTGTGTGAACAGCCGGTGGATCCTCGGAAGGCCCGACCCCGTGGCATCGGTCCGATTCAGACATCCCAGAGACCTAG
>SYMJ01000003.1 GCA_005805505.1 Verrucomicrobiales bacterium | reverse complement strand
GGCACCAAGGACACCTGGGTGCTGGCAGAGACCGACGATTCGCCGGCGCCCTCCACCGCCGACGGCGGACGCCCCCCCTCGATGGTTCTGGCATCGCCCCTCATCCCCCATGGACCCCCACTCGACGACGAACCCGAACCGTTGAAGACCCAACGCACCCCGCACCCTAAAAAGCCATGCTGAGCCGCGTCGCCGATTCGCTCTACTGGATGAGCCGCTATGTCGAGCGGGCCGAGAACGTGGCCCGCATCATCGACGTCAACCTCAACCTGATGCTCGACAACCCGGTCGGAGGGGAGCAGCGATGGCAACCGCTGATTGAAACCCTCGCCGACCACAAGGCTTTCGCAGGCCAAGGCACGGTGGCCAACTCAGAAAACACCATCCGGTTCCTCAGCTTCGACCCCGGCAACGGCAACTCCATCCTCTCCTGCCTCGGCGCGGCCCGAGAGAGCGCCCGCTCCATCCGCGAGATCATCTCGTCGGAGATGTGGGAGCAACTCAATAGCTTCTACCTGCGCCTTCAGGACCAAGCGGCCCAGGGCACCGTCGGCCAAGAGACGTCGCTGGCCTTCTACGCCGAGGTCAAACAGGCCTGCCACCTTTTCAGTGGGATCACCGGCGCGACGATGACCCGCAACGAGGCGTGGTACTTTATCGAAATGGGCCGACTCATCGAGCGGGCCGACAAGACCTCTCGCATCCTCGACGTAAAGTACTACATCCCGACCGGGTCAGGCGCCGAGGCCGCTGGCCTCGACGATATCCACTGGGCCGCGGTACTCCGCAGCGCCAGCGCGTTCGAGATGTACCGCAAGCGCCACGGCCGAATTCGCCCCGACGGGATCATCGAGTTCTTGCTGCTCGACGCCGACTTCCCACGCAGCGTCCGCTACTGCATGGATGGGGTACGCAGCTCCCTGCACCACATTACCGGCACGCCGCTGGGCAGCTTCCGCAACCCGTCGGAGAAGTTGCTCGGACAGCTTTGCTCCGACCTGGCCTTCACGCAGGTGGATGAGATTGAGGACGAGGGGCTCCACGAGTACCTCGATAGCCTAGAAACCAAAATCAACCAGGTCGGTTCCGGAATTTACGACACTTTCTTCGCGTTCCGTACGCCCACATTGAGTCGGCGCAGCCGCTACAACGAGGCGCATTGAGCCTCCGCACCACGCCATGGCCATACACA
Source organism: Verrucomicrobiales bacterium (assembly GCA_005805505.1). GTDB lineage: Bacteria > Verrucomicrobiota > Verrucomicrobiia > Limisphaerales > UBA9464 > SXXZ01. The sequence goes on along the minus strand of SYMJ01000003.1, from coordinate 2,382 downwards.
TTGCCCTCCACCACCTCACCCATTACCGCTACGAGAAGCCGGTCTCGCATGGGTCCCACGTCATCCGGTTGCGTCCGGCCCCACACAGCCAGACCCGCATCTTGAGCCATTCGTTGCGCATCAACGGGGGCGTTCACTTTATCCACTGGCAGCAAGACCCGTTCTCGAACTGGAACGCCCGGCTGACCTTCCCGGACCCTATGTCTGAGCTGCGGATCGAGGTCGACCTCGTGGCCGAGATGTCGGTGCTCAACCCGTTTGACTTTTTCCTCGAGCCCGACGCGAACGGGTTCCCCTTCGACTACGAGCCGACGCTCGCTCAGAATCTCGAACCCTTTCTCAAGGTCACGCCGCCCGACGGACCGATCCTCGAATTTCTCCACCTCCTGTGTCGCGACTTACTGAGCGCCGATGGCTGGCCGCATTCCGGGACGAGCGGAAAACAAATTCCGACCGTGGACTTCGTCGTCGGGCTCAACCGTCGCGTGCAGGAGGCCGTGAAGTACCTCATCCGCCTCGAGCCCGGGGTCCAGTCACCCGCAGAGACGCTTCGTCTGGGCACCGGATCTTGCCGCGACTCGGCTTGGCTGCTCGTCCATTTGATGCGTCACCTGGGCTTGGCTGCGCGGTTCGTCAGCGGTTACCTCATCCAGCTGACCCACGACATTAAGGCGCTGGATGGTCCATCAGGTACGGAGAATGATTTCACCGACCTGCACGCTTGGTGCGAGGTTTACCTTCCCGGAGCGGGATGGATAGGACTCGACCCCACCTCCGGGATGTTGGCCGGCGAAGGGCACATTCCTCTGTCCTGCACCCCCGAACCCAGCTCGGCGGCTCCGGTTACCGGGGCCGTCGACCCCTGCAAATCGGAGTTCGTGCACGAGATGCGGGTCACCCGGATTCACGAGAGCTCGAGGGTGACCCGACCCTACTCCGAGGAGCAGTGGCAGCGGATCCTGCAAGTAGGCCAACAGGTCGATGGCGACCTAACGGCCGGCGATGTCCGGTTGACCTTCGGCGGAGAGCCTACTTTCGTCTCCATCGACGATCCTCAGGGCCCGGAATGGAACACGACGGCGGTGTCGGTCCGCAAACGGGAGCTCTCCGGAGACTTGCTGCGCCGCCTGAAGCACCGGTTCGCCCCGGGCGCTTTGCTCCACCATGGGCTAGGGAAGTGGTATCCGGGAGAGCAGCTCCCCCGATGGGCTCTCTCGGCATTCTGGCGTAAGGACGGCGTACCCATCTGGCGGGACGAATCGCTCATCGCCGACGAATCAAAAGACTACGGCCACGGCGCGACCGAAGCCCGGGCGCTCACCGCCGGCATCGCCCGACGCCTGGGCGTGGACGAGGACCACATCCTACCGGGTTTCGAGGATCTTTTTTACCACAACTGGCGAGAACGCCGACTCCCGAGCAACGTCACCGCCGAGGCCTCGCGCCTGAAGAACCGCCTTGAGCGGGAGCGCCTGGCTCGAATCTTCCAGCAGGGCCTCGGATCGGTGGTTGGCTACGCCCTTCCACTCGCGGCCGACGGTCCGAGCGCTTGGCGGAGCAGCCCGTGGTTCCTGCGTGACGACGACACGCTGTGGCTAATCCCAGGCGACTCTCCGATGGGCCTGCGGCTGCCCCTGGACTCCATTCCCTGGGTCTCCGACCGCGACCACCCGCATGTGATTGCGCCGGACCCCACCGCTCCTCAGCCAGCGCTGCCCCGGGAGTTCCGGATGGCCTTGGAGGCCCGGGTGGCGCGGTCAATGGAGGCCGTCGACGGCCCGGCCGGTGCGTCTCCTGAGTCCGGTGCCGGACGGCCCCAACCACAAGCCGCTGGGGACCGCCGACCCGCGCCTGGCGAGTCCGCCGACTGGATCGTCCGGGCGGCCCTCTGCGTGGAGCCACGCGAGGGGCGACTCCATGTGTTCTTGCCGCCTATGCCCTCGACCGAGCGCTACCTCGACCTGGTCGCGGCCATCGAGGACACCGCCCGGAGCCTCTCGACGCCGGTGCTCATCGAGGGCGAACCGCCGCCCCGTGATGCGCGAATTGAACGGTTTTCCGTGACACCCGACCCCGGAGTGATCGAGGTGAACATCCACCCGAGCCAGAGCTGGGACGACCTGGTCGACCGCACGACGGCTCTTTACGACGAGGCCCGGAAGATGCGGTTGTGTGCCGAGAAGTTCATGGTGGACGGGCGTCACACCGGGACGGGCGGTGGCAACCACATCGTCCTCGGGGGCGACACTCCGGGCGATTCGCCCTTCCTCCGGCGCCCCGACTTATTGAGGTCGTTCCTAGCCTACTGGCAGAACCACCCGTCTCTCAGTTGGGTTTTCAGCGGCCTCTTCATCGGACCCACCTGCCAAGCCCCGCGCATCG
>SYMJ01000204.1 GCA_005805505.1 Verrucomicrobiales bacterium | reverse complement strand
GCTCGGGCTAATCTCTCTATACGCCTTAGCCTTAGCCAAACGTACCAGTCCCGCCGCAAGCGGGTGACTCACCAACTGGAGAGCCGGATGCGGGAAATCCGCCAGTCCGGTTCGGAGGGAGGGGTGGCCGACAACGGCCATCCCTACCCCTATACCAGCCCGGGGTGAAACCCCGGGTATGCCGAACAACCGGAGCGTTCTGAAGGAACGCCGCATACCCTCGGGTGCTCTGACCTGTTTTGCGGTGGCAGAGTGCCGGAGCTCGCGCTGGGGATCAGTGCTTCGACGCAGGCTCCCGCCGGTAACCTTTTTAGGCACGGGTTCGTCACCTGTCCGGGAAACGGATCTACCGCGGGGGGCACGGCGCTGGAGCGTCGTTATCTCGGTGGCCGTGCTCCGGCGGCTTCAAGGGATCGGAGGACAGCGCAGAGGGCGTCGAGGCGCGGAGTCGGAACGTTGGCACGGCGGGACTCGCGCTGGGGTTCGTAGAAAATGGCGTCGAGTTCCATCGGGCGGCCCATCTCGAAGTCGACCACTGTAGAGGGTCGGTAGGCTCCCATGGAGACGGTGCGGACGAGCTCGGCGTCGGCATGGGCGGGGTCGATGGGATGACCCAGGGCGGTGGCTACGGCGATGGTCTCGCCCATAAGGTCGCGAGCAAGGGCACGCCAGGCGGGCGTTTGCAAAATATTCTGGGCCGAGAGCGCCGGGCCGAGGGGTTGTTCGGGCTGCCATCTCCCGCGCGAGACGCTGTCGAGGCCCGCCGAACCGGCGACGCCGAGACCATTGAAGGCAATGTTCCAGACGAGTTTGCGCCAACGGGCTTGCAGCAAATTGGGGCATACTTCGCACGGAATACCGGCCGATTCCAGCACGGCCGCCAGGGAGCGGGTGCGCTCGGTGGGAAGGCCGAGGTGTTCGCCCAGCAAGATGGTGCCGAGGTCGATATGGCGAATTCGGCCCGGGGCCGTGCGGTTGAGGCTCACTAAGCACAGCCCGCCCAAGACCTGCTGAGGCGGTACGATGCGGGCCAGGGCATCCTCGTTGCCGAGGCCGTTCTGAAGAGTGAGCACGGCGGTCTGCGGCCCGACCCAGCCGGGAATCAGCCGGGGGAACTCGCCGTTGGCTGTGGTCTTCAGGCCGATGAGGACCAGGTCGACCACGCCCGCGAACTCGGGCACGCGGACGCAGTTCGGTCGGGCGTGAAACTCGCCACCCCGGTCACTAACGACATGGACGCCGTCGCAGGCCACCACGTCGTGATCGGCTCGCAGTTGGAACCACACCTCGTGTCCGGCACGGGATAACAGGGCGCCGTAGTAGCTGCCCAGCGCCCCACAACCGATGACGGCGATCTTCATCGCAGAATAAATACAGCCGGGAAACTCACAGGGCCGCGACGATGGCCGCACCCATTTCGCGGGTGCCGACGCGCCGGGCTCCGGCCTCGCTGGTCGAGAAAATGTCGCCGGTGCGCAGGCCTTGATCGATGGCCTTACCGACCGCGGCATCCACGGCATCGGCCGCCACATTGAGCCCGAAGCTGTAGCGCAGCATGAGGGCGATGGAGAGGATTTGGGCGATGGGGTTGGCGAGGTCCTTGCCGGCGATGTCCGGGGCAGTGCCGCCGGCGGGCTCGTAGAAGCCAAAGGTTTGCTGGCCATTCGTCGCACCGAGGCTGGCGCTGGGCAGCATGCCGAGGGAGCCGGCCAGGGCGGCCGCCTCGTCGCTGAGGATGTCGCCAAAGAGGTTCTCGCAGAGCAGCACGTCGAACTGGGTCGGCCTCAGCAGCAATTGCATGGCGCCGTTGTCGACGAACATGTGCTCGAGGGCCACGTCGGGGAATTCAGGGGCGATACGGGTGACCACCTCGCGCCAGAGCACGCCGTTCTCTAGCACGTTGGCCTTGTCGATGCTGGTCAGCTTCTTGCGGCGCAACTGAGCGGCCTTGAAGCCGACGCGGGCGATGCGCTCGATCTCCGAGGTGGTGTACACCATGGTGTCGATGGCGCGGGTCTGGCCATTGCCGAGGTCCTCAGTCTTCTTGGGCTCGCCGAAGTACAAGCCGCCGGTGAGTTCACGGACCACGAGAATGTCGATGCCGTCACCCTGCCGCTCGGGGCGCAGCGGGCAGGCGTGGGCCAGAGCCTTGGGCAGGCGCACCGGACGAAGGTTGGCGAAGAGCCCGAACTCCTTGCGAATGCGCAGCAGGGCGGCGCGCTCGGGGCGCTGTTCTTTAGGAATGGTCGGGTCGCGGTCGGGCAAGCCCACCGAGCCGAACAAAATGGAATCGGAGCGGCGGCACAGCTCCAGCGTGGCGTCGGGCAAGGCCTTGCCCGCGGCGTCAATGCCGGCCCAGCCGACAGGAGCCTCGGTAACGTCGAACTTCAGGGAAAACTGGTCGCCCACGGCACGGAGGACGCTCAAGGCCTCCCGCATGACTTCAGGGCCGATGCCATCGCCAGCCAGCGCGGCGATCCGATAAGTATTGGAACTCATGTGCGAGGCGCAGTGTGTGAAGAGCGGGCGGCCCGGGAAAGCGCGTTTATGAGCCTACAAACGGATCGATGCCCAGGCGGTTTAGCGCAGCACGGAACCCGGGTGCCAGTCCTGGAGGATCCGGGCCAGGTCGTCAGTCCTGCGCCGGGCGGCCTCGCCCGTGGGGTGCACCAGCGAGTCGGCATAATCTTCGCGCCGGGTATTCACGCCCATCGACGGATCCGGGAGGATCGGCACGATGCGGCCCACATCCGCAAGGAACCGCTGGTGGGCCTCCACCATGGCGGGGCGATCGGCTTCAGATCCATAGAACCACGGAATCGCGTAAGCCACCGATACTCCCTTCCGGTCGCATTGGGCCTTCAAGTCGGCGAGCCAGGCCCGAGCCTCCGGCGACAAGGCCACCGGACCTGGACCCGGCGAGGGCACCTGGCGACGGGCGGCCACCTCATGCCAGCCGCCGGGTCGAATCTCGTCGATGCCATAACGGTACCACGGCTGCCGCAGCACCGCCTTGCCCAACAGGGTGAACAGGTGCTGGCCGCCCGGTCGTAATCCCAAGAGTCGGCTGGGCCATTCCCAAGATCCCGCCTCATCCCACAAGTGCCAGGTGCCATTGGCGGCCGCGAGTTGCACGCCGAGCGACTTCCAGTCGATGGCACCGGTCAGGATTCCCGGCTCGAGGGTCAAAATCAGTCGATCCCCGGGACCGGCCCAGTCCATCGCATACCGACCCAGAAACTTCGCGCCCGAGCCCGCGCCTAGGCCCAAATTCAGGACATTCAACCCGTGAGCCTCGCGCATTCGCATCGGATCAATGGAGGTCATGCAGCCCGAGCCGCCGACCAGCAACACTCGGTTGGATAGCGACAAGCCCGCCTCCCACGCCCGCTTGGCTTCGTGGACGCGATGAAAGAAACGCACCTCCGGGTTCCACCGGAGCGTGTATACCGCCCCCAAGACCCACGCCAGGATCGCTGCCGTCAGCAACGCGAGCGCTAGGCGCGGAACCCGTGAGGGAACGGGCTGTTCAGAAGGCGAAGTAAATGAAGTCATTTTGATCCCCCGGTGCCAACCACACGGTCAGCACCACCAACACCACGAGCACCCACGGACGCACCAATAGCGAATAGGGTTCACCGCCGCCCGCTAACGAACGCCACTCGGCCAACAACGTGAGGCCGCACAGTCCCAATGTCCCTCCCAAGGTCACTAGGTCTGCCGCCGTAAAGGAGGCCTTGAGCGCCGCCAACGCGGCCGGTCCGTAAGCCGCGGGATGGGCCAATGTCACCAGCTTGGCCCACAGCACCGACGGGCTGGTTTCGTAAAAGAAGAGCCACGAGAAGGCGGCGATGATCACCGTGCCCAACCAGCCCAGCGGTGCCGGGACGCTCACCCGGGCGGTGAGCCGGGCGGCAATCAACCAAAGCGCATGCAACCCGCCCCAGAGGACGAAGTTCCAACCGGCCCCATGCCAAATACCAGAAATCAGAAAAACAACCGCCACGTTGAAGGCCCATCCCCGGCCACGCCCGCCACCGAGCGGAACGTAAATGTAATCCCGGAACCATTGGCTCAAAGTGACATGCCACCGACGCCAGAACTCCGCCGGGCCCGTGGCGCAGTAGGGGCTCAAGAAATTGAGCGACAACCGGATGCACAGGCACCGGGCGATACCCACGGCAATAAGGCTGTAGCCGGCGAAGTCGTAGTAAATGCGCAAGCCGAAGATCCCATTGGCCAGCCAGATCTGGTAAGCATTGGTGCTGGGTCCCCGATGAAACTGCGCGGCCAAATTGTCGGCCAAGGCACACTTGAAGAAGAGCCCCAGCGCCATCCAGCGAAAGCCGGCATCAATATCGGCGGCCGACCACCTCAGCCGGAATCCCTCAATTTGCGGCAGCAAGGCTTCGCGGCGCTCGATGGGACCGGCCACAATTTGCGGAAAGAATCCGGCGAAGTTCAGGAAGTCAAACCAACGGGGCAGCGGCTCACGACGAATGAGCGTATCCACGGCGAAGCCCACCAACTGGAACGTGTAAAACGAAATGCCCGCGGGGATGGCCACGGTACCTGTCCACGAACCCGCGCCGCCCCAGACGTCTCGCCAAAGAAAATCGGCGTACTTGTAAAACAAGAGTGGGAGCAGTTGCAGCGGCACCACCGCCGCGAGGATCCAACGCCCCTGCGCGGCAGGCCGCCGGGAACCCCAGGCCACGCACGCAAACGTGAATACCGCCACGCCCAGGTGGATCACGAAGGTCAGCCAACTCACCAGGCCCAGCAGAACCAATCCGAGGATCAACAAGAACCAGCGATCGAAACGCCCGTCGCGGACCGCCGCCGCACCACGAAATGCACTGCGGAATCCCGCGGCCACCAACAAGGCGGCCAGCAGGCATTCCCAGAAACGCAGGTCAGCAAAGTTCATGGTCCGTGAGGGTCGGAGCAGGGACTCCGAGGCGGGATCGTCCCGGCGAGTCCGTTGCAAAAGCGCAGCCGCGTCAAGAACCCGGAGCGGAAAGGGCCAAAGGCGGCGGGAAGACTTCGTCTAGAGATTCAGCCAAGGCCGACACCATCCGGCGCAATTGGGTCCGGGTGGTACAGTAAGGCGGCATCAAGGCGATCACGTTGCCAATGGGTCGGGTGAGCACACCCCGACGGGCCATGGCTTCGCACACCCGGATTCCCACCCGCTCTTCCAGCCGGAATGGGGTGCGCTGGCGCCAATCGCGGACCAGTTCGATGCCGGCAACGAGTCCCACTCGGCGCACATCACCCACGTTCGGATGTCGCCAGAGGAGATCCAACTCGGCCTGGAATACCGCCTCGAGGGCCCGACGGCGGCGCACCCCGGCTGGGGCCGACAGCAACGCCACACTGGCCAATGAGGCCGCCGCACCTAGGGCGTTGCCCGTGTAGCTATGACCATGGAAGAAGGTCCGAAAATCGGCGTAGTCACCGAGGAACGAATCGAAGATGGCTTGCGTCGTCAGCGTGGCAGCCATGGGCAAGTATCCGCCAGTCAGTCCCTTGGCCAAGGCCAACAGGTCAGGCACCACACCCTCGTGCTGGGTGGCGAAGGCATGGAAGCGGTCTCCGCTCTGGGAGCCCACGCCGGTGCGTCCGAAGCCAGTCATCACCTCATCGGCAATGAGCAAGGTCCCGTGGCCGCGAGCGATCTCGGCCACGCGTGCCAGCCAACCCTCGGGGTGGGCGATCATCCCGGCCGCCCCTTGCATCCGAGGCTCGACGACCAAGGCCGAAAATGGCCGAGCCCGGGCGCGGGCCTGGTCAAACACCTTCTCGACGCCCGACACGCACTCCCACTGGCAACTCCGGTACGTTCGGGCATCGGCGCGCTCGGGTCGGGCTCGATTGAACGGACACCGGTAGCACCCGGGCGCGGGAACCGACTCCGTGGGAAACAACAGGGACGACCACGTCCGATGGAATAAATCAATTTGCCCCACACTGACGGCCCCGATCGTGTCGCCATGATACGCACCCTTCACCGATATAAAGCGTGGTTTGCGAACCAACCCGCAGCGGCGTGTGTGCTCGGCAGCCAGCTTGAGTGCAGCCTCAACCGCCGTGGAGCCATCGTCGGAGTAGAAGACTTTCGCGAGCCGGGGCTGACCCTTCGGCCCCCGCGCCAACCGCACCAATTGCTCAGCCAACTCCGCCGCAGGACCACTGGCCAGTCCCAGGGCCGAGGTGTGCGCTACCCGATCCAACTGACGTCGAATGGCCGCATCGATGCGGGGATTCCGGTGACCATGAAGGTTGGTCCAAATAGAGGCGTTGGCATCGAGATACTCCCGACCTTTCGCGTCGCGCAAGACCGCCCCCTTCCCTTCGACCAACACGATGGGCTCGGTGCGCAACCAGTCCTGCATCTGGGTGAACGGATGCCAGACGTACCGGTGATCGAGTTGAGCCAGACGGTTCATCAGAGGATCCTTCAAAAAGGGGTGGGGGGAGTCTGGATGCAAGCTAGGTTCAAGGCTTCTTCTAGACAGTCCAGGTCGGCCGCGGAGTGAGCGGCGCTGAAGGTGAGACGCAGGCGGGCCGAACCCCGGGCCACCGTAGGATGGCGGATGGCGGGCACCCAGACCCCGGCCACCCTCAACCGATCCGCCAGAGCCACGGCCGCGGCCTCCTCACCCACGAGCACTGGCAAGATGTGGCCGACGGACCCTTCGGATGGGGCGGAGCCCAACGGCTCTTGGAACGCCCGGTTCACCACTCGGGCTCCTGCGGCCGCGACCGATCGCAATTGATGGCGCGCCTCCTCACCGTCTCGGGTGATCATGAGTTCGAGAGCGGCGGTTGCTGCGGCCGCTGCCGCAGGAACGGGAGCCGTGGAGAAAATGAAACTGCGAGCCCGATTCACCAAGAGATCGATCAACGCCCGCGAACCGGCGATGAAACCGCCGGAAGCCCCCAGCGCCTTGCCCAGGGTTCCCATGCGGACTTCGATCCTGTCGCCCAATCCCAACTGCGCCGCAAGGCCCCGGCCTTCCGGACCCATCACTCCGGTGCTGTGAGCCTCGTCGAGCATGAGCCAGGCCCCGTGCTGATCCTTGAGGTCAACCAGTCCGGCCAGCGGGGCCGAATCCCCATCCATGGAGAAGACGCTCTCGGTGACCACCAAGACTCGTGGCCCACCGGAATCATTGCGCGGCAAGGCTGAAGCCCATCGGAGGATTCGGTCTAAATCGTCGAGGTCGTTGTGGCGGAACACTCGCAGTTTCGCCCCGGAGAGCCGGGCCGCATCCACGCAACAGGCATGCACTAGGCGGTCAACAATCACCACATCGCCCGGGCCCACGAGGGCAGGGATCACCCCGGTGGCCGCGGCATGACCGGTGGAAAATCCCAGAGCGGCTTCCGTGCTGAGGAATTCAGCGAGCGTTTCCTCGAGATGGTGATGCACCCCCAGCGATCCGCTGATGAGCCGAGAGGCGGCCGATCCGGCGCCCCATTCGTGGACCGCCCGGGCCGCGGCCTCCAACACGGCGGGATGCATGGAAAGCCCCAGGTAATCGTTGCCCGCGAAGGAGACCAACCGGTGGCCGCCGGTCTCCAACTCCGACTTCGTGCGATGGTCCACGGGCCTCAGGGATCGCCACAGTCCCTGGGCACGCACCGCCTCCAAGCGTTGGCGTAGGGTTTCCTCGAGCGGCTCGGGCATGGGCAGAGAATGGCCCGAAACCGCCGGCCGGGTCACGCCCAACGGTGGACCCGGCTGTCGAGCGCGAAGACCTGGCCAGAGATGTTGGCCGTGGTGAGTAGGAAGGCCACAAACCGGGCCACCTCGGCCGCATCGTTGATGCGACCCAGCAAGTTGGCCTGGGCATAAGAGCACATCACCTCCGGATCCAACGACTCAGTCATGGGGGTGGGCATCACTCCCGGAAGCACTGTATTGATTCGGACATTGTGCGCCGCAAACTCGCGGGCCCACGAGAGCGTCAGGCCATTCAGTGCCGCCTTGGATGCGGCGTAAGCTGCCTGGCCCGCGGAGCCTGTCTGGCCCGCATGGCTACCGATGGCGATCCAATGACCTCCCCCGCCCTGCCCGGCCAAGATGGGCAAGGTGGCCCAGGCCAATCGCTGGGCGCCCTCGACATTGACCGCGAAAACAGCATCCCAATCCTCGGCCTGCGCTCGAGCCAACAGGGAGTCGCAGGTAATGCCGGCTGCATGAATGACCGCATCGATCCGACCGCAGCGCGCCAGGACCTGTTCGACCGCTGCCGCACAGGAATCGTCCCGGGTTACGTCCAGAGCCACGGCTTCCACCCCGGGCGCCAAGGGAGGCAAGGGTGTGCGGTGCCAGCCCGCAAAAACCCGGTGCCCGGCCCGGGCCAATTCAGCAACCAGCGCCTGCCCCAAGCCCCCGGCGGCCCCGCTGATTAAAATTGCCTGCGAGCACGTGGAACTCATGGGCTGTGTCGCACGAGAGGGCTCGAAGTGAGGCCAGAATTGGAAACTGGAACGGAACATCCGGGAGCGATCCACTCCCAACGGCCACCGATCATTGTGGCTGCGACCGGTCCACGATGGTGGATCAAAGCCTCCTCAACGGTCGCCGGCGATCCGGCATAGGGAATCACCAAGAGATCGGCCAAAGCACCGGTCGAGAGTTCACCCAAGACCGACTTCAGGCCCAGCGCACGCGCCGGATTAATTGTTACTTCGGCGAGCATCTGACGGGGTGATAGACTTGGATCATCGGAGGCCATCGCCCGCAGTTCGTCGATCAACGAAAGGACCGGAGGCCCCTCACGGGAGGCCCGCGTGGAAGCCAGGCTGTCGGTGCCTAAGCAAATGGGAACCCCTGCCTCCGTGAGCACTTCGCGCTGGAACCGAGGGTGACTAAAATACGCGTGCGAACGCGGGCAGTGGACCACACTGGCACCACGCGCCGCCAGACGAAGGGCATCGTCGCCCCAGAGGCAGTTGACGTGGACGGCCAGCAAGGGCGAGTCGAGCAGACCGTGGCGATGGAGGTGCTGGATCGGTGAGCCCAGTCCGCAGTCCTCGCTAGGCCGTTGATTTTCCAGCCACGAAAAAAGCGATCCTCGCCGGTACATGAACATGTCGAATTCTGGCTCCGACTCCGCGACATGGCAGGTGATGCGCCAACCATCCCGGCGGGCCGCATCGGCGACCACCCTCAGAAGTTCTGGAGAGGTCGAATAAGGGGCATGCGGTGAAAGCCCGACACCGCCGCGGTTGGGGGGCAGGGACTTCAGAACTTCTATAGCCTCAGCCAGAATGCGCTCCGGCTCACGGCCTGAACGAATGCCGGTCATCTCCAAAAAAGAAAAGATTCGCAGCGGGGTCGCCGCACGCAGTCCGGCCAATTGATGAGCCCGAGTCTCGATGTTGGCGACGGTGGTCGTTCCGGTCTCCAACTGCTGCCGGGCACCCAGCAGCCACGAGGCCTCGAATTCCGCATCGGTCCATTGGGACTTGAGGGTCAAGATGCCCTTGATCCAGTCGGGGAACTCCCCCTGTGGCGTCAAAAGACCCACCATGGCCGTGTAGTCGAGGTGACAATGGGCATTCACCAATCCGGGAAAAAGTGCGACCGCGCCCAAATCTGTGACGGGACCGGTGACGGGACCGCTGGTCCCACTCTGGATTTCTTGGATCTCCGACCACGAACCCACAGCCCGGATCTGATGTCCGGAAATCCAAACTGCTCCGTCGTGGATCGGCAGAGCTGTCACCGGAACCACTGTTCTGGCTCGTAAGATCAAGGGATCAGGCGGGCTCGACGCGACGGCGCTCCTTCAGACGAGCCGCCTGCTTGTGGGTCTTGACTTTGACCTTGCTGTGCCGAGCCCGCAGCTGCGCTTGGAGCTTTTTCACAGCCAGGTCGATGGCCGCATAAAGATCCGACTCGCGATCCTCGGCGAACAAATCGTTGCCGCTAACACCGATTCGGATCCCGCACTTGTATTGTTTCTCTGGCGAGTGGGCCACGTGGTCCCGCTCCAACGTGACCCGAGCATCGATCAACCACCGGTCAATGTGTTCCAGCTTGTCTATTTGCTGGAGCACATGCTGCTCGATGGCGTCAGTCAGGGTGACATTGTGAGTTGCGAGGATGAACTTCATGCCACCCCCAAGGTGGCGGACGAATTCTGTGATATCAACCCGACCTTTATCGCGGTGGCCGCACCAAAGAAACTCCTACAAAGTGTCCCGGTCAACGCTCCCGCGGGGCCCCGCCAAACAGCGGACCCAAAAAGCCGCTCCTTTTCAGAGTCTATCGCCCATTACCCAAAAATAAGCAAGAGTGGCCCCTTTCGTGTAAATAGGTGGGACTGACCTCAAAACCGACCCCCATCCTCGCCTGAGCTTCCCTGCGCCCGCAGGACCGGTCCCGCGGCCCCACGAGTACTTGAGATGCACCGTGTCGGAAACTTGCATCGATGCCGTTTATGAGTCTGAGTCAACCCTCTCGGGTCGCGACTCCAACATGGCTCCCATCTTGAACCTCTCCATCGGGCATTGGGCAGGCTTCTGTGCCTTCGTCCTTGGCGCATTAGCGCTGGACCGTGGCCTGTTCCATCGCCAGGGCAGGAGGGGTTCGTTCGCTTGAATTCCCGCTGGGTCATGGCGACCCCATCTCCCGAATCCACCGAAGCCCTGCGTCGAGAGCGGGGGCTCTCTGGCCTGGTGGCCACCTGCCTGGTTAATCGGGGAATCGTGACCACCGAGGCCGCCGATGCCTTCCTCGACCCGCGCCTGAAATCCCTGTCCGACCCGATGGTCCTTCCCGACATCCGTTTAGCGATCGACCGGCTGTTCCTCGCCCGAGAGCGAAACGAATCGCTGGTGATCTTCGGGGACTACGATGTGGATGGAGTGACCTCGACCGCCATCCTGACAGAGGTCTTTACCACACTGGGATGGCAGTGTTCCCAGTACCTACCCCACCGCCGGGACGAGGGCTATGGACTGAGCCAGGCCGGCGTAGAAAACTGCCTAGCCCGCCACCCCACTTCCCTGCTGCTGGCCGTCGACTGTGGCTCAACGGCGGTGGAGGCAATCGGCTGGCTCAACAGTCGCGGAGTCGATGTCCTAGTTCTAGACCATCACCAGCTCAGCGACCCGTTGCCACCGGCTCTGGCCCTGGTCAACCCGTTGCGGTCCCCGGAGGCGGCTATTGTCCCGTTCTGCTCAGCGGGCCTGGCCTTCAAGCTGGCACACGCCCTGGTTAAACACGGACGCGAATTGGGCCTGGCTGGGTTTGACACCTACAACCTCAAGACATTGCTCGACCTCGTGGCGCTGGGCACCGTGGCAGACTTGGTTCCGTTGATCGGCGAGAATCGCATTCTGGTGCACGCCGGGCTGGAGCGCCTCGACGGCACTTCACGATTGGGATTGCAGGCGCTCAAGCGGGTGTCCCGGACACGCAGCCCGATGGGGGTCTACGAGGTGGGCTTCCAACTCGGACCTCGTCTCAACGCCGCCGGACGCCTGGAGACCGCGGAGGACGCCTTGCGGCTGCTGCTCTGCGACCGTGAGTCCGAAGCCCAAAGTCTGGCCGAGGTGCTCGACCTGCAGAATCGCGAACGTCAGGAGGTCGAAAAACGTATCGCCCAAGAGGCTGGAGAACGCGTACGGAGCCGCTTCGATCCTCAGCGCGATCTGGTCATCGTCGAGGGAGATTCCTCCTGGCATATCGGAGTGGTCGGAATTGTCGCTTCCCGGGTACTGCGTGAATTCCACCGCCCGACCTTAATTCTGGGCGGTGATGGGACCCTCTGGCGCGGATCCGGCCGGAGCGTTTCCGGGTTCGACCTGGCGGGGGCTCTTCGCGATTGCTCCGACTTGCTGGAGAAGCACGGAGGGCATGCCATGGCCGCTGGACTCTCCATCGACCCAGCGCGAGTGGAGGCCTTCCGCCAGCGCATCAACGATCTGGCACGGGAACGACTTCGCCCCGAGCATCTTCAGCCCGAGGTCCGCATCGATGCATCCATTGCCCTGCGATCCTTAAGCCTACCGGTAGTAGCTGACCTCCGGCGCTTGGAGCCCTTTGGAATGGGCAACCCGGTGGTGCAACTGGCTATCCGGGGCCTGACCCATGCCCGCCCACCGCAGCGCCTGAAGGAACAGCACTGGAAATTTTGGGTGACCGACGGAGGCACGCCCGTCGAGACCGTCTGGTGGGGGGCTGGCGATCGCCCGGTTCCCGAGGGTCGTTTCGACCTGGCTGTCATCCCCGAGGTCGGCGACTACGGAGGACGGCGCTTTCTACAACTGCGCCTCATCGACTGGAAGCCCTCCGATCCGGCCTGAAGCCAGCTCCCATCCCTCTGATCATTCAACCGGATCATTGCCACATCCCTCTGCCGGACTTACCTCTCTGGAACCTCAGAAAAGCCATGAATGCGCCCATCGATCTTTTTTCCCAAAGCTCGTTCACAGCCAGCTATCAGACGCATCGAAACCTGCCACCCTTGGCCGGTCTTTGCTCCTTCGTTGACGCTGTGCGCCCCGGGTTGTCCGTCGATCAGAGTGTGCGGCGGCTCAAACGTCACCACTACGTCCTGCGCCGCATTCACGGCATCCTGACGGCGCGAATTACCGCTGAGCCAATCTACGAACTCAAAATGGCCTGGAGCCATCAGGCGTGGCTCTGTGCCGAACAGGTCAGTGCGCTTCGGGCTCGGGTGGGTGAAATGCGCGAACCCCCACTCGGCTTGGATAAAGTCCCACACGAGGGCTTGGCCCTGGTATTTGATGAACTGCAGGCGGCCCCTCGCGACCTGCTGCTCCTCGGATTGTACGAGATCGTCTTGCCTGCGTTGTTGTGCACGATGGCGGACCACGCGGCCGAGGCCCACCCCCTGGCCGATCAACCCACCGTGCGCCTCCTGCGCATCGCCCAGCTCGATCTGGATGCTCTGCATCAATACGGCCGCAAGGCCATCTCGAGCCTGGTCTCCGGCGACGAACGGACGGCCGCGCAGCCCGCATTGAGCCTCCTGAGCCAGGCCATTGCAGCAGCCAGCGGTTTGGATGGTACCTCGACGGCCGGAGCGGATGCGGCCTTGCCGGCCCGCCTGCATTCCGCGCAGCCCTGGCAGTATGATCCACGGCCTCAACGGGATGAACGCTTCCCCGATCCCTACAACATGGGAGTCAATGCAGAGGTATTTCTTTACGATCCAAAGCAATCGGCCGAGGCCAAGGTGCTGATGATGTACTACAAGCGGCTGCGAGAAATCGACGTGCCGGAGATGATGGCCAGCATCATCACTCAAACACCGGACAAACCCTGGGGCTACTATCGGGACATGAGCCGCCAACTCTGGGATGAATCGCGCCATGCGATGATGGGCGAGGTGGGCTTCATCAGCGCCGGCATTGATTGGCCCAAGCAGGTGGCAGTGAATTTCACTTGGTCCCTCGGGTTAAACACCCAGCTCACTCCGAAGGAGCGGCATGCCGTACTCTACTTTATCGAACAGGGACTCATGCCCAAGACCGGCAAACGACACGAATGGGAAACCGCCATCATGTCGGGGAGCCCACTGGCGGCCACCTTTCAGGATTTTGACTGGGCCGATGAAGTGCTGCATGCCCGGGTCGGCCGGGACTGGTATGTCTCCGACATGCCCTCGCCGCACGAGGCCGTGACTTATGGGGACGCTTGCTGGAGCAAGGTCCTGATGAACTGGGAACGGTGGCGTTCAGAGGGATACACTCAGCATTCCAATTGGTGGACGGGTGCCTACACCCAATATTGCGAACGCCACGGAAAGACCCCCGACCCGACCGCCGCCCAGTTCGCCGTGAGTTATGAGTCCATCCGAGCTGACTTGAGAGACTTGGCTTTGGCCTCGGGCTAAACCCGTCCTGATACGGAAAACCACCGTACGGAGACGATTGTTTTTCTCAGGGGGGAAAGTTGTCGTTGAACAACTCATCGCCCCAATCAGACCACACATCTCAGCCGAGATTTGACACCAAAACACCAAGGAAAACCCAAGAATCTCGCGAGATTTTGGGCTTCATTTTAGGCTTCATTTTAGGCTTCGTTTTAGGCTTCGTTTTGGACCTAGGCTCGGGACGTGATCTGGGGCCGAAGTCCCAACCGACCGCCATCACCTTTGTAACCACACCAGAAGTCCTGCTTGAGCTACCAAGCAAAAACCTAAGGTGGTCCACAGGGTGCGTTCCCAACCGGACAAACCCCGCTGAGTGGGTGCAGCCAGATGAAACCGAGCGCTGGTCGCACCGAGCGAAACGGCATCACCCCACCGCAAGGTGGATTGGCGAATGGGAACTCCGTTGATGGCCACCACCGCGTCACCGAGACTGCGAATCGTCAGGCGCCCATCGGGCCCCCGCTGAATCTCGGCGTGTCGGCCCCATACTCCCGAGGAGGCCAACACCCAACCATTCGAGGGATCCCGACCAATGGTTAAAACATCGGCGCTCCAGGAATGGCCCGGAGAGCCAAGGAGGCGGAACTCGAACATAACAAAAGGATGCTCTCCACCGCAGGAAGGTTTCAGCCTGATTTCCCAAGCCCGGTTTTCCCCACCGTCTCCTACCGGCGAACCGGAATTGGCAGATCAGAGGATGCTACGGACCACTTCGATGCGGTCTCCCGGATACAAGGGAATATCTAATTCCGGCTTCTTCATCGCCGCCTTGCAGTCCACGGTTACTTGCTGGCCGTTCACGCGGGTGACGCGAACCTCGCGACGATTGGCGTACTCGGTGAAACCACCGGCACGGTTGATGGCTTTAAGCACCGTCATTCCTCCTTCGAAGGGGAAAGAACCGGTCGTCCGCACCTCTCCGCCCACGGAAACCGTGCGACCCAGCACTTGAACGTTCACCGAGAGGCGCTTGTACATCTGTTTCTTGACGGTGAACAGGTCGCGAATGTCCTTGGAGACATCGGCCGCCATCTTCCCGGCCACTTGCACTTGCTCACCCATGTGGATAGTCACCAACCCGGTCTCCGGTACCTGGATTTCGGTCGGGGCGATTTGCACCGAGGCTTCATACATCACGCGGATCACATCGCCCACAGCGATGCGGTCGATGCTGAACCCGCCGTTGGTGCCCGTTGCAGGGGCGACGGGTGCAGTTGCCGCAGTGGCTGGAGGAGGAGTGGCCTGTCCGGTACCCGTCTGGCAACCGCCCCAGAGAACGGCCATCAGCAGCACCAACGCACACATCCCGTTTTGACCGAATCGAAGCATCATGTTGATAAGTTCGCGGAGTCTATAGGCATCCGGACAGCGGCTCAATACTTGGTCTCCTTGCCCGGCTTTATTTCAGAAGCCTTGGACTCTGAACCAACGACGACGATCTCGGCCGGCTTGGCATCGGCCTTCTTCTTCTTGGACAACTTCCGCTCACCATCTGGCTTGCTGTCTTCGCTCTTAGAATAGTAATCGTAGTAATATCCGCTGTAGTAGTAATAGTAACTATCTTGGCTGATGTTGATATTATTCAACACGACACCCAAGAGGTGACCACCGACCTTCTCGACCATTTGCTTGGCGCGGAGGGTCATTTGCTGCGGGTACTTGCGGTACTGGACCACCAACACGGCCATGTCCACTTCACTGGCCAAGATGGAAGCGTCACTGACGCCCATGATCGGCGGTGAATCGAAAAACACGAAGTCGTACCGACTCTTGGCCTCGGCGATGAACTCCTTCATCGCCGCTGAATTGAGGATACCGATGGAGCTGCTCGGCAGACGCCCCGAGGGCATAAAGTCTAGAGACGGGACCGGCGTTGTCTGAATTACTTCTTCGAGGCTGGTCTGCTTCAGCAAATAGTTGGTCAACCCCTGATTGTTGGCAACATTGAGAATCTTGTGGAGGCTGGGACGGCGAAGGTCGGAGTCTACGATGAGCACTCGATTGCCGTTCTGAGCAAAGACAGTCGCCAGGTTGAAGATGGTGGTAGACTTGCCCTCGCCGGCTCCGCCGGAGACGACGGTCATCGTTCGCCAATTGGTATCTTTACGGGAGAACAGAATATTGGTCCGCAAGACTCGATAAGCCTCAGCATGCGGGCTATCAGCTCCCTCAGACATAAGGGCTCCGACATTCTGGGGAATAACCCCGAGCACCGGGGCCTGCAATGCTTGCTCCACGTCATCGATGGTCTTCACCGATGTGTCGAGGTATTCGATGAAGAAGGCCAGACCAACGCCAAGGATCAAACCGAAGACCACGCCGATGGTGATGTTGACAGCCTTCTTCGGCCGGACCGGGTTGGTGCCGGGAAGGGCTTCATTGATGGTCTCAACGGAAGAGGTGCTGCTGAGATCTCGGTCGATGTCTTCTTGGGCGACGCGAATCTTAATGCCGTCGCGAATGCGCCGGGCGCTCTCGAATTCGTTGCGCTGGACGATGTAAGGCCGGAACCGTTGGGTGTCTTGGGAATTCTTTTCGATGGTCTCCTGGAGGTAGGTCTTCTGGTTTTCCATCGCTGCCTTCTCGGCCTCCAGAGTGGAACGCATGCCGCTGAGGATACCCTGCACTGTCGCGTCCAACTGCTCATCGAGCTTGGAGATTTGCAGGGACCATTTGATGACCTCCGGATGATCGGGGCCGAAGTCGGGGCTGAGTCCGGAAGCCTGACGCGAAGCGAAATTACGAGCCGAAATCAGAGTGTTGAGTTCGCTGGTCGGATTGGCCACGACAAGAGCGTTGAGCAGTCTATCCCCCTTTAAGAGACCCAACTGTTCAAGCAAACGGTTATTGCGAGTGATCCGGGTCTGGTAGTCCTGAATGACTCCGGTCATCCGCGAAAGTTCTTGGGCCGAAAGGCCTTGGACTTGGCCAGAATCCGCGATTTCTTCAGGCACTTTGAGTTCAATTCGCAGTTTGTCCATCTTCTCGCGGGCCTCGGAAACTTCCTTTTCGTAACCAGCCAACTTGTTGGTCAGAGCCTCCCAAGCCTTGTCACTGCGCCCAGTACGGTACTTGTTGCGGTAATTGCCGTAGATCTCGGCGATTTTGTTGGCAATGCTGGCGGCCAGTTCGCGGTCTTCGTTGAAAGCCGTAATCTCGATGATGGCCGTGTTACGGAACTGAGTGATGTCCACCTCGCGGGACAACGTCTCGTAAGCATCCTGGATAGGTAATTCACCGGGCTGCTTGTCGCGCTGGGCGTAAACGCGGGCCAATTTCAGACTCTTGATGACCTCGTTGAGGATTTTCGGAGAGCGAATGACCTGGAACTCGGTTTGGAGAAAGTACTGGTCGAAGGCAGGCGTCATCGGCCCGCTGCCCATCATCAACTGGGTCAGTGGGGTGTCCTTTTCCACCTTCATTCGCGCCAGCGACGAGTAGGACTCGGGCTGGAACTGGGTGATGACCGCTGTAGTGATAACCACCAACAGGAAGACCGCCAAGATGACAGCCTTACGAATACGGATGATCCGCCAGTAATCGAGGAAGTGGAGCTTGGATTCCTGCGACTGGGGTGCCTTCGATACTTCCATGTGCAAAAAAATAGGAGGCTAGAATGGATGTTCCAGCCTCCTTCGCCAGAGTTGGAGATTCTTAGTAGTTGAAATTGACGCCCAAGAACACCCGGTTACGCGAGAACTCGCGGAGGTCGTTCACCAGATCGGAATTAACTTGATCGTAAGCGTAGGACACACGGGTCGAGATGTGCTGGGTGATGCGGTAGGAGAGACTCACATCGCCAGAGGCGTAGCTATCACCCTGACCATCGATGCTCTCAAGTTTGTAGCTGACAGGTTTGCCGGGGACAATTTTGTCGGCGACAAGTTGTTGTCCGCCGATGAAACTTCCCACTTGATAAAATACGTTGATTGATCCAACCAATTTCGGAGTGAAACTGTGGGAAAGACTGATACGACCCGATGTCGAACTGCTGCCTCGTAGAGGATCAGTTGAACTATTATCCCCGATCGCGTTCAAACCAACGTCAGTTGCGGACAATTGATGCCGAACACCCAGAGTGATTGAAGAACCAGGGTGGAAGCCGTAGGTCATTTGACCATCTGCGTAAGGCGCAACACCATCTCGACTCTTCAAGGCCGGTCCATCATTGAAATCATTGACTTGAACACCACCCCTAAGTGATCCAGTTAGATTGGCAGCGAAGTCATGATCAATCGTTGCGGCAATAAATTGCGAATTAACATCCCGAGCGCCTGAAACATTAGTAGTTTTATAAGCTTCGGTGCCGCCTGGTCCCTTGGTGCCCTCCGGTACAGCCTCCCAGTTTCCAAAACCCTTATCCAAGATCCAAGCGGTGGGACCGTCATATTTGGTCACCCCATACTGGTACAAAATCCCAACACTGGACTTCGGAGCCACCTGGTACCGAACGTTGACCGACGGAAGGTACTCTACGCGGTCGAGCGACTGAGCGAACGCAATGTTGTCGAAACGGAACAAGTTGTTCCGGAAACCGGTGACCGCGCTCCAGTTCTCAGCGAGCTGAGAAGTGAAGTCGAAGCCCGCGATGTTGCGGAAGTTAGTTCCCTCGGCGCGATAAATCGGACCACCGGTCCCTGAACCAGTTCCCAGCTGCTGGGGCTCTTGGGCCTGGGCAAAGCTATCGAAGACGTCGAGCTTGAAACGGCTGTTGAAATGGTGGCTCAAGTTCGCGTCCACCATGTGGTTGTGGTCGACAGCCTTGGCGCGGTTTTCGAAATAGCGCAGCACGTAGTCGTAGCGCAGTCCCAACGTGGTCTGCCCATCGTTGATCGGCAGGTTCAGGCTGAAGCCCGGGGTCAGCTCGAAACCAAAGCTGCTCACCTTGGCCAGGTCGCTGCGGGTGTAGACGTTGTCGTTGTAGAAACCAGAAACGCCAGCCCGAACGGACCAAGGCTTAGCCCCGCCTTCGGAGGCTTGGAGGGCCGTGGTGACCGCGAGGCTCGCAGCGCCGATAGTAAGGGCGCTCATGCTAGGAATGAAGTTTTTCATGCGAAATCCGTTTTTAGACGGCTCTGTCGTCGTTGGAACGCGGAGCTTGATTGCCCTTTTAGGTTTCGAGCTTCGGGGCTGAGTGTCAACCTGATTTCCCGGGTTTTCCCGAAAACATTCGGGCCACGTGTCGAACACCTTGGGCAACTCAGCAACTCATCAACCGAGCTTTGGCTGGAATGCTGGGAAATCGCGGATCAACTGATCCCGATGAGCCACCTGTCCCCAAGAGGTGAGCGAGAAAACCTCTACCGGTGCTCCCTCACCCAATCCGAGAGACAGTCGCTGATTGCCAAACCGCTGACGGAGGCTCGCTTCCCATTGATCGAGTGTTTCCACCGGAGCGATTCCATGCCGACCGACCCAGGGCAACCACTCCCGGATCTGACTTTGGTGGCACCAAGACTGGCGGGCGATTTGATCGAAAGTCCCAGAAACATCGACCACCAGGTCGGGGACAGATTGGGGTCCGTCGCCAATGTAGCTATCCCAAGTGTTGATGATCACGGGGGTTCGGATCCATCTCGCCTCGGCCTTGCCCTCTTCAGGATACTCGTCCACGAAGGCATGAGGGACATTGATCATGTAGGCCACCCGGCGGACGGCGTCGGCCACGGTGATGTGATCCGGATGGACTCCTGCTCGAGTATCGGCCGGAAGCGGCGGGCAAAACAGATAATCGGGTTCGAAATCGCGGATACTCTTCCAAAGGGCAGCCAAGAGATCATTGCTGGGAAGTCGGGCTTCTCCGAAAGGACTGCCATCCGGCCGGGCGAGGCGTTCGAACTCGTACCCACCGATCGCGGCCGCGGCTGCCTGCTCTTCCAACCGGATGCGAGCCGTTTCTTGTGGGGTTCGCCAGTGGTGGCCTGAACGCCCATCGGTGCAAACGAGGACCTTGGCTCGAAAATTCCCAGCATGTTTGAGGCGGAACAACTCGAAGGTTCCCGCGGCTACAAATTCGAAATCATCGAAATGGGCGTGGACGCAGAGTATTCGCATGCGGACAAGGGATCACTGCGGGATGGTAGGCGGTGAGGGATTCGAACCCCCGACCCAATGCGTGTAAAGCATTTGCGCTAACCGCTGCGCCAACCGCCCCACCGACCGCAGGCAATGACGTTAACCCGTCCTCGGGCACGGATTCAATGCGACAATGCAGAAGTATCCTTTCCGCCGATCGGGCCATCGTCGGTTCTCATCCTCGGTATCCGCTGGATGGGGCGCTCGAATGAAAGAACTGCGCCTAAGAAAATCCTCGGCCAACAAAACCCGGGCCTCTCTGGTGAACTCCTGTTGGCCGAACAGGGCGCCAAGGCTATTCTCAGGGACCAATGAGCCGGGCATTCCCGAATGAAGACTCTCCGTCTGAGGGCAGGGTTTCACAAACCCTCTCTCCCTCCATGCAGGAGTGGTTGGTTCCAACCTTGCCTGAAGAGGACTTCCGACTGCCCCACCCCACCCTCGGCGCTCAGGCAGACCCTCGCCCGTTCCTGGAATCCCACCGTGACGGCGTGGTCATTGCCTTAGACTGGCCCGTCATCCTTGAGGCGGCTGAGCTCACCCGACTCGGCCGATACCGCGACTTAATTGAGCTGGACCAAAACTATCCCGCACGGAGGGCCGGCCAATGGACCGAAGCCTCGTTCCGTGTCGGTCGTCGACAATTATCGCGACTGAAAGCGTGCCGCGATCTTCGGTTAGTCCAGCGCTACTTGTCAGCCGTTGAGAACGGCCAAGCCCACGCTTGGAACCCGATCGTATTCGGAGTGGCCCTGGCGGCGTTCAATTTGCCTTACCGCTCCGGATTGCTCCATTACGCCAGCACCTTGCTCCGAGGTTTCGCCGAACGATGCCGCCCGCAAAACGTGCCGATAGACGATTGGACGGTGTGGATGAATTCGCTCGAGGCCCCCCTTCCGGAGGCGGTCCAGCGTCTGCTGCCGTCGGCCTTCACGGCTCTGGAACCTCCCTCTAGGGCCAGCAGAAGCTAAGGATGGTCGAGGAATCCCCTTTCCCGCGAGGCTACTTGAGGCTCTTCTCCGCTCCTCGTTATGCTTAAGGCCGGCATCGTCGGTTTGCCCAATGTGGGCAAGTCCACCCTCTTCAACGCAGTCACCCGCACCCGAAAGGCGCAGGCGGCGAACTACCCGTTCTGCACCATCGATCCCAACGTGGGCATCGTCACCGTGCCGGATGAACGTCTGGGGGTGTTGCAGAAAATCGCCAAGACCAGCGTCGTGATCCCCGCAGCCATCGAATTCGTGGACATCGCCGGATTGGTGAAGGGAGCCAGCGCCGGTGAAGGCTTGGGCAACAAGTTCTTGAGTCACATCCGCGAGGT
>SYMJ01000203.1 GCA_005805505.1 Verrucomicrobiales bacterium | reverse complement strand
GAGTTCACCGGCCGGTCAATTCCTGGTGACCAACCACGTGGAGTTCGCCGACTTCAACAGCTACGGCAGCCGCCGTGGCAACGACCGCATCATGACCCGCGGCACCTTCGCCAACGTCCGCATCAAGAACCTGATGCTCGGCGGCGAAGAAGGCGGCAACACCTTCGGCCCGGATGGCCAGAAGACTTCCATCTATGACGCGGCCGTGGCCTATCAAGCCGCCGGCACCCCGCTCATTGTGATCGCCGGCCAAGAATACGGCACCGGTTCCAGCCGTGACTGGGCCGCCAAGGGCACCAGCCTGCTCGGCGTGAAGGTGGTCGTCGCCGAGAGCTTCGAGCGTATTCACCGCTCGAATTTATTGGGCATGGGCGTTATGCCCCTTCAGTTCAAGGACGGCGCCAGCGCCCGAAGTCTGCACCTCGACGGCACCGAGACCTTCGACATCATCGGTCTAAGCCCCTCGGTCAAACCCCAACAAGACCTCACCCTGCGCATCACTCGCAAGTGCGGCACGGTAGAGAATATCCAGGTCATCTGCCGCATCGATACCCCGATCGAGATCGACTATTACCAGCACGGCGGCATCCTGCCCTTCGTCCTGCGCCAACTGGTGGCCAAGGCCTAATCGCCACTGCACCGAAGAACCCGCGGCCTCGGTCGAAAGACACCGAAGCCGTGGGTTTTTTGTTCCTCTCACAGAGCCGAGGCCATCCTTGTCGAGCGTGAGCGGGTCGGCCATGGTCTGCCCATGCGTTTCATTGGCGGCGTCATCGAGAAGCTCCAACGTCACCCCAAGCGGATCGTCTTTCCTGAAGGCACCGAACCCCGGGTCATCCAGGCGGCTCGCCAGTTCTTTTCTCTCCGTCTCGGGGCTCCGATTTTACTAGGAGACCGACTGGCCATCAAAGAGGCCGCGGCGGCTCTCAATGTATCTCTCGAGGGCATTCGCCTCATCAACCCGTCAGAAAGCCCCGATCTCGACAGCTTCGTGCGGCGCTTCATGCTCCTGCGCCGGGGCAAAGGCATCGAAGAACAAGAGGCTCGCGAAGCCATGATCAAGCCCAACTACTTTGGCGCGATGATGGTGGCCATGAAGCAGGCCGACGGTCTGGTCTCCGGTGCCAATGAAATCTCGGGCGGCGTTCTCCGACCCCTCTTCCAAATCATCAAGGTCGCCCCGAAGACCACCACCGCCTCCTCCTGCATGGTAATGGAGGTCGAGGACACCCGCTTTGGCGATCGCGGTGTGCTGTTCATGGGTGATTGCGGCGTCATCCCGGAACCCACCGTCGACCAATTGGCTGACATCGCCATCTCCACAGCCCGTCTGGCGCGGCAAATCTCTGGGGTCCGCCCCCGCGTGGCCCTCCTGAGCTACTCCACCAAAGGCAGCGCCACTCAACCCAGTTTGATGAAGGTCAAGGCCGCCACGGGATTGGCCCAGCAAAAAGCCCACGAGATGGGCTTCGAAGCCGATTTCGATGGTGAACTGCAAGTCGATGCCGCGCTCATCCCAGAGATTGCCTTGCGCAAGCTTCCGGACAGCAAGGTGGCCGGAAAAGCCAACGTGCTTATCTTCCCCGACCTCAATTCAGGCAACATCGCCAGCAAGCTCATCCAGCACGTGGCACGGGCCAACGCCTACGGCCAGATCCTGCTGGGTCTAGATCGTCCCGCCGCCGACCTGTCGCGCGGCAGCAGTTCCCACGACATCCTGGGCGTGGCCGCCATCGTCGGGCTGCAAAGCATCGACTACCAGCATCTCTACCTCGGCGCCGGCGAGAACTTGCCGGGCGACCTCTGAAACGTTCATCCCCCTGACTCACCACCCCGAGCCACCTCCGGTCCATGCTCCAGAACCTGCTGACTCCCCGGGTCTTCATCGCGGCCACTCGCCAGAATGATGGCAAAACCACCACCTCGCTCGGACTCCTAGCCGCATTGCAGCAACGCTACGGACGGGTGGGCTACATCAAGCCGGTGGGTCAGCGCTTCGTAGAGATTGACGAGCAAAAGATCGACGAGGACGCCGTGATCATGGACCGCGTCTTCCGGCTGAACTGCCCGCTGGTGGACATGTCTCCCATCGCGGTCGAGCCGGACTTCACCCGCAAGTACTTGCAGTCGTCCAACCTCGAGGCCCTAGTCAAGCGCATCCACAAGGCCTTTGATCGCGTGGCTTGGGAGAAAGACTTCGTGCTTTGCGAAGGCACCGGCCACGCCGGCGTCGGCAGCGTCTTCGACCTTTCCAACGCGAACGTCGCCAAACTGCTCAATGCCAAGGTCGTCATCGTGACCCGTGGCGGCATCGGCCAACCCATCGACGAAACGGTCATGAACCATGCCCTCTTCAAACAAGAGGGGGTTCAAGTCATCGGAGTCATCATCAACAAAGTGCTGCCCGAGAAACTCGACTATATTACCGAGTTCGCGCAGCGCGGGCTCAAGCGCAAAGGACTCGAACTGCTGGGGGTGGTGCCTTACCAGCCCATCCTCTCGCGCCCGACGCTCGGGGCGATCGCCGATGAGCTCGAAGCGGAGGTTTTGGTGGGGAAGACCCCGCTCACCCAGATCGTCAACCAGGTGGTCATCGGAGCCATGGGCGCGGAACGGGCGAAAACCCTTTTAAAGCCCAACGTGGTCATGATCGTCCCTGCCGACCGGGAAGACATCTTGAATGCGGCCACCGAACAAATGAAGGCCTCCCGGCAACCCATCGCCGGCCTCATCCTCTCCGACGACATCAAGCCCTCCACCTTGATGCTCAAACAGCTCCGGGAACTGCCCTGCCCAGTGATCATCACCGGCAAGGACAGCTACCATGCTGCCTCGGTCGTCCACGACCTAATCGTGAAGACCCGGCCCGACGACATTCAAAAGATCCAACTCATTCAGGAGATCATCTCCAAGAATGTGAACCTGAACCGGATCCTCAACGCGTTGTAAACCGGCAGATCGAGGCAGGGATCTTCGCCGAAAACGACGGAGTGGGAGCGGTCGGGTTTGCCAGAACTACCCAAGCCCGCAGTGGGGCCGGCCCGGAGATTCGGCCTCACCTCTGAGCCCCACCTCTGAGCCCTACCTCTGAGCCCTACCTCTAACTTCTACCTCCGGGGCCTATCTCCAGCCGGACCTCCAGCCGGACCTCCAGCCGGACTTGGATCGCGGTGGGCCCGCTTGAAACTGAGGGACACGACCGTCTTCTGGGGCAAACGCCTTCAGTACCACCTTCAGTACCGGTAGCCGACGGCCAACTGACCGTAGGCGGCACCGTCTCCATTGAACTGGAGGCGTACATCATTGAGCACGAACCGCCGATCAATCATCCAACCGCCCTCGAGTGAGGCGTAAAAACCCTTCGGCCCACCCCAGCGCGCACCGACACCCGTGCGAATCTCGCGATAGGTGACCATCTGGTCATCCATGGCGGCCAGACCGCGGTCCCGACCAAAGTTCGGATTCAGGTGGTAGGCTCCACCCAACATCTCGGCTCCGACATGGAAGGTCCAGTTTTCCGAAGGACGGTACTGGATCTGCGGCCGGGGCAGGAGCAGTGACAGCGTCCAGTGCTCGGCAAAGCGCCAACGAACTCCAGGCCCGCCCACCACCGGAATATCCCGTCTCGGATCCACACTCACCGAAAAGAACACCTGAAGATCCGGATTCACCGCATAGCCCACCCCCCCGATGAACGGCGCATTAAAATCCTCCCCACTGATCTTTTCGAAGTCGGAATACAAGCCCGGCGAAACTTCTCCGAAGGCCTGCCAACGCTCGCTAAAGCGCCAAGACACCGTGAGCGGGAGAGCCACCGACTGCAAATTAGCCGGCAGCGGATTGCCCGAATCACGACCAAAATCCCACCGAGTGTAGGCCACACCGACACCCCAATTCAATGCAGCAGCCGGGTCGAAGATCCCCTTGTACTCCAGCCGAGTCCGAGTCGCGTCCAGATTGCCCAACTCGCGGGATCCCAGGCGGATGTCCGCACCGGCTGAATAGCCCGCAGTCACTTCGAGGGCTCCGGTGTAGGAAGGAGCTACCAATCGATCTTGGGCCCACGCGCTGCCCACAGTCATTAGGGTAGCCGCCATCCGGAAAAGATTCTTCATGATAAGAAGAGATCATCCATGCATCCCAAAAAAGCGCAACCCCGACAACCCCCTGCAAATCGATATCAAACTCCAGGCCAACGCAGCACCCGAACTGGCGTCCCAGCAGGCCACTCCGTGGATGGGGGCACATCCACCAACCCATTGGACCGTGCCATCGACAGAAGTATGTGCGAAGCTTGGACTCCAGCCGATCGCACCTGTCCCGATTCCTCCAGGATCACTCGCATGAAATGCCGTCGGAGACCGGGGTTCGAGAGGGGGACCGACAACGTACCGACGGTGGCCGGCAACCCGACCTCGGCCGATCCCTGCAAACGGCGCAGAGCAGGCAAAGCCATGAGGATAGCCGTGACAAACGCCGAAACGGGATTCCCAGGTAACCCGATGAGGTGCCCACCCCGGAGTGTCCCGAAAAAGACAGGCTTTCCAGGCTTGATGGCCACTTTAAAGAAGTCGAGCTGCCCTCCCAATCTCTCCCAGGCCGGACGCAGAAAATCCCGGTCTCCCACTGAAGCTCCGCCCGCGGTGATCACCAGATCTCCCATCGACAGCGCCGATTCCAGACCCGCCATGGTCGCTTCCAGTTGATCCGGTAACGTCGGCACCTGAATCACCTCCGCACCCGCGGAACGAAACAACGTGGTCAGCAGCACCGAGTTGCTGTCGTGGATTTGCCCCGGGGCCAGCGTCGCACCGGGAGAGCGCAACTCATCACCGGAACTCGCCACCACCACGCGCACCTTTCGATGCACCCGCAACTCTGCACGACCCGCCGCCGCCGCAAGAGCCAACTGCGGCGGACCCAATCGTTGCCCGACCGCCAGCACCCGAGTGCCCATTCGGAAGTCCTCCCCCCGGAAACGAACATTCTCCCAAGGCTTCACCCCATCATTGAAACGGATCCGCCCATCGGGTTCCCGCTCCGTGTCCTCCTGCATCACCACCGCATCGGACCCTGCTGGCATGGGGGCCCCCGTCAAAATGCGAGCACACTCCCCGGACTCCAGAGATCGATCTGCCACCCGACCCGCAGCCACCTCCAATCGGCACGGCAGCACCACCCCAGAACGAGACACCTCCCCCGCTCTCACCGCATAGCCATCCATAGAAGCCGTATCAAAGCCGGGCAAATCGACCAAAGCGGAGACATCCTCTGCCAAACAGCATCCCAACGCTTCCGTTAACGACAACGAAACGACTGGAACAGCAAGCAGAGGCTTCAAAACCCGCTCCAAAGCATCTTCGTAAGTGATCATGATCCGGTGAAAGGCTCAGTAGACAGACCTCCAGCCCCACCTTTCCCGCCGGAAGCGCTTCCCGCAAGCCTCGGAGCCTGTCCCTCCTTGAATTCCCCTCACCGACGACACAATCCACCCATCTCCCTCCTTAAAATCCCCCAAAAATCGACTCAACCACCCCCAGACAACACCCCCGGGCGGCAGCGGGATAGGTCCGGAGCGAGCATAGGAACGTCGACACCCTGATCCCCCTCGCGCGAAAGCGCGAAAGCTCCCCCTGTCCCAACGTTCCCTGCGAGCGCAGGACCTATCCCGCAGAGCCCCACCCACGACACAATCACCCATCTCCCTTCTTAAAACCCCTCCCTCATCCCTTCTCAAAATCCCTCCCAAAATCGACCCAATGCCCTCCGAAAACAGCCCCGGGCGGCAGCGGGATAGGTCCGGAGCGAGCATAGGAACGTCGACACCCTGATCCCCCCCGCGCG
>SYMJ01000202.1 GCA_005805505.1 Verrucomicrobiales bacterium | reverse complement strand
CGGAACGTTGAAAGAACAGACGGTGGGTACCGAGTGCTGACCACGAGTGCTGACCAAACCCAAACCCCATCGACATACGCCGGCTGCGGGAGTTTCATCCGCAGGCAACCTTTGAAGCGCTTGTCCCTATGATCCGCCGCTCTGTTCGACTCCTCGCCTCCGTCCTAGCCGCTCTCAGCGTGGCCGTTCCTTCGGCTTCGGCTGCTGGAGATTGGCCGCAATTCCTGGGCCCGACCCGCGATGGGCACAGTCCTTCGACGACTTTGGATGTGGTGCCCAAGGAAGGCTGGCCATTGCGCTGGAAGGCCGCTGTCGGCGAGGGATTCAGTGGTCCGGTGGTGGTGTCCAACAGCGTGTATTTGTTCCACCGCTCGGAGGGCCAAGAGGTGCTGTCGGCCTATCACGTGACAGATGGAAGTTTGCGGTGGAAACACGCCTTGCCCACGTCGTATTCGGCCCAATCTGGTGGGACTGAAGGTCCCTCGGCCACTCCAGCAGCGGATCACCAACGGGTGTTTGCTCTGGGTGCCTCTGGCAAGCTTCGAGCGGTTTCAGCAACCGAGGGTCGTCCTCTCTGGCAGGTGGACTGCGCGGAGCGGTTTGGAGCCGAGTCTGGCTTCTTCGGCTTTGGCAGCTCACCGCTGTTGCTCGGCGATCGGCTGATCGTTCAAGTGGGCGGCCCTGAGGCCTGCGTGGTGGCTTTTTCGGTGAGTGACGGTCGGGTGCTCTGGAAGGCCGGAACCGACGAAGCCGGATATGGTTCCCCGGTGCCGCGAACGCGGGGCGGTCAGCAAGAAGTCCTGTGTTTCAACCGCGCCGGTTTGTTGGTGCTGGATCCGGCCAATGGGGCGGAGCGCTCTCGGTTTCCGTGGCGGGCTCGCATGCATGCCAGTGTGAATGCCGCCTCGCCCATCGCCGTGGGGGACGGAGTCTTTATGACCTCCAGCTATGGCGTTGGGGCCGTCTTGCTCAAACCCGATGGGAAGACCCTTCGGCCAGCGTGGTCGGGTGACGAGTCGCTCTCTTCCCATTTTGCCACGCCGGTGTTGGTGAATGGTTTCCTGTATGGATTCCATGGACGCCAGGAATCGGGTCCCGACTTCCGCTGCATCGAGGCGAGCTCCGGAAAGGTCCGCTGGTCGTTGGAGCGGGCCGGATCAGGATCGGTCTTGGCAGCCGGTGGAAAACTCGTGCTGCTCATGGAGAGTGGCGAGGTGCGCGTTTTGGAAGCCAACCCGGAGAAGCCCGTCGAAAAGGGTCGATTCCAGGCTGGGAGTTCGGGAGCACGAGCCCTGCCTGCGTTGGCGCTCGGTCGGTTCTTCTTCAGGGATCGGGCTCACCTGCTTTGCCTGGAGATTTCCCGTTGAATCACCGGCTCGTCTTTGTAGGAAAACACAGAATCTAGCGGTTTCGATTTGCCTGCATTGGTTCCAGCGGTTAGTTCCACGTCCGTCCATCGACCGGTATTTCTATCGACACCATCATTATGCCCAACGCCTATCACGCTTCGATCGAAGGCGCCCAGCACGGCGCGAAGTCCCTTGAGCAGTTCCTCGACTATGCCAAGAACGCCGGTGCAGCCGGTGCACAGCCCAGCAACTACATGCTGAGCGACGGCAAGGGTGGCTTCCGAAAAGCCAAGGACATCGCCGCCGCCTTCAATGGCCGGGGCATGCGCTTGGACGGTATCTCCTCCCACTGCCCGTTCTGGGTGCACACCAGCGCCTGGACCGGCACGAAGTCCGGAAACCCCTTCATCGCACCCGATGTCGCCAAGCTCTCGCCCGAAAAGATCGAGGCCTGGCACGAGAAGTACCTCCTCAAGTTGATGGATCTCTCGGCGGACCTCGGTGCGAAGTCCATGCCCATGTTCTGGGGCGTGGCCTTCGGTTGGGAACTGGCCAGCGGTTACCCTTGGGGTTTCTGGGGGGGATCTGGCTTTGATTTGGTCAAGGAAGGCCAAGAGCGCTTCGTTAAGAAGACGGCCAAGCTGCGCAAGCACGCCAACAGTCTAGGTCTGAAGTTGTGCCACGAAATCCATCCCGGCACGGCCGCGATGACGGCCGACGACTTCCTGATGCTGGTGCAAATTTGCGACAACGATCCCTGCCTCGCGGTGAACGCCGATCCGTCCCACTGCTGGGAAGGTGAATCGTGGGAGAGCCGTTTCCTGAAGGTCGGCAAATACATCTATGCCGCCCACGTGAAAAACTTCGTCATCCGCCCGGGATTCCCGCTGCGGACCATGGAGTCCAACTGGACCCGTCGGGCCATGCAGTTCACCGACCTCGGCAGTGGTGACCTGAACATGCAGCGCTATGTCGAGCTGCTCCTGGCCGTGGGCTACCAGGACCGCTACTGCAAGCTGCACGGCTGCGAATCGGCCCCGCTGGTGGTCGAAGCCGAGAGCGCTCACAAGGCTCTGGATTTCTGTTCGGCCGATGGCATTGCCTACGTCGCCAAGAATCTCTGCTTCCCGCAGGCAGGCGGAAGCTTCGAAGACGGCATGGGAGCCTAACGCATCTCGGTCCGGATTAGAGCCGGAGCTATTCAAGAGCCAATAAAGGCGGCGGGTTTCCTGCCGCCTTTTTTCATATACTGGGGTCGAAGACTGGGGTCGCGGTTGATCTCTGGGTCTGCTCTGTGGCACAAAACCCGGAGATGCATTCGTTTCGCTATGTCGGTCGGGAACTCTTCTGCGAGGATGTCCCGCTTTCGGACCTGGTCCAAAAACACGGAACGCCGCTTTACGTCTATTCGCAGGCCACCCTGTCCGACCACTACTCCAAGCTCGATACCGCATTGGCGTCCGTGGATCACCTGATTTGCTTCGCCATGAAGTCCAACTCCAATCTCGCTGTGATTCGCACCTTCGCGGACCTCGGAGGCGGGTTCGACACCGTGAGTGCTGGTGAAATCCAGCGGGTCATTGCCGCTGGCGGTGATCCCGGAAAATGCGTCTTTGCTGGAGTCGGCAAGACCGAGGAGGAGATCACCTTCGCTCTGAAGCAGCGTATTTATAGCTTCAACGTGGAATCCGAGGCCGAGTTGGTCCGGATTAGCAAGGTGGCGGTAAAGCTCAAGAAAATCGCCCCGGTGGCCGTGCGGGTAAATCCGAACGTCGATGCTCACACGCACGCCAAGATCACCACTGGTACTTACGACAACAAGTTCGGCATCCAGTTCGAGTCCATCGAAGCCGTCTACGCTCGGGCTGCCAAGCTCCCCAACATCCGCCTTCGGGGTTTGCAAATGCACATCGGTTCCCAGTTGACCAACGTTGAGCCTTTCCGGCAGGCCGTCGAAAAGGTCGGACCGCTGGTGACAAAGCTCAATGCCCGCCATGGATTCGACTTCTTCAGTATCGGGGGCGGCATTGGCATTGTTTACGAGGATGCCCTCGCCTCGGGCGACGCTGCCTGGTGGAAGACTGCTGCCGGCCGAGAGATCCTCACTCCGGACTTGTATGCAAAGACGCTGATCCCGCTCCTCAAGCCCTTGGGCCTGAAGATCCTCCTCGAACCGGGTCGGTTCATGAGCGGCAACGCGGGCGCCTTGGTTACCCGGGTCGAGTACATCAAGAAGACCGGCAAGAAGAACTTTGTCATCGTGGATGCTGCGATGAACGACCTCATCCGACCGGCCTTCTACGACAGCTTCCATGAAATCGTGCCGCTGACGAAGAAGGCTGGGGCTAAGGTGTCGTCCGACGTGGTCGGGCCGGTTTGCGAGAGTGGTGACTACTTCGCCAAAGATCGTCCGCTACCCAAGGTGGGAGAAGGCGACACCCTCGCGCTGTTGAGCGCCGGCGCCTATGGATCGGTGATGGGTTCCAACTACAACAGTCGGTCGTTGCCGACCGAGATCTTGGTCCACGGCAAGAAGACCTCGGTGGTGCGTCGCCGTCAGACCATTGCGGACATCTGGGCCAATGAAGCGATTGCCGACTGGCAACAGAAGTCTCAGCCGTCGATCCCCGAAAAGCCCCGGGCCAAGGCGACCAAGGCCAAGAAATAACGGAGCTCGCTCGCGGGCGTTGGGAGTAAACCAAGAAAAACGGGAGTGGGGCTCAGCGCCTTCCACTCCCGTTTTTTTGATCCGGATGGTCTTGGTCCGGGTGTCTTATCGGACCGCTCTCACTCGTAACCGGGACCCACTGTCGTCACACTGGACCACCATTTCGCGTCGACGAGGGACTCTCCCGCCGGGACATTCAACCCGGTGTTGCTGCCTCGGCCGAATGTTCGGATCTTGCTGCCGACCCATCGATGAATCTCCGAATGGCCATCCGCAAAGGAGAAGCCCGCGGCTCCGTTGTGGTACGCTGCCGGGAAATCGATGATGTTGCCGGACTTGGCCTCGGGCCTGACCATTTGAACGGCGCAGGCCGCATCGTTGATGCTATCGGGATGCTCGTCCACCATCACCCAAGTCATGGTTGGATTCACAATGTGATCCAGTCGCCCGTATGTCTTGTACGGAGGCGCCGGCAACCACCCACCATAATCAAACGCCTGACTCATCGACTGGCTTCTGACGCGCGGAACCTTCTTGCCGGCTTCAATCCGAGTCGTTCGATCTGCGGGGCATTTCCAAACCTCGCGAGCGTTGCCCATGTATTTCATCAGGGGGCTCTTGTCGATGGTGTTGGTCGGAGAATCGCTGGCAGATCCCGCCACGAGGAGGACGCGTAAGTTGTCCTCGGGTCCCCCAGCCAGAGATTTAACGAGTAAGCCCTGATTATCATCGGCGTACAGTCGCCAAGCCAACATCATCTGCTTGTTGTTGTTCATGCACTGGATGCCAAGGGTCTTGGATTTGGCTTTTCCCAATGCGGGCAGGAGCATGCCTGCCAGAATGGCGATGATGGCGATGACGACGAGCAACTCGATGAGCGTGAAGCCACAGCGAGGGGGTCGGTGGGTTTGCGACAACAATTTCATGGGTCGGATAAAAATCTGTTCCTTTGGCTGTGGGCCGTCAACAGAATCGTCGTCGGCAATCTGGAACGATGTTCTCGCCTCGCAGGCGGGGTTTCCCTTCAGTTGTTGAACCCGCGGACATCGCCCATCGATCCGCGATGTAATCCCCGCGCATGAAGGCCATTCAACTGGAAAAGCCCGGATCATTCCGGGTCATCGATATCGATGAACCCCCCGCTCCCGGCTCGGGTGAGGCCGTGGTCCGCGTCCATCAAGTGGGCATTTGCGGCACCGACCTCGGAGGTTACTTGGGCAAGATGCCCTTCTTTTCCTACCCCCGGATTCCAGGGCATGAACTGGGCGTCGAAGTGGTAAGCGTCGGTGAAGGGGTCACGAACGTGCGTCCCGGAGATCGGTGCAGCGTCGAGCCCTACCTGAATTGCCAGCACTGCCACGCCTGTCGCCGGGGGCACACCAATTGTTGTCATCACAATCAAACCCTGGGCGTGCATTGCGACGGGGGCCTTCGGCGGTACTACACGGTGCCAGCCCGCAAACTTCATGGGAGTCCTTCTCTAGATTTCGAACAACTGGCGCTCGTCGAGACCCTCGCCATCGGGAGTCATGCCGTGTTCCGCGCCGCTCTGAAGCCGGGCGAGACGGTCCTGGTGATCGGGGCCGGTCCGATCGGATTAAGTGTCATCGAGTTCGCCAAACTCAGTGGGGCTCGGACGGTGGTGATGGACATGAACGAGCAACGCCTGGCGTTTGTCCGAGACGTCATGGGAGTGACCGACACCGTTTTAACCCGGGCCGACGGATCCGAGTTCACTGCGGTCGAGAAGCTGACCGACGGCAACGGGGCCGAGGCGGTCATCGATGCCACCGGGTCTAACAAATCTATGAGCCAGGCACTGGGCTTCTGCGCGTTTGCCGGACGTTTGGTGTATGTGGGGATTACCCAGGCCGATTTGAGTTTCCCCCATGCTCCGATCTTGCATCGTCGGGAACTGAGCATTCTGGGAAGCCGCAATGCTCTCCCCGAGGATTTCCGCAGCATTATCGGCCACATCGAGGCGAACCGGATCGATACCCGGCCTTGGATCACCCATCGCTCGGCCTTCGGAGAGATGATCGATCAGTTTCCCTCCTGGTTGAAACCCGAGACCGGGGTCATTAAGGCGATGGTGTCGGTGGATTAAATTCCCCGGTAGCCGCCATACGCCGCCATGAATCCGCCGCCCCCCTTGCCGCCCCCGCGCGGGGAGCCGCTGCCGTTGGAGCGAGGAGCGACCCGAGTTTTGATTGCGCTCAATCTGGCATTTTTCGCCTATGAGCAATGGCTCTACCGGGTTGATCCGGGCCGCAAGCGCTGGTTTGAATTGAATCATGCCCTGAGCCTAGAGGGGTTGCTACGGGGAGCCTGGTGGCAATGCCTGAGTTTTCAGTTCCTGCATGGGGGATGGATTCACTTGGCCATGAATCTCCTTCTGCTGCACTCATTGGGTCCTGTGATGGAAACGACCCTCGGGCGGTGGCGTTTCGTCCTGCTCTACCTCGTCAGCGGAACCCTGGGCGGTATTCTCCACGTGGCGGGTGCTTGGATGATGCCGGATTCCTTTGGAGGACCCGTGGTGGGTGCATCAGCGGGATTGTGTGGCCTATTGGCAGCCCTCGGAGCGTTGCACTCTGAGGAACGTCTGAGGGTGTTGCTATTCTTCGTCATTCCTATGGAGATCCGGGCGAAGTTTGTCCTGTTGGGTGGCATCGTCCTTAGCGCCTTGGGTGTCGTCTTTGTGGTAGGCCCCATTGCTCATCTAGCCCACCTTGGAGGCTTCATCGGAGGCTTGGCCCTCGCCCTCGCTCTTCAGCGGAATCTCCAGCGCAGCACGCGGTGAACGCGGTGAATGCGGCGCGAGTGGATCCGCATTGGAAAATGGACCCAGCCCAGACTATAGTTAAACGCAATGCTCTCAGATCGGGACTACATGCGGGAAGAGGACCAGGGAACCCGTCTCTCTTGGACGGTGATGCTCCTCAT
>SYMJ01000201.1 GCA_005805505.1 Verrucomicrobiales bacterium | reverse complement strand
GGGCATCGACCTTCTGGCCCCGGAACCGGTGCACTCCTTGGATGGGTACGACGGTGGGCCACTGACGGGATTTCAGGTTGGGTGCCTGATTCATGCGGGGGTCCAAGGGCTGAGTCCAGGAACCAAGACAGGACTGGATTGAGAGGCGGAGTACGACCGAGCAGTAGAGCGTTCGAAAGCGGGCTGAAATTTAGAGCGCGAGTTGAGCCCAACTCATATCCGGCGGCGGTCGAAGCCTTGGTCCATTGGGACGATGAGATGCAGCGTGGTGTGGTTTCCTGATCGATGGGCCTTACTGAGAGCCATCGGTTCCCCAAGCGGTAGAGCCTTTTCGGTCGTGGAAACGAACCCGAAAGAAACCCCGGGAATTGAGGCGGTTGCCAAAGGGTAGGGGTCACCCAGCGGATGTCTGAGGGCATCCTGCATTTTGGTGTGTATGCAAAGATCCAACTATCGCCGAGTCAAAGGCCCGGCCCATTACTTTCCGGGATTCCATCGCCTGCCGGCTTGGAGCCACTGAAATGGCGGGGTACTCTTTAATTAACTCACCGGCTGAAAGGGAATAGTTCTGCCGCCAAGGAAGACCGTGCCGAGCAAACCGTTCAACTATACCCAAGCGCTGGCCGATTGGGCCACTTCTTGGCGCACGCCCCAACTTCCGGGCCGGGTAACAGTCACTTTTTCCGGGAGGATGACGAAGTCGCTTGGGCGGGTACGCCCAATGACTGGGCAGATACGGTTGAATTCCAAACTCCAGACGGTGCCGCGAAGGTTCCTGCTTGAGGTGCTGTGTCACGAAGCCGCGCATGTCGCGGTTCACCTGCTGCACGGAGCCAACGCAAAACCCCACGGTCCTGAATGGCAGGAATTGGTGCGCATTGCTGGATATCAGCCAGCCACAAAGCTTGGTCATCAGGCGCTGACTCAAAAAGCCCCTCAGAATACGACGATTTCTCGTCACCGCTACCGATGCCGGATTTGCCAGTGCGACTATTTCGTCCGCCGCAAGAGCTCGAGGCTGCACTGCAATCTTTGCTACTCGGCGGGGAGTCCTGAACCGCTCCAGTACCTTCCCAACTCATCGCTCTCCTGACCCGCGCCATGTCCAACCCGTGCCTCTTCTGCCAACCAGACCACACTCGAATCGCCTTCGAGACCGACCGGTTCATTGGCTTGTGGGATGGATTCCCGGTGTCGCCTGGGCACCTATTGGTCATACCGCGCCGGCACATTCCGACTTGGTTCGATGCCACTGCCGAAGAGCAGGTTGCGTTGCTGCAGGGTATTGAGATGGCGCGTCAAGAGATTTTGCGCCGACACCAACCCGACGGATTCAACATCGGCATTAACATCGGGGCGGCCGCCGGCCAGACCGTGTTCCATTTGCACATTCATGTGATCCCCCGCTACACCGGGGATCTCCCGGACCCTCGAGGTGGAGTGCGCAACGTCATCCCGTCGAAGGGGAACTATTTCCGCCGACCCGCCGCCAGTGGTCATGCTTTGGCGGATGTGCCCCATGATCGGTCTCTGATTCACGGTGGTGGTGATGATCCGCTCCTACCCCACTTTCGGGCTCATCTCGACCGTGCGGTCGGAGCCGACCTGTGTGTGGCCTTCGTCCGGACGAGTGGCTTGGATCTCGTGATCGAACACCTGCGCGATTTGCTCGATCGTGGTGGCACACTCCGGCTCCTTACCGGCGATTACCTCGATATTACTGAGCCCGAGGCGTTGCTTCGGCTCACCGATCTCTCCGGCAAGATCGAGCTCAGGGTCTTCGAGACGCTCCAAGTCAGCTTTCACCCCAAAGGCTACCTCTTCCATTTTCCCGATGGCACCGCCACCGCCTTGGTCGGTAGCTCCAACTTGAGCAATTCGGCGCTTCAACAAGGCATTGAATGGAATTACCGCGTGCTCACCTCGGCCGATCCCAAGGGCATCGCACACGTTCAGCAAAGCTTCGACCAACTCTTCCACCATCCGGCGACACGGTTGGTGACGCAGGAATGGATTCGGGAATACACCGAGCGCCGCAGACCACCGGAGCGCTCGCGTGGGATGGTGCTCCTCGAAACCAGCGAGAATGCGCCACCGCCTCATGATATCCAACGTGAGGCGCTGGCAGCTCTCGAGCAAACCCGCCGCGACGGCAATTCTGCCGGCTTGGTCGTCTTAGCCACCGGCCTGGGCAAGACCTGGCTGAGCGCCTTCGATAGTTGCCGGCCCGAGTTCCGCCGGATCTTGTTCGTGGCACACCGTGAGGAAATTCTGACGCAGGCTTTGAAGACCTTTCGTCGGATCCGGCCCCGGGCTTCGTTGGGCAACTACAACGGCACCGACAAAGTGCCCGACGCCGACGTGCTCTTCGCTTCCATCCAGACCCTCGGCAGGCAGCGGCATCTCAAGGCCTTCGAACGGGATTGCTTCGACTACATCATCGTCGACGAATTCCATCACGCCGCCGCGGCCACCTACCGCAACCTCATCGCCCATTTCACTCCGAAGTTCCTGCTGGGCCTGACCGCTACGCCTGAGCGCACGGATGGCGGTGACCTGCTGGGGCTATGCCAAGAGAACCTAGTCTACCGCTGCGACCTGGCGCGTGGCATCCGCGAACGCTTGTTGTCCGCGTTCCACTACTTCGGCGTGCCCGACGAGGTGAACTACCAGAACATCCCTTGGCGCAATCACCGGTTCGACGAAGCCGAGTTGACCCGCGCAGTGGCTACCGAGAAACGGGCCCAGAATGCTCTCGACCAACTGCGCGCGCGTGGCGGCCGACGCACAATCGCCTTTTGTTGCTCTCAACGACACAGCGACTTCATGGCCGATTTCTTCAGCCGGAATGGTTGCCGTTCGGTCGCCGTCCATTCGGGCGAGAACTCAGCACCGCGAGCGGCTTCGTTGGAGGCCCTCGAAACTGGGCAACTCGATGTTGTCTGCGCCGTGGACATGTTCAACGAGGGCGTGGACATCCCCAATGTTGATACGGTGATGATGTTGCGTCCGACCGAGTCGTCCATTTTGTGGATGCAGCAGTTTGGTCGGGGCCTGCGTAGGGCCGAGGGCAAGGCTCACCTGACGGTGATCGACTACATCGGCAACCACCGGAGCTTCCTCAATAAACCGCGCACGCTTTTGGCCCTCCCGGCCGGGGATCAGCACATCGACAAAGCACTGAACCTGCTGCTGGGCGGTGACTTCGAACTGCCTCCAGGATGCGAGGTGACCTATGAACTCCAGGCGGTTGACATCCTACGATCCTTGTTGCGGCAACCTGCACACGGAGATGCGTTGCAGGCATACTACTTGGACTTTCGCGAAAGGCATGGGCAGCGCCCTACCGCGGCCGAGATGTTCCGTGATGGGTTTACGCCGCGGTCCGTTCGGCAATCGCATGGTTCCTGGCTCCATTACGTGAAGGCCATGGGCGACCTCTCGCAGGCCCAAGCCGCGGCCTTGGACCAGGCCTCGGAGTTCCTCGCGGAACTCGAATCCACCCGGATGACCAAGAGCTTCAAGATCCTCACGCTGTTGGCACTGCTCGACGAAGACCAACTTCCTGGATCGATGCCGATCGAGGCCTTGCAAAGCGGCTTCCGACGGCAGGCCGAGCGGTCGGCCAAGCTCCGCCAAGATGTCGGCCCGGCCCTTGCGGATCGCGCCAGCCTCATCCGCATGCTGGAGAGTAATCCCATCAACGCTTGGACGGGCGACGGCGATGCAACGCGGAAGACCTTCTTCACGTACCGCGACCGGCAGTTTGCCTCCAAGATAACCCTCGCCCCAGAACTGCGAGGCGCCTTCCAGGAACTAGCTCTGGAACTGGCCGACTGGCGACTCGCGGAGTACCTCAATCGCAGCGGGGAAGTGGAAGTGCTGGAAGGGCGGATATCGGTTGGGGAGCCAGAAGGTCCCACTCTGTGGCAAACCTACCTCCGAGAGAAAATCCCGCTGCTGTTTGGGCTGACCTTTTCGGCCGCTATTTGGAACGTTGGGTTCGTTGCTTCCGACCGGCATCTGTTTCTGCTCGTGACACTTGAGAAAGGCGACCTGCCTGAAAATCACGGCTACGAAGATAAGTTTCTCAGCGCCGATTGTTTCCAATGGAAAAGCCAGAACAGCACGACTCAAGCATCAAAACGTGGACAGCTATTGAGACACCATGTGGACAAGGGTTTGAAGGTCCATCTCTTCGTCCGCCGGTCGAAGAAGATCCGCTCACAGTCAGCGCCCTTTCATTATTGCGGCGAGGTGACCTTCGAAAGCTGGCAGGACGAACGCCCCATCACGATTAACTGGCGGCTGGCGGCATCGGTGCCGGAACGGTTGCGCGCCCTTTTCTTGATTGAGGGGCGATGAAAAATGTCACCCAAGGATGTTTTATCGGTCCTATAGCCGGCACATAAAAGGGTCAGTAAAAGGGTCGGTTCTTGATATTGATAGGTAAAGGAACGGCGTGGGGCGGAGGAAGGCGAGGAGTTCAAGCCGATTCGGCGCGGTTGGTGTCTGGGCGAGGAGAAGTTTCGGGAGGATTTGC
>SYMJ01000200.1 GCA_005805505.1 Verrucomicrobiales bacterium | reverse complement strand
TGATCCGAAGTCAGAAGCTCTATCCAATTGAGCTACCGGTGCACGGGTTGTACTGACAATCCAGACAGTGCCCATACCGCTCAGGGGATGCAATAGCGACGCGACGCTCCGGGAAATTTTCGCGTAAAAAATTAATCCAACAGGCCGCCCTTTTGAGATTCGCGATCATCGGCTCCAGCCTCCAACCCGAGGGTCTGACTTCGGTGCGATCTAGGAGAATCCTAGCAGGAGCCTAGCAGGTGCCTAGGATGTGCCTAGGATGTGCCTAGCAGGTGCCCAGTAGGTTGCCTGGCAGGTGCCTGGGAAGAGCCCAACAGGTGGCCGTGGCCGATCTTGGGTCCCACCTTCAAGAATCTGGAGGCGAAGCGGTCGGGATCGGGTCGCGCCCGAACTTCAGTCGTTGGAGGTGTTGAGCTTTAGACGGAGTGCCTGCACGACTTCGGTGGACACGAAGGGCGAGACGTCGCCCTTGAGGCGGGCCACTTCTTTGACCAGGCGCGAACTCAGGAACGAGTAGGAGTCTTTGGGCATCAGGAAAACGGTCTCCACATTCTCATTCAGTTTTCGGTTCATGAGGGCCAACTGGAATTCGAATTCAAAGTCGCTCACGGCCCGAAGACCGCGGACGACCGCACAGGCTTTGTGGCGAACCACGTAGTCTACTAGAAGTCCTTCTAAGGTCTCGACGACGACGTTGCTCAGATTTGAGACGGCCGAGAGTGCCATCCGCTTGCGTTCTTCCAGGCTGAAGAGCGGGTGTTTGGTTTCATTGTTCGCCACGGCGAGAATCACTTGGTCAAACATTTTGGCCGCACGCTGGACCACGTCGAGGTGGCCGTTGGTGATCGGATCAAAGCTCCCGGGATACACGACGGTTCGCATGCGTGAATGATAGGGGTTTTGGTCGAGAATGGGAAGGTGCC
The DNA here is from genome assembly GCA_005805505.1 of Verrucomicrobiales bacterium. Classification (GTDB taxonomy): domain Bacteria; phylum Verrucomicrobiota; class Verrucomicrobiia; order Limisphaerales; family UBA9464; genus SXXZ01. The sequence goes on along the minus strand of SYMJ01000200.1, from coordinate 7,639 downwards.
CACTGCCCAGTCTTCGGTCTTTCCCATTAGAGTTCACCCGGCCATAGTGTTTCCGGGATTGAATCCGAGGCGACTTTTGGAGTCGATGGAGGCCGTTGGTTCCACAGTCCACAACACCGATGCTCGTCCTCCTGACGCTGGTTGCAGCGAGTTTCTTTTTTGCACTCGCCGAATCGGCCCTTTTTTCACTGGGGTCGTGGCGGGCGCGTCGTCTGCTCGAATCCGGTCGCAGGGGCAGCGAACGTGTCGGCAACCTTCTGGCGCACCCGGCCGATGTCCTCGCAGCCATCGCTTTGGGCAATACGCTGTCCAACTCGCTCCTGGTGGCTTTGACCGTGGGGAGTGGGTTGGCGCTCGATCCGGGGATTCCCGGGGTCTGGTGGGCCGCGTTGGGCTTGCTCCTGCTGTTGCTGACGTGCGAGGTGACTCCCAAAGCACTAGGGGTTCGAAGCCCAGAGGTCTGGGCCTTGAGAGTGGCTGAACCGCTGTGGCTCTTTGTTAGTCTTACTCGGCCAGTGCGAAAGATTGCGCAAGCCTGGGTGGATGGTGTCGTGGAGCGCTTGGTGCCCAAGTCTGCCAAAATCCAGACGGGGGTTTCCGACGACGAATATGCCGATCTGATTGAGTTGGCCCATCAGCAAGGAACGCTGGGCGCTGGAGAAAAAGAGATTCTGCTGCAGGTGCTCTCGCTCGATCAACGCACCGCTGGAGATGTGATGCAGCCGCGGGCTCGGATGGTGCTGCTGCGGGATGACCTGCCCATGGACCAGATGGTGGCGGAGGCCCGGAAATCGGGTCACCACTGGATTCCTCTGTACGATGAATCGCCCGACGATGTGGTGGGTGTGCTGAACACTCGGACCTTGTTGCTCGATTCGGACACCGACCTTTTCATGGCAATGGAGTTTCCATCGTTCGTGCCCGAGAGCATGAATCTTCTGAAGCTCTTCGAATCCATGCAACGGCAGCGCCGGGGTGTGGCGATCGTGCTCGACGAGTATGGCAGCATCGCCGGTCTGCTGACCTTGCAGGACATTCTGGTGTCGGTTGTTGGCCCCATCCGTCGGGAAGGGGAGGCGCAAGGGTTTGTCTTCGAATGCCTCGCACCCGGACGTTGGAGGGTCAATGGAGCCATGCGACTGGACGATTTTCAGCGCGAATATCCGGCGATGAATCCTCCCGATGACGTGGAAACCATGGCCGGGTTGGTGCTGTGGTTGGCGGATGTTGTGCCGACTCCGGGCGAGGTGTTCCGGTATCAGGGGCTCCGAATTACCGTCAAGCAATCAGACGAGCGACGCATCCGGGAACTGCTCGTGGAGACGGAGGCTGCGCTGTGAACCACGAGTTGATGCACTGGACTTCGGTGGCCGGCTGGCTGCTGGTGTCCTTTTTCCTCTCGGGCATGGAAGCCGGGGTCTTTGCCCTGAGCCGACTCCGTGTGCGGCAGCGTGCTCGGGCTGGCAGTGGCAACGCTCGTCGCCTGCTCGCCTACATGGATCGACCGGAAGACTTTTTGTGGGCCATTCTCGTGGGCAACACGGTAGCTAATTTTTCGGCAGTGGCGCTGATTTGGCAGGACCTCCAGGGATGGGCCAAGGATCGCGAATGGACGTTGTGGCCGATGCTGCTGGCGACCGGATTGGCCATCTACCTGGTTTGCGAATTATTGCCCAAGCGCCTGTTTCAGCGCATGCCGAACAGGCTCTGCTTATTGCTGCTGCCGGTCTTTGCGGCCATCCACTGGATGCTCTCGCCCGCGGTGTTCCTGGTGGGGCGATTTGCGCAGGGGCTCCTTTGGGTGACCGGTGACCGTGCTCTCAGCAGCCGCCTCTTTGCCAATCGGGATGAACTGAAGGCCTTGATTCAATCAAGCACCGGTGAGTTGTCCAAGACGGAACGCTCGATCATCAACCGCGTGATCGATGCCCAGAACCTCACGCTCTCCCGTGTGGCCAAACCGTTGGATTCAGTCCAGACCATCACAGCCTCGGCCACATTGGAAGAGATCCGGGACTTGTGTCGCCGGGAAGGGCGAACTCGCATGCCTGTATGGAGTAGCCGAGGGGCAGGCCGTCGGATCGAGGGAATTGTCAGCCTCAAGGACGTGCTGTATTCGGATCCGGATGGCCAACGCAAGACGGCGCGGGATTGGTTGCGGCCAGCGCTGTTCTTGGAGGATTCACTGCGCATCGAGGAGGCTCTTCGGGCCTTTCAGCGATCCGGAGAGCATCTGGCGATTGTCCGCGGACCCGGTGGCGTCGAGGTGGGGATCGTGACGCTGTCAGATGTTCTCGGGGCTTTATTTCTAGAGGTTCAATCATGAGTGACTCCTCTTCGGTCCTCGAAGTGGTGGGCAAGCTGTCACTGGCCTTGTCACTGGTGGCTTTCAATGGGTTTTTCGTCGCGGCCGAATTCGCTCTGGTGAAGGTCCGAGACACCCAGTTGGAAGGGTATGTTCAGCGACGGCACCGACGGGCTAGGATGGTTCGCCATATTCTGGGTCATCTCGATGGGTACCTGAGTGCCTGCCAGTTGGGCATTACCTTGGCGAGCCTCGCTTTGGGATGGGTGGCCGAGCCGGTCTTTGCTGCACTTTTAGAACCGGTGTTCGGCTGGTTTCAGATTGAGTCGGCCCAATTGCGTCACCTGCTTTCGGCCTCGGTGGGCATCATGGCGGTGACCTTTTTCCATGTCGTGGTGGGAGAGCAGGCCCCCAAATTCATCGCCATTAAACGCCCGCTGCCCGCGTCGCTCTGGGTGGCCTATCCGCTCCACTGGTTCTACGTGGTGACCTATCCCTTGATTTGGGTCCTGAACTGGACGTCGCTTTGGGTATTGCAACGATTGGGCATCGAGACCTCGGGTCATGGTGAGGTGCATTCGGAGGATGAGCTTCGATTGATGCTGGGTTCGACGTTGGCTGCCGGCGGGAGTTCGGTGTTGGCCCGTGAAATTGTTCAAAACTCCCTCGATCTAGGAAGACGGCGGGTGCGGGAAGTGATGCGACCTCGGCGGGAGATCGTGGCCCTAGACATTCGACGTCCCATCGCCGAATGCCTCCGCTTGGCCGACGAGACTCGGTATTCTCGTTTTCCATTAAGCGATGGAGGAGATCTCGACCGGTTGATGGGCGTGGTGCACGTCAAGGACATCTACTTGCGGCGGGGTGCGGGAGGGTTGGCTTCAGATCTGCAAGCCAGTTCCAAGCCGGTCATCTATGTCCCGGAGACCGCTCGCTTGGACCGGTTGCTGCAACTCTTTCTGGACCGTCGCCTTCATCTGGCGGTGGTGGTGGATGAATACGGCAGCACCACCGGCATGGTGACTTTGGAGAACGTCCTCGAGGAACTGGTGGGTCAGATTCAAGATGAGTTCGACCAAGAAAAGCCGCGCATCGAGGTGTTGGGCGATGGCCAATGGCGATTGGACGGGGCGCTTCCTCTCTTTGAGCTATCGGAGTTAGTTAAGGAACCCGTGGAGGCCTCGGAGGTCCACACGGTCGGTGGTTGGATGACCGAACAGCTGGGCGGCTTTGCTAAGATTGGCGATTCGGTGGCTCTCGGTAGCCATCAGTTGACGGTGTGCGAGTTGGATGGAATGCGGGTTTCGCGGGTTCTTTTGGTCCACACGAAGACGCCGGTCTCCATAGATCAATGAACTTGGCGTCGTGCGGTCCGCAGGGTTCCGTAGATTCCCAGGGTCGCGGCGAGAGCCAGTGTGCCGGCCCAGGCGGCCTCAATACGGTGTCCGGTGGCCACCCCGGCCACGAGTTGAGTCAGGGTCAGAATGAGCCACAAGCCGGCGGGAAACGGGTTAGGCACCTCGGGAATAGGCTTTTTCACCAAAAGCCAGACGCTGGCAGCCAGGAGAGCGATGCCAGCACCGACCCACAAGAGTCCGAGTCCTGGCATTGAGATGGGAAGGCCGACGAGGGCCTGCGAGAGCCCTATGGACACTCCGGACAACACGGTCGTCCCAATCAGAACGCCCACGCCATAACCGGAGCGACTGCGCAAGGGGCGGAGCAAGTAACGGGTAAGCCCACGGCTGGCCAAAAGGTGGCTGAACCAGATGAGGAGATTGAGTTTCAAGGCCGCTGGAGAGCGGGAGCCCAGAAGGACCGCCATGATGCCTCCTACCAATGAAATTAGGCCGGCGGCCGCGACGGTGTTCTGGGTGGGCAACCAGCGGTGGGTTTCCAGGGCGATTGCCAGAGTGAATCCGCCTAAGAGCCAACTGGCTCCCCGAGTGGTCACCTCTTCGGTCGAGACTCCGATCGCTACGAGGCCGATGCTCCCGGTCCAGCCCAGAATTCGCCCCGCCCATCGCACAAAGTGAGGGATCGGTTTTAAGGGGGCCCCGGGTATTGCCATGAAGTCGGACCAGAGAACACCAGAATGCGGTTTCTGGCCACCGGAAGCCATGAGCCGTCGGTCTTGAGCGGTTTGAGCGAAAAGGGTGAGCATCGGCTTTCTTGTTCGCCGGGAGACATCGCAGTAGGGTTCAACTCGTGACGCGCATCATCATCACGGGTTCCAAGGGGCGGATGGGTCAGGCACTGCTGTCGTGTGCCAAGGATCATCCGCAATTGCAGGTCGTTGCCGGGCTGGATGTCGGCGATGATTTGGCGGCGGTTCTTCCGCAGGCCGATGTGGTGATCGACTTCACGCACCATGATGCCACCGCTCAGGTGGCTGCCTTGTGTGCGGCCCATGGAAAAGCCCTGGTCATCGGCACCACAGGTCACAGCGAGGCGGAGAAGGCGGCCATCCGGTCGGCTGCAACTCAGATTCCGATGGTCTGGGCCTCGAATTACTCGACCGGGGTGAACACCCTCTTCTGGTTGACTCGCAAGGCAGCCGAAATTCTTGGCCCTTCCTTTGACCTTGAAGTGATCGAGACCCATCACCGGCTCAAGAAGGACGCGCCCAGCGGGACGGCGACCACCTTGTTGGAAATTCTGGGCGATGTCCGCAAGGTCCAGTTGGACGACGCGCTGCGTCACGGCCGGCACGGCATTGTCGGCGCCCGCACGCCCTCGGAAATCGGTATCCATGCGGTGCGCGGCGGCGATGTGGTGGGAGATCACACCGTCCTCTTCGCCGCGGTGGGGGAGCGGGTCGAACTGACACACAAGGCCAGCAGTCGCGACACGTTTGCCCAGGGAGCGCTTCGGGCCTCGGATTGGGTAGTCGGCAAGGCTCCCGGCATTTACAGCATGCAAGATGTCCTGGGCTTGCACTGAGCCTATCAGCCCCAGCATTCATTCCGCTCCATCGCATGGATTTTATTCCGGTCAAGGTTGTGGTCGCTTTGGGGTCGAACCTCGGCGATTCGGCATCCCTCATCCGGTGGGCGATGGATCGTTTAGAAGACCGTTCCAGCAGGCTCCTGCAGCGTTCGTCGCTCTGGACCAGCACTCCGGTAGACTGTCCACCGGGTTCACCGACCTTCACCAATGCGGTGGCGATCTTGGTCCCTAAAGATGGAGAAACTCCTGAGTCGCTGCTGGCGTTTCTTCAATCCGTGGAGGTCGAGGCTGGGCGTCGTCCGAAAGTGGTGCACAACGAATCGCGCCCCCTCGATTTGGACCTCATCGCCTGGGATGGTGAAACCCGCGACACGCCGCAATTGGTCTTGCCTCACCCTCGGGCCCAGGTTCGTCGGTTCGTGTTGCAACCCTTGGCAGAATTGGATTCTGGCTACCGTTTTCCTGGCGAGGGGGCTTCGATTACTGAATCCCTTCAACGCCTCCCTCCGGACGCTCTGTTGAGAGTCTGTACGGGTGGACAATCACCCTGAGCTCGGGAAGGGTAACATCCGAGGGTTGACGAGGCCGCCCGCGGGGAGAATCTGGAGCCCGTGAGACACGCTCCGATCCCGTTCGCCCTGTTTGCCCAGAACCGAAAGCGACTTCGCGCGCTGCTCCCGTCTGGGGCCATGGTCATTCTCAATGCGAATGACGTTCTTCCCACCAATGCCGACGGTACACTCAGGATGGTGCCCAACACCGACCTGTTCTACTTGAGCGGCATCGAACAGGAAGAGTCCATCTTGGTGCTCTTCCCGTCGGCCGAGGACGAGCGCATGCGGGAGATGCTGTTCTTGCGCGAGACTAGCGAAGTCATCGCCATCTGGGAGGGGCACAAGTTGACGAAGCCCCAGGCCATGGAGGTCTCCGGCATTCGATCGGTGCATTGGATGGCGGACTTTCCCCGGATTCTCCATCGGTTGATGTGCGAGTCCCAGTCGGTCTGGCTCAACACCAATGAGCACAAGCGGGCCGTGGTGGAGGTCGAGTCGCGGGATGTGCGTTTTATCCGCGATCTGCGTTCCCGATATCCGCTGCACGATTTCCGTCGAGTGGCACCGCTGCTCCACACGCTCCGGGTGGTGAAGGATCCCCTGGAGGTCGACCTCATCCGCCACGCCTGCTCCATCACGAAAGCAGGGTTCGAGCGGGTGTGCCGCTTCGTGGCACCGGGCGTCAACGAGTGTGATGTGGAAGCGGAGTTCGCTCATGAATTCATCCGCCGCCGCGGTAATTTTGCCTACAATCCGATCATCGGTTCCGGCAGGAATTCGTGCGTGCTCCATTACCTCGACAACGATCAGGTTTGTCGAAGTGGGGAAGTGCTGTTGCTCGACGTGGCGGCCAGTTACGCCAATTACAACTCGGACCTGACACGCACCATTCCCGTCAACGGTCGGTTCACGCGGCGACAACGGCAGGTCTATGACGCCGTGCTCCGGGTGTTGCGGGCCTCCATTGCCGGGCTGACCCCGGGCAAAATATGGAGCCAGTGGCAGGCCGAAGCGGAGGATTTAGTCGCCCAGGAATGTGTCGGTTTGGGCTTGTTGAAGCCGAAGGATCTGAAAGTCAAAGTCACCGATCCCTCGAAGAAGCCGGTCAAAAAGTGGTTTATGCACGGCAATGGGCATCCGATCGGCCTAGATGTCCATGACTTGGGGCACATGAATCAGCCCTTCGCCGCCGGTTGGGTCATGACGGTAGAACCCGCCATCTACATCCCGGAAGAAGACTTCGCGGTCCGTCTGGAGAACGATGTCCTCATCACGGAAAATGGACCGGTCGATCTGATGGCGGACATCCCCATCGAGGCCGAGGAAATCGAGGCGATGATGCAGTGAGTTTGTGGAGGGGATTGAGATTCTATCAGCCAATTTCAGTGGAAACGCTGACTCTCCAGCTCCGGGATTAGCAACTGGAGTTCCGTCGTGGCGGCTTGAAGGAGTTCTTCGATGAGGTCCCATCGGCCTGTGGATGCCTGGTTTTCAAGGCGTCCAGCGGCGGCTCCCAATCGGCGGGCTCCCAAATTGTTGGCGCTGCCCTTCAGGGTGTGTGCGGCCTCCTGTACTCCAGTGGTATTCCGCCGATGGAAGGATGCAATTGCCTCTTCAAGGCGTGAGGGCGTGTCGCGCAGGAATAGATCGATGATCTCGGTGACCGGGTCGGGTTCTCCATCGAATCGAAGGGTTCGCAAAGAATCCAACAGGGAGGGATCGAGAATGGGCATCGAGTCGGGACGAGACGCTTTCGAGGTTTGTGAGATTGGTCTCGAGGGGGCCGAGGTCGATAAAGCAGACTCGAGTGGGGACGGTTGCGGAGCTCCGA
>SYMJ01000199.1 GCA_005805505.1 Verrucomicrobiales bacterium | reverse complement strand
GCGCTGTTGCTGACCGCCGGAAAGCTGATTGGGGCGATTCTTGAGGCGGTGGCTTAATTCTACCATTTCCAGGGCCTTCTCAGCGCGCTCTCGACGTTCACGACTTCCGATGCCCGCATAGATCATCGGCAATTCAACATTCTGCAGCACGTTGAGCTTGGGCAGCAGGTTGAAGAACTGGAACACGAAGCCGATAGCGCGATTGCGCACCCGAGCTAGTTCCCGGGCCGAAGCCTGGGCAATATCGATGCCGCCCAAAACCACATTGCCCCGGGTCGGCGAATCCAAACAGCCCAAGATATGCATCAAGGTGGACTTACCGCTGCCGGAAGGACCGATGATGGATACAAATTCTCCCTGATCAAGATCGAGGGATACATCGTCTAGAGCTCGGATCTCCTCCCCACCGAGATGGTAGATCTTGGAGACGTTGCGAAGTTCGAGCAGCGCCATGTTCAGGTTCAGTCTCAGCGTTGGGTCGTGGTCGCCTTTGTGGCTACCTTGACACTGTTCGTGGCACTGCCCATTCCCATCTCCTTGGCGCGATCTTCCAAAGACACCACCTCGCCCGCCTGCAGCCCCGAAGTCACCTCGGCGAAAAAGTAATCACTCACACCGATCTTGATGGGGCGCCGTTCCCATGTCTCTTCCTTGCGAACCCAGATGTGACGCTCGATTTCACGGGTCGCCGGATTGGTTTCCGTAAACACCGCAGCCAGAGGGGTAGCCACCACATTGTCGGCACTGGCCACCGGTATGGAGATATTGGCACTCATGCCCGGCCGGATCTGGCTATCGACATCCTTCAGCAGGATGCGCGCAGCAAAACCACGAATATTGTTTTTCAGGGTCGATTGGGGCGCGATGCGCTCGACCTTGCCGACCACCTTAAGGCCCGAAACCGCTTCCACGCTGACCTGCACTTGCTGGTCCACATGGAGCCGAGTCACATCTGCCTGATTAATGTGAGCATTGACGATCAGGTCGTTAAGATTGGCGATCGTAAGCACCTCGGTGCCGGCATTAAAACCGCCCGAGCCAGAAACGGCCTGACCTACAGAGATAGGCCGGGTGAGAATCGTGGAATCGAACGGGGCCATCACCTCAGTCTTTCGCAGACGTTCTACGATGAGTTCCAGGGACTTTTCCCTCAAGGCCAGCTCGTTCTTGGCCAAATCAAACTTGGTGCGGCTGTCCTCGAAGAGCTCCTGGGAGATCAGTTTGCCTTCAAAGAGCAACTGAGCCCGCTTGTAGTCCCGTTCAGCCTGCCCCAATTGCAGGCGGGATCGCTCCACATTCTTGTCTTCCTGCTGCCGCTGGGTCTGCAATTCCCTGTCATCTAGTTTAAAGAGCAATTGCCCCAATTTCACCCGGTCACCCACATCCACGGGCAGCACTTCAATCTTGCCGTTGACCTCAGGCCGAACACTCACCTGCTCGGCGGGCGTGATGTCGCCGGCGGCATTAATGGCGAACTTGATGTTGCGAGTCTCAATGACCGCGGTGTCCACCTTGGTACTGACCTGAGGAACGGCCCCGGCCCGCTGGCGCTGGGTATAATACCACCCTCCGGCTCCTAGGGCTCCGACCAACAGGATAACAATCAGAATCTTCATCGACGATTGAGTCTTCTTACCACGATCGTACGAACACGTACAATCCACCAACGAAGGTTTCCCACGTTGTCGGGAAGGCCTTCCGGTGCTTGGCTGGGTCCAGACGCTTTCGATGACTCCTTCATTCATCCTCTTTTTGTCCCTGTCGTTGCTGGTGTTGCGCTGGCTGGGCCAATGGTTTCTGGACCGGTTGAATCGCAACCACGTCCAGACCCATGCCCATCAACCGCCCGAGGCGGTCCGGGACATCATGGATGAAGCCACCTACCGCCGCTCCGTGGACTACACGCTCGCCAAATCCCGGTTCGGCCAGATGGAGGAACTGTGGGGTCTTGCTATCAAGATCCTCTTTCTCTGTAGCGGATTCCTACCCTGGAGCTTGAGCTTCTGGGCTGGTTGGGTCGGTTCACGCGTGCTGGCCACCGCCGGTTGGCTGTTGGTGGTTTCGCTCGTCATGGGCTTGCCGGACCTTCCGCTGGAATGGTGGTCCCAATTTCGGCTCGAAGAACGCTTTGGATTCAACAAGAGCACCCTAAAGGTCTGGGTCACCGACCACCTCAAGATGCTGGCCCTGAGCACCGTCCTTGGGCTGCCTTTGATTGGTGGTATTCTGAAACTGACCGACTGGATCGGGGACCAATGGTGGCTCTGGGCCTGGGTTCTCCTGATGGCGTTCCAGGCGATAATGATGGTTCTGGCCCCCATCCTCATCCTGCCCTTGTTCAATAAATTCACCCCGTTGCCAGAAGGTTCGCTGCGGGATCGCCTCCTCAAACTGGGAGAACGCACCGGATTCTCCGCCAAGACCATTCAGGTGGCCGATGGCAGTCGGCGCTCCGCCCATTCCAACGCGTACTTCACAGGCTTTGGGCGATTCCGGAAAATCGTACTGTACGACACGTTGATCGCCCAGTTGACCGAGGTGGAACTCGAAGCGGTGCTGGCCCACGAAATCGGCCATTACCGGCGGGGCCATATTCCCAAGATGCTCATTTGGGCCGGCGTTTCATCGCTCGTGAGCTTCGCATTGCTGGGCTGGTTGGCCCGCCAGTCGGTGTTCCTCGAAGCCTTTGGTTTCAAAGGATCGGCCGGGACCGCCCCGGTGCTGCTCTTGGCTGGATTGCTGGGCGGGGCGGTCACCTTCTGGCTCACCCCTTTAGGGACCCGCCGGTCACGACGGCACGAATTTGAGGCAGACGCCTACGCCCGGAACGCCATGGGTGAAAGTGCTTCGCTCATCGGAGCCTTGCGCAAGATGCACGAGAAGAACCTTTCCAACCTGACGCCCCATCCGTGGTTCAGCGGGTTCTACTACTCGCACCCGACCTTGGTCGAGCGGGAGGCCGCCCTGCGTGTCGACTCGGGATCCCCTCCCCCGGTCCACTGAGCCGGGGGGACTTTAGCGGTACATCCGCCCTTCAGCCAACGGGAACGCATTGGGGATGTGCCGCACTTCGCGAACCTCGGCACCGGCAAAAAGCACCTCGACGATGTCGAACCGGAAGGCGACTTGAGGCCGGCCTAGTTCTTTGAGGTAAGCCAACGCCGTGTCGGAAAGCATGCGCTGCTTCGGCCGCCCCACCGCTTGGGCCGGACGCGCCCAACTCTCCGACGACCGCGACTTCACCTCCACAAAGGCCAGCACTTCCCCGTCGCGAGCAATTAGATCTATCTCCCCACGCCCGTGCCGGTAGTTGGCGCACAAGATCTTCATCCCCAGCCTCTCCAATTCGACCCGAGCGGCGTCTTCGCCGCGTCTTCCGAGGCGGAGGTGGGCCCCGGCTTCGACAGGCTTGACGGGTTTCCGGAGTTGGGACCAGAGACTCATGTCGGGAATAGCTCCGGTTCAGGCCGTCGCAGTGGCGCAAAACTCAGGCGATGGATGGGACAAGGTCCCAGGCGGGCGACGGCCTCCAGGTGTTCGGGTGTAGGATAACCCTTGTGACTGGCAAACCCATAACCGGGCCACCGCCCCTCCGCCTCCCGCATCACCCGATCCCGGGTCACCTTGGCCAGCACCGAGGCGGCAGCGATGGAATAGCTCAGAGAATCTCCTTTCACCAAGGCTGTCTGGGGCAGTCGCAAACTCCGAACCGGACGCCCGTCCACCAACGCGTGATCCACGTCGTCCCCCAAATCGGCCAATGCCTGATTCATCGCACGATGGGTGGCTTGCAAGATGTTGATCTCATCAATCACCGAAGGTTCCACCGCAGCGATGGCGTAGCGAACGGCTGGATCACCCGTCAGTCCGGCGAAGAACCGATCCCGCTGAGCTTCGGTCAATTGCTTGGAATCATTCAAATCGGCAAACGCATCCGGAATCCCTTCCAACACCCAAGCGCGCGGCAAAATGACCGCGGCCGCAACCACCGGTCCGGCCAGCGGACCCCGACCCGCCTCATCTACTCCGGCCACACGTTGGATCCCAGATGCGAATCGGGCTCGCTCATGCAGAAACCGGTCTACAGCGGGGCGTCGCGGCATGGGTCCATCACACCGTCACGGGCGTCGGACGTCAAAGCCTGCCTTGCATCGCTGGATGACTCGACGACGTCACCACGAGCGCAAAAAAACCGCCAAGTTGGCGGTTTGTAAACAGTCGTCGACTGATCGCTGGATCAGTGAACCAAGAATTCAGTAGGTAGTCGTGCGCTCGTAGAGCCAAGTCGCGTCCAACGTGTCCAGAACCCTGTCGGACTTCGCACGAAGCCCGTAGGTGAGAATCGTTGGCGACCTCCACCTTCTGATCTCCGAATGGCCATCTGCGAAAGATAGCCCACCAGCGCCATTATGATACGAAGCAGGGTAATCGACAAAGGAGGTCTGTGAGGCGTGCACAAACCAACCGTCGTTGATCGACGCCGGGTTCTCATCAATCGTCACCCATGTTTGAGAAGCGCCGAGAATGAAATCACTTTGCTTGCGGTAAGCCCGCCCCGTGCCCCACTCCTGCCCCCGGACAGGATTCATGTAGCAACTCATCGACAGGCTCCGGACCTTCGGGATGCCGCCACCGCCAAACGGTCCCTTGGTCGTTGCCCTATCGGAAGGACACTTGTAGACCGCCAATGCTCCGACGTTTTTGTAGAGCAAGGAGTCCATAATCAGCATGGTGTTAGTCCAACTCGGACCTTCATGCATGGTTCCCATGCACCACTGGTTCAACGGATAGGTTTTCGTCGGGCTAGCGGCATTGACCAAGCCGCCCAAACCCGCTGACAGGCAGATCTCGTCCCGGTTGTCCCCGGAGTACAAAGTCCAACCCAGCATCAATTGCTTGCCGTTGTTCATGCAGAGGATGCCCTGAGCCTTAGACTTTGCCTTGCCGAGTGCGGGCAAGAGCATGCCCGCTAGAATGGCAATGATGGCAATGACTACCAAGAGCTCAATGAGCGTAAAACCTTTGCGCTGGGTATCCACCGAAACCTTTTGGGAGATCTTCATGTGTTTTGTGACTAGGGTACTGACATCTTCGGGCCGGAACTTCCGCTTTGCAAGTTTAGAGGAACATTTTAGCCCTCGCGATGCTTCCACGATGGGCTGAAAAAGTCCTAGCGGGTCAACCTGCGCCACCGCCAGCCACCTGCTTGGGTTCTCCCTTAATGAGAGCCACGGCGTAGTCGCGATTCATCCGGGCGATGAAGTCGAGGGAGATTTCTTTCGGGCAAACCGCCTCGCAGCTTCCCGTCACGGTGCAGGCTCCGAAACCCTCGGTATCCATTTGTTCCACCATGGATTTGACGCGCTTATAACGCTCGGGCTGTCCCTGCGGCATCAAACCCAAATGGGACACCTTGGCGGCCACGAAGAGCATGGCGCTGGCGTTCTTGCAGGCGGCCACGCAGGCCCCGCAGCCAATGCACTGAGCGGCATCCATCGCCAGGTCGGCGTTCTCCTTCGGCACCGGGATGCTGTTGGCATCGGGCGCGCTTCCGGTGCGGACAGTGATGAATCCTCCGGCCTGCTGGATGCGGTCGAAGGACTTCCGGTCACACACCAAATCCTTAACGATGGGAAAGGCCTTGGCGCGCCAGGGCTCGATGACGATCTCGTCGCCATTGCTGAAACTGCGCATGTAGGTCTGGCACGTGGCCACGCCCTTGTGAGGACCGTGGGGCTTGCCATCGATGACCAACGAGCAGGTGCCACAAATGCCCTCGCGGCAATCGTGGTCGAAAGCGATGGGATCTTCGCCCCGGTTAGAGAGCTCTTCGTTCACCACGTCGAGCATCTCCAGGAACGACATTTTCGGATTCAGCTCGGGCGAGGTGTAGGTCTTGAACTCGCCCGCGGCTTTCGCGTTCTTCTGGCGCCAGACTTTCAGGCTAACTTTCATTGGCAGTAGGGAAAGGGATTGTGCGGCTGCGGGTTATTTGTAGCTCCGGGTGCTCATCTTCACTTCTTCGTAGATGAGCGGCTCTTTGTTGAGGATCGGGGCTTTATCTGGGGCTCCGGCGTATTCCCAGGCCGCCACGAAGGCGAACTGGTCGTCACGGCGCTTCACGTCGCCCGCATTGACGATGCCCTGCTGGACTTCGGCGTCATTGGGCGTGTACTGGTACTCTTCGCGGAAGTGTCCACCGCAACTCTCCTCGCGCATGAGCGCGTCGCGACACATGAGCTCACCCAACTCGATGAAGTCAGCCACACGACCGGCCTTCTCGAGAGGTTGATTCCAACCGTCCGGCTCGCCCAACGCTTTGACATTGGTGCGGTATTCTTCGCGGAGATCACCGATGAGCTGAATGCCCTTCTGAAGACCCGTCGCGCTCCGAGCCATGCCGCAGTAGTCCCACATGATCTTGCCCAACTGCTTGTGGAAACTGTCGGGCGTGCGCTTGCCGTTGCTCGAAGTGACTTGGCGGGTGAATTTTTGAACTTCTTCCTCAGCCTGTTTAAACTCCCCGCGATCGGTCGCCGGACGGCCCCCAGCCTTCACATTGGCCAAGTAGGTCGTGATGGTGCTCGGGAGTACGAAGTAACCGTCGGAGAGTCCCTGCATCAGGGCGCTGGCCCCAAGGCGGTTGGCCCCGTGATCCGAGAAATTGGCCTCACCCAGCACGAACAAGCCGGGGATGTTGCTCATCAGGTTGTAGTCCACCCAAAGACCACCCATGGTGTAGTGAACCGCCGGGTAAATGCGCATCGGCGTCTTATAGGCGTCTTCATTGGTGATCTCGTGGTACATCGAGAACAGATTGCCGTAGCGCTCGCGCACCTTGCCTTCGCCTAAACGCTGGATGGAGTCACCGAAATCCAGATAGACGCCCAGCCCGGTGTCGCCGATACCCCGCCCTTCGTCGCAGACGGACTTGGCAGCTCGGCTGGCAACGTCGCGCGGGGCGAGATTGCCGAAGGCCGAGTACATGCGCTCCAGATAGTAGTCGCGATCACCCTCGGCGATGTCGGCGGGGTTCTTCTTGCAGTCTTCCTTGCGCTTCGGAACCCACATGCGTCCGTCATTGCGCAG
>SYMJ01000198.1 GCA_005805505.1 Verrucomicrobiales bacterium | reverse complement strand
TTGCCGAGCGGAATCTCAAGCCGCAGCGATACCAGTGGCGGGCTGAAGGAACGGTGATCCTGGAGAAAATCCGCCGAGCCCGGGAAGCTTTGGCACGGAGCCAACCAATTGTTAAAGACTAATATGAGACACTACACTAGCCTGTCCCTAGCCTGTCCCTCGATGCGAATCAGGAGGACTGCATGCCGGACGCTTGCTTGCGTTGGCAGGCCGGCCGTTCCTATCCTGTCGCCATGGCGAATGACGTCATTCCGGTGAAGATTCGTGGCATCCTGCCCGCCAACAGCGGCTGTGCCTTGTTCATCGGCAACGATGAGAAGGTGTTCGTCATCCAAGTCGAACAAAGCATGGGGCTGGTGATTGGCATGGCCCTGCGAGGGACACCGAAAGATCGGCCGCTGACTCATGATCTGATGGGCCTGGTTTTTCAGGGCTTTGGAATCGAGTTGGAACGAGTGGTGATCACCTCTCTGAAGAATTCCACGTTCTTCGCGCGGTTAATTCTGCGCCAACAAAACGAACTAGGCACAAAATTGGTGGAGATCGATGCCCGACCCAGCGATTGCTTAGCTTTGGCCAGCGCTCTCAAACGCCCTATTTTCGTCACCCGCAGCCTTTTCCATGATGTGGAAGACATGAGCGATCATTTGGCCGGCGCCAATGAGCAGGAGGATGCAGGCGAAGAAGACAGTGAAGAACCAGGCGAACAGGCTTGATGGCAGCTCGATCCGCTCCCACCACCTCTCCCGACGAGTCTGGCCCAGCCCCGATGGTTCTTGTCTGCGGGGATGATGATTTTTCGGTCAAACAACGGGCTCGAGCCCTGTACGAACAGTGGTGCTCGGAACTCGGCGGGATGGATCACGAGGTGCTAGACGCCACCGCCAGCAATGCCGGAGAGGCCCAACAGAAAATCGCGAAACTGCACGCGGCACTGAACACGCTACCATTCTTCGGAGGAGCCAAGGCGGTGTGGTTCCAAAACTGCAATTTCTTGGGCGAAGACCGAACTGCCGCTTCTAGTTCTGTCACCTCGGCTCTCGCCGAATTGGCCGAAACCCTCAAGTCCTTCCGCTGGGACGGTGTCCGCCTGCTCATCTCGGCAGGCAAACCGGATAAACGCCGGGCTTTCTTTAAAGCATTCGAGAAACAGGGGACCGTTGAACTCTTCGTAGCCCTCTCTCAGGACGACAAGGATTGGGCCGGCAAGGCCGAATCCGAAGCAATTCGCATCCTGCGCGAGGCCGGAAAAGAGGCCGATGACGAGGCTCTGGCTGAACTGGTCAACCGGGTTGGTCCCAACTTGCGGATGCTGGCCTCCGAGTGCGAGAAACTCGCTCTGTACACCGGTCAGCGGAACATCGTCACTCTGAGCGACATTCAACTGTGCGTTTCCCGGCAGAAGATCGCTCGAGCCTTCGCCCTAGCCGAGGCGCTAGGAGACCGTGATTTAGCCAAACTCCTGCGAACTTTGGATGAGGAATTATGGGAAATTCGAGTGGGCACCGACAAACGTAAGTCTGAGATCGGGCTCCTTTATGGGTTAATTTCCAAGGTGCGCTCGTTGCTGATGCTCAAGGAGTTATTGTCCAACGGTTCACTAAAACCCTCTCGCGACTACAACTCGTTTAAAAGCCAGCTTGATCGAATCCCCGCCTCTTCGATGCCGACAGACCGGCGTTTTAACCCGCTGGCATCCCACCCCTTCGTTTTGTTTCAAGCCATGAAGCAGGCTGCCAATTATCGGACTGAAGAATTGGTCGAGGCGATGGGCCTATTGTTGGAAGCCAACCGCAAACTGGTCAGCGCCGATCTGGATGAGGCTCTGGTTCTCCAGCAGGTAGCCTTTCGGATCGTGGGAATCCGCCGCAAGGCGGCCTGACTCGTCCGCCAAAAAGTTCATCGAGAACAGTTTTTCAGTCGCCGATTTTAGTCTCTGTGCAATCTTGTGGCATCGATAGGTTCAACCCGGAAACCGGGCAAGAACCGAAGTCACTCCCGATCATCATGGATATCCAGAAATCATTTTTCACCGCAGCCTTGGTGGCTGCCACGCTGATTCCCAATGTTTTAGCCGGTACCAACGGCTTTTACGCCCCTTATTTCCGAGGGGTCGCCGGCACCGAGGTCGCCGGATGGGATCGATTCTCCTCAGGCTACAATGTCGCCAACCAGCCAGACATGAGCGGTTTCAACACGGGCACTAGAGCGACACTCACCCAGCTGGACCCCGTCGGCGCCGTGCTCGGCAGCGGCAACATCTACGTGGGTGTCGGCGGCTCAGCCAATTTCAATCTCCGCTATGCGAGCCTCCAGCCGATCGCTCAGATTTCTTTTCAGATCCGGACACTCGGCACCGAAATCGATTATTCGGGCCTGCGCCTGAACTACGTTTCCCAGAGCAAATCTGTGTCGCTCGGCGGCACTCCCACGACGCTGGCCATCACCCCTGCCCAAGGTTTTCCGGGTAACAACATTTCGCTGGCTTACACCTGGAATATCACCGATCCGGGGGTCAACGACTTCACCCTCAATTTCAAGTCTACGGGCGAACACCTGAGCCTCGACGCCATCACGCTCGATGTGATGCCGACAACGGTGCCCGAGCCAGGAACTTGGGCCTTGGCCGGACTCGGCCTAGCTGCCTGGGCTCTTGTCACCCGCAGGCGCTGATTCCGAGGCCCCATCCCGCGGTCCCCGGCGCTCGGCCTTGGCCAATCCCCGCACAATTCCCGCACTCAAGTGACGGGGATTTTTGTTGTTCAGGACCAGCGGTCGCTTGCTTCACCCGACATCCTTCATACCTTCTAACACTTCATGCCCGTTACGTCCGCCACACTCCGCCGCTGTCTGGCCGCCATCACTCTGGGAGCCGCCACCACCCTCGCGGTTCCAGCCCACGCCCAACACAAGCTCGGGCCTCAACAGACATCTTTCAAAGCCCCGACTATCGCCGCCGCCTCAGACGAGGCCGAACGTGCCATCAAGCGCTTCACTTACCCGACTGGTTGGAAGGCCGAACTCTGGGCAGCCGAACCCAATGTCGCCCACGGCGTGGCTTTCGATGTCGCTGATGACGGCCGCGTCTTCGTCGCTGAGAGTTTCCGCGCCTGGCGGGGAGTCCCCGACATCCGGGGCATCATGGACTGGCTCGATGAGGACCTCGCCTGCAAGTCGGTGGATGACCGCTTGGCAATGATGCAACGGCACCTCAAGCCCGATCAAATGGCGGGCTATTACACCAACACGGAGCGCGTTCGCCTCCTCCGAGATCCTCAGGGCACCGGCAAAGCCACGATCTCCACCGTGTTTGCTGAGAACTTTGCCACCCCACTGGATGGCGTAGCCGCCGGCGTCCTGGCGCGGGGTAAGGATGTGTTTTTTGCCAATATCCCCAATGTTTGGCGACTCCGCGACGCAAATGGAGACGGCGTCGCCGACGAGCGTCGCAGCATTAGCTATGGCCATGGGATCCGCGTCGGTTTTCTCGGGCACGACCTGCATGGTCTGGTCTTTGGACCCGATGGCCGACTCTACTTCTCGATCGGCGATCGCGCCTCGATGATCCGGACCGAAGGTCACTTGGTCGGAACCGCAGACAGCGGGGCGGTCTTCCGTTGCGAGCCCGACGGCTCACACCTCGAGATGGTCTACCAGGGCCTTCGCAATCCGCAGGACTTAGTCTTCGACGCGTGGGGGAACCTCTTCACTGGCGACAACAATTCAGACGGCGGCGATCAGGCTCGTTGGACTTGGTTGGTCGAAGGAGGGGACAGCGGTTGGCGCATCGGTTGGCAATTCCTGGAAGGCCGCAATACCCCCAACCCTCGCGGTGCATGGAATTCCGAAAAGATGTGGCATCCGCAGAACGACTCCCAACCGGCCTACCTGACCCCCCCCATTAAGAATATTTCCTCCGGCCCTAGCGGCGTTAGCTATTACGGGGGAACTGGCAGCGGCCCCGAGTGGAACGACACGTTCACCTTGTGTGATTTTCGAGGCAGCTCCAGTGGCTCGGGGTTATGGAAGTTCAAGCACAAGGCCAAGGGCGCGGGCTTCGAGATCGTGGACGACCAGAAGTTTATCTGGTCAGTCAATGCCACCGATGGTCATTGGGGTCCCGATGGTTCTTTTTGGGTGCTCGACTGGTTCGACGGCTGGGAACCCGTGGGCAAGGGACGCATTTACCGCTTTTCCGACCCGCGCCATTCCCAGTCGCAATTGGTGCGCGAGACACAGGCCTTTTTGGCAGCCGGCTTCTCTCAGCGATCCACCAGCGAATTGGCCAAGGGGCTCCTGCACCCCAATTACCGGGTCCGACTGGGGTCCCAATTTGAGCTCGCCGCGCGTCACGACGACAAGTCCCTGCTTAAAGCGGCCCTCTCCGGCAAAACCCTCCAGGCTCGTCTGCATGGCATCTGGGGTGTCGGGCAAGTCGCCCGCGCCCAGCACAACACGAGTGCGTCGGGCTCCCAAGTGGAGTCGTTGGAACGGTTGATCCCCCTCTTGTCCGACACCGATGCGAACGTCCGCGCCGTGGCTGCCACCGTGCTCGGCGATGCTCGCTACGGTCGCTCATACGAGGCCCTGATCCGACTCACCTCCGACAGCGATCTGCACACGCGAACCCTCAGCACAATCGCATTGGGCAAGCTAGGCCGCCGGGAATCCATCCCCGCCATCTTCAATCTGCTGGTGGAAAACGCCGACAAAGATCCCTATCTGCGACACGCCGGAGTGGTGGCCCTGATCGGAGCCAACGACATCGATGCGCTGGTCAACCACGTGCGACACCCCAACGAATCGGTGCGCATGGGAATCCTGCTGGCGATGCGAAAACTGGAACGCAATGAGATCGCTTCCTTTCTTGCGGATACATCGCCTCGCATCGTTACCGAGGCGGCTCGCGCCATCAACGACCAGCCCATTCCCGGAGCCATGGAGGCCCTGGCCCGCTTAGTTGAGCGCCCCGGCCTGACCGAGGCCCCGTTGATGCGTCGAGTCCTCAACGCCAACTACCGTTTCGGCACCGAGGCCACTGCCAAAGCCCTGGCCACTTATGCGACCCGAGAGGACGCCCCGGTGAATCTTCGGGCCGAGGCCCTCGATGCCCTCAGCCAGTGGCCAGCCAATTCTGGCCGCGACCGCATCAGCGGACTCTGGCGCCCGACCGCCTTCGCCCGTTCTGAAAAGGGGCCCAATGAGGCACTGAAGCCGGTCTCCAATGCCCTCCTCACCTCTGCGCCGGCCCCAGTCCGCGCAGCCACCGCCCGAGCCGCCGGGGCCCTCAAACTCACCGAGGCTTCGCCAGCGTTGTCCGCTCTGGTAATTCAGGGAGCCGCTGACGGGGCTGCACGCTCAGACGCCCTGCGGGCCTTATCGCTCCTGCAAACACCCGACTACGCTCCCGCACTGGCCGCCGCCCGTGAAGACAAGGATGAGAAGGTCCGCAGCCTGGCTACCCAACTTGCCGTCGAGGTGCCGCCGGTCGCGGCTCGAAGCGCAGGCTCTGGTGGCGGCTCCACCAGTAGCAGATCAACAGCACCTCTGGAAAAAGCATTGGCCTCCGGATCGGTGACCGAAAAGCAGTCAGCACTGGCCACATTGGGCTCGGTGAAGGGTGCCGAGGCTGACGCTCTCCTGAAGAACTGGATGGAAGGTGTGATTGCCGGCACTGTGGCCCCGGAACTGGAACTCGATGTCGTAGAGGCGGCGGGAGCGCGTGAGTCACTAAAACTGTTGCTCGGCCAATATAAGAGCCGCCTCGACGCCAAAGATTCCTCCTCCGCCTGGAAAGCCTGCCTGATTGGAGGCGATGCCGAGGCGGGCAAAAAAGTTTTCATCGAACGGGCTGAGGTCAGTTGTGTTCGCTGCCACAAGGTTCAGGGCGAGGGCGGCGAGGTTGGCCCCGAACTCACCGGACTGGGCAAGAAAAACGGCCGCGCCTACCTGCTGACGAGCATCCTCTATCCGAACGCAACGATCGCCGTGGGTTTCGAGAACGTGCTAGTGAACCTCAAGGGCGGACAAAGCTACGCAGGGGTCATCAAATCAGAATCGGCGACCGAGCTGGTGCTCAACTCGGCCGAAGACGGGTTAATCACAGTCAAAAAACCCGAGATCATCGGTCGCGAGAAAGGGCTTTCAGGGATGCCCGAAGGATTCGGTGAGCTGCTCTCCAAGCAGGACATCCGCAACCTCATCGAATACCTCGCCACCGCCGAATAACCGAGCCAGGCTTGCGCCATCCTGAGTCCGATCGGCGGACCAATTCCCACCCTTCATGCTGCCCAACGATTACATCCAACGCCTCCGATCCGTAGAGGTGCGGGCCCGATTGGTTAGCGAGCAGTTGATGGGCGGCAGATTGGGGAGCGTCTTCAAAGGACGAGGTATGGATTTCGCCGACGTGCGCGAGTACGTGCCCGGCGATGACGTCCGCCGCATTGATTGGAATGTCACCGCCCGCCTGCGTAAACCCTTCATCAAGCGCCACGTCGAGGAGCGAGAGTTGGTGGTCATGCTCTTGGTGGACATCTCGGCCAGCGGAGACTTTGGCTCGGAAGCTAATCCGGAGGCCGGCGTTGAATCACACCGTGAGATGGCCGCCATTCTGGCAGGCTCCCTGGCCTTCAGTGCCGTGCGGGATGGCGACCGGGTCGGAGCCATCCTCTTCTCGGATCGAGTAGAACGGTACATCCCGCCCCGCAAGACCCGCGCACACGTCACCCGTCTGCTGCATGAGATCCTCTTCACCACGCCGAAACATTCCGGGACTTCGATCAGCGCAGCGCTGCAGTTTCTGAACAACCTCTTCAGCCGACCGACGCTGAGTTTTGTCCTCTCGGACTTCCACGATCCCGACACCGAGGGCTGGACCCGTGCTATTAAGGCCTCCAATCAGCGGCATGATATGATGGCCCTGCGGATGAGCGACCAACGCGAACTCGAACTGCCCGATATCGGATGGGTTCTACTGCAGGACTCCGAGACTGGCGAAGTGCTCGAGGTCGATTCCAGTGATCCGCGAGTCCGGGAGGGATGGCGAGTGGCCGGGCAGGCCCGAAGAGATCAACTCATCGCCACCTTCCGCGGGGGACGCATCCCGGAACTGGAGGTCCGCACCGATCAACCCTGGGCCCAGCGACTCCAGGGGTTCCTCGACCGCGCCGCGCGACGTCGCGTCGCATGAATCCTGCCTGGCTGCACCCATGAAACCCGATCGGCTCATCGAGGACCTGACTCTCGTTCCTCTGCCTCAATGGTGGGAGAACCCATGGCTGCTCTTCAGCCTGCCAGTGGTAATCGGTCTGATCGCTTACAACCTGCGTCGCTGGTGGCTTCAGCGAAAACCCACAACACCCACGCTAACCGTCCCCGTTGGACCACCGCCGCATGAGGCCTTCCTGGCACGTCTGGCTGCACTGAGGGCCAACCGCAGCCATTGGGTCGCCTACCCTTTCGCTATCGAGGTCAGCGAGATTCTGCGGGGTTACCTGGAGGCCCGGTATGCGTTCTCAGTCCGCTTCCAGACCTCACGCGAATTTCTCGAACTGGCGTCGACTAACCCATGTCTCAATTCCGCCCATCGGGCAACCCTTCGAGATTTTCTAAGCCGGTGCGATCTCCTCAAATTCGCCCAAGGAGTGGCCACCGAAGCCGAACTGGCCGCGCTCATCGACACGACCGAGCAGTTTATTTCGGAGTGTGCCGGACTACCGCCGGGGCATAAAGGGGGCAAACCTTGAAGGACCTCCTGGCCATCGAGTTCCTCTACCCGTGGGTGCTGCTGGGTCTGTTGGCGCTGCCCGCACTCGCTTGGTTCCGACGTCGATCGCGGGCGGTTCCGTCGCTGGCGATTCCGTCACTCGCCGGCCTCGGCCACTTGGGCCGTATACCTGCCCGACAGCGAGCTGCCACCCATGCGCTGTGGACCTTAATTCCTCTGGCGCTCCTCATCGTCGGCCTCGCCAGACCGCGGATGCCTCGAGGTGATTTGCCTGACCCGAGCAAGGGTATCGACATCATGCTGGCGCTCGACTTCAGCCGTTCGATGGCTGAAACGGATTTCCGGTTGGATCGCAAACGGGTCACCCGCCGTGCCGCCCTTGAGTATGTCACCGAGAAGTTCATCGTGGGTCGACCCAATGATCGGATTGGCATCGTTTGTTTTGCGCGAAACCCGTTTTTGGTCAGCCCGCTAACCCTCGATCACCGCTGGGCCATCGAATCCATGCATCAGACCGATCTGGCCACCGGAACGGGCATTGGTTGGGCAGTGATGGCCGCGGGAAACTTCCTGCGCAAGGACAGCGATCGCAGCAAGGTGGTCATCCTCGTCACCGATGGCGACAACTCCTCCGGCCCCCGTGCATCGGAGATCATTGGGCAACTAGTCCGCGACAAGATCAAACTCTACTCGGTCCTCATTGGTCCGGAAATGGTCGTCCCTTCGGTCGCTGCCAACCATGACCTCAACCGCGCGGCCCGCATCACGGGTGGCCAGTTCTTCCAGGCCAACGACACACGGGCCCTGCAGGGCATTTACAACCTCATCGACCAACTAGAAAAACGGGACTTGATCCAAAAGCGTTTTGTCCTGTGGGAGGAGTTTTTTGTCTGGCCCGTGGCCCTCGGGTCGCTGCTGTGGCTTGGGGGATTGATTTGGAACTCGCTCCTGCGGAGGACCCTGCCATGAGATTCGCGCACCCTGAGCTGCTGCTGCTAATTCCGGTCCTCATCGCCGTGATCGCAGGAGTCTGGGCTTTGGAAAAGCGTCGCAACCGGCGGCGAATCGCCCAGTTCTCGGGCAGTGCCGACCGGCCCTGGTCCGATCCTGGGCTCGTGCCGTGGCGCCAACGGGCCGACCGGGCTTTGGTTTTGGCCGTAGCCATTCTGCTGCCGCTGGCATTGGCTCGCCCCCTGGCCTTCCGCACCGACGAGCAATCCGAACTGAGAGGAGTTCCCTATCTTATCGCACTGGATCTTTCCCGCTCCATGCTGGCGACCGATGTCCGCCCCAACCGGTGGTTTGCGGCCACCAACGCATTGTCCCGTTTTTTAGATTCCAGCCGATCGGACCGAGTCGGGTTGATCACCTTCAGCGGTGTAGCCTACCTCAACGCCCCACTCAGCTTCGACACCCGGGCCATCCAAGCCATGTTGCGTTACGCCTCACCCTACACCGTGGAGATGGATGGTGAAACGGCCGGGTCCAATTTGGGGTCAGCCATTGAGCGGGCAGGTAGATATTTCCAGACCAATAACATTCAACCCCGGGTGGTCATTCTGATCACGGACGGCGAAGATTCGGGGGATCAACTCTTAGAATTCACCCGCCGTTGGGCCCGTCAGGGCGTGAAAGTCTGCGCGATTGGGGTGGGGACCCGGGGTGGGGCCAAGGTTCCACGGATTCAATGGGGTGGCGTGGCACAGAACGCCTCTGGCCAGGAAGTCGTCTCTCGACTGAATGAAGCCAACCTCAAACGCATCACCGCGCTCAGCGGAGGCCGATACGTACCCCTGGGGGATCAAGGAGAAGGGTTCACCACACTCCGACAAGAATTTCTGGCCCCGTTGGCCGAAAGCGCAGCCCGGGAAGACAGCAAAAACTACGTCGAGGCCTACCCTCTGCCGTTGACCCTGGCCGTAGGTGCCCTAGTGGCCCAGGCCATCATTGGGGTCGGCCGCCACCAACGACCCCGCCTCACCTCCGCCCTCCGCCCCAAGTCGCCTCCCGTCGTCCCATGAATTCCCTCCGACGACCCCATCACCCCTCCGAGCTTTCTCCAACTCGGAGCCTGTCCCTTATTCCCACAACTCGGAGCCTGTCCCTTGTCGTTCCCCTTGTCGTTCCCAAGCTCTCAGCGCGGAGCCTGTCCCTAGCGCCGCTGATTCTGGCTTTAGTCTGCGCCTTCGCACTTTCAGTCCCCACCCTCTCAGCCGCAGATCCCCTCAACATTCGGGAACTCCAGCATCAGCTGACCAATGGTGCACCGCAGAGCGTTGCCGACACCTTGGCCCAGCAGGCCGAACTTCAGCCCAACAGTCCTCATATCCAGTACAACGCCGGCGTCGCCGCTTACGCAGCACACCGATGGGAAGACGCCCTGGTGGCATTTGACCGCGTGGAGACGCTGAACCATTCGACGTTGGTCAACTTGGCCCGATTCCAGCGGGGCAACGCCGAATATCAACTCGGAGTCGAGTCTCGGTCTGCAAACCTGGACGAGACGATCGCTCGTTGGAGGGCCGCTCTCGATGCCTATCAGGTTGTTCTCAAGAATGCGCCAGGTGAACCCAGAGCTCTCGAAAATGACACGTTCGTCCGAACAAAGCTTCTGAACCTTCTGATGGAAGAGGCTCGCAAGGCAGACGATCAGGCCAATCAGCCTAACAAGACTCCAGCCCAGAGGATTCCCGATCTTCGCAATGCCCACGAAAAATTCTCTGAAGCTCATCAACTGAGCCCCGTCAACCCCGAGGCTGAACGCGGGGAATCCGACACTAAAAACCGCCTCGCCGAAGCCTTAAAGCAGGAGGGAATGCGAAACGCTCAGACTCCTCTATCGTTAAAGTCTAGTCGGCGCGAGCCGCGACTTCCGGAGGTGGACGCCTCGAAGCTCGAGCAGGGCATTTCACAACTGGAAGAAAGCCAACAACTGCGCCCGGGCGATTCCCAAGTCGAGGAGGCTCTCAAAAAAGCCAAGGACCGTTTGGCTGATGCGAAAGTAAAACAAGCAGAGACCTTCTTGGCTCTCGAAGAACAGATTCCCATCACCAAGGAAAAATTGGCGCTCTTGAGAATGGCGCGTGAACAAATTGATCATGCTTTGGAGCAATCCCCAAACCATCAGGAAGCCCAGCGCACCGGCGAGGAGATCGACCGCCGCATGGCTCAAGTCCACGAAGACGAGGGGGATTTTCAAGAGCAGCAGTCCGCCTTTTCTCAACCTGAACAGCAGGCCATGCAATTGAGCCAAGCCTTGGACCACTTCCAACAGGCCTCTGAACTTCGACCCAACCAACCGCGCCTCCAGGCCAAGCAAGAGCAAGCAGAGCAGAAGCTAGCCCAAACACTGGACAAACTCGCCGACAAGCTCATGCAATCACCGGGGGCACAGGAGCCCATGGAAGCCAAGGCGGCCCGACTGGAAGGGGCCGAGCAAGCACTCAACGAGCTTCAAGCCATCAAACCGAGTGACAGAACCGCGCAGCGAGCCGAGCAAGTGGGCAAGGAGCTCGACGGATTGCGTCAAATGCTCGCAGAAAAGGGCCAGAAACCCTCGGAAAGTCCTGGTCAAGGCGACCCGAGAAACGGAGCCCAACCGATGCCCGCCCCCCCGCAGTGGATGGTTCCGCCTCTAGACGGTCCGCCTCGCATCAACCAACCCGGCAACAAGGGACAGGCTCCCCGAAGCGCCGGCCGAAACATTCGGGATTACTGAACCGCTGGCTGGGCCATTCGATCTCTGGGTTGCGCACATGCCTCCCCTGTGACCGCTGCGGAGCCTGTCCCTCCTTGTGCGGGTGCAGCCTGTCCCTCATTGTGTCCATTCAGGGTGCGCTGCCGCTATCTATACAGCGAATTAAAATAGATTTTTTAATAAACACAAACGCTCACAGGTTTAATGCCACATAAACCACAAACGTTGTTTTTATTAAAACAACTACAGAAGACAATAATTGAAGGCGACTTAGCCGATCAAACCAGACAATCCACCATGCCCGGAAGCCGTTGTGCGGCCTTTTCGAGGGATTTAAGGGCCTGACGTCGATTTACCTCAGCCCCCTCCGGGAAAAGAAGTTTCCAACCAGTCGCATGCACCCAGTCATCGGGTGATCGCAACGGCGGATCTCCTGGATGCCCCAAACCGATAGATAAAGCAAATTGATCGGCAATCTGGACGGCTCCAGCCAAGCGGGCGTCGCGGGTATTCCCCGACGGTGTGTGATGATATCGTGTCGTGAACTCTAGAGATTCACCCAATTGCTGAGCTTTCAAATACATCGCCCCCAAATGAGCATGATCGCACCCCACACTGTCCAATTCGATCAACATCACCGGCAGCGATGACTCCTTCAGTTGGTCCAAGATGCTGGAGTGATGCTCAGGAAAGACAGTAGCGAAGACAATCCACCCTACGTCATGAACCAGACCTGCGACGTAATCGAAATCTTCGCCGGACTCCGCAGTCACCATCATCAGATCCTTGGTAACCATCGCCACAGCGATACTGTGCTTCCAGAGGTTTCGCCAAAGAGCCTCTCCTACCCCGCGCTGAGAACCGGTGATCCGTTTGAAGTCGTCAATAACCGGGGTCATGGTGGCTAAGTCCCTCACCTGCCGTACTCCGACATAGAACACTGCCTCCTCAAGGCTGGTCACGGAGTGTCCGAGCCCGTAGTGAACCGAATTTACCAGCTTCAGAAGGCGCGACGTCAGCCCAGGATCGCGACGAATGACCTCGGAAATCTGTCCGGCATAGCGTTGTTCAGCGGCCAACAACTCCCGCAATGCCCCTTGAATGCTCTTGAGGGATGGGAGGGGAGGGCACGACTGAAGACGCCGGTGGATCTCCGCCAGAGTCAGAGCCTTCGGGGGTGAACCGGCAGCTACCGTGGAATTCACGGACATTATGTCTCGTATCGGCAGAATGGAGCTTCACCTGAAAGCCTTTGTGTTTGGTGCCTGTCCCCGCGCCTTTGTCCCCGCGCCTTTGGGTGAATCCAACGATCCCTAAAGTCTTGCCCAAGAAATGCCGATTCCCTATCGACGATGTGTGTTTCTCCAGTCCATGCCGCTGTCCACTGCCCGAATTTGGCAACACCGGCCGGAACGACTGATGCGAAACCTTCCACTCCTATAAATCCCGGAAGGTTCTTCGATTTGAACGGCATCGATCATTGAATCTCCATGAAACCGAAGATCCTGACTGTCGACGACAGCAAGACAATCCGACTCATTGTCACCAAGGCACTTAAACCCTTCGATGTGGATGTGCTCGAGGCCTCGAACGGTGTCGAGGGTGTGGCCGTGGCCATGCGCGAGAAGCCCGACCTCATCCTACTAGACCTCACCATGCCCATTATGGATGGGTCCGAATGTCTGGCGAAGCTGAAGTCCCACGCCGACCTGAAAAACACCCCCGTGATTATGCTCACGGCCGAATCGGGTAAGGACAACGTCATGAAAATCGCCAAAATGGGAGTTCGTGACTACCTCGTAAAACCGTTCAAAGAAGACATGCTCGTCGAGCGAGCAGGGCGCATCATCGAACTCAAGGCCAAGGGCGGCGGTGTCAAGAAACTCAAACGCTATGACGACCCCCTCAACATTCTAGTCGTCGATGATAAGCCTGCCATCATCGATCAAATTCGAGCCGCGGTTTCGGACACGCCATGGCAGGTTCATGGGCGAACCCAGACAGGCGAGGCGCTTGACTACTGCTCGCAAAATGTTCCAGACGCCATACTCGTTAGTCTTTCACTGCCCGATGGTGCCGGATTCACCCTATTCCAGATGTTTCGGGCCAGCACCCGAACCAAAAGCGCGCCAATCTTTGGTCTTTCAGTCAAAACCGCCACCGAAGACCAGACGAGAGCTACACAGGTTGGATTTCTGGGGGTGATCACCAAGCCTTTAGATCCAGACGACCTCAAAACCAAGATCTGCAGATCCCTAAGTCTGGACACTTCCTACAAGTACTTCCAGCAACGGGAAGGCGTTCTGGCGGTCATGCTCCCAACCAATCTCACCCCCAACGTTGCCAACGAGATCTCCAACCAAATGCGCAGCAAGGTGTCCGAAGCCGTGGATTCCGGGTTGGGCAAAATGATCATCGATATGAGTCAGGTCCGGACCCCGGACATTAATTTGGTGAAACTTGGAATCACTACGATCCAATTGTGTAACGAGTTGTCCCTTCAACAGCGCCTAGTCGGTTCATCGATCGTTCAGGCCGAGTGTCGCAACTATGAGGAAACCAAGGATTGGATCTTCGTGGCTTCCTACGAAGATGCAATTCGGGATCTCAGCCGCAGGTAACGGACAGTTGCAGCCCCTAGGGATGTGAAAAATCAAAGACTCACAAGGATGTGATGAACCATTTACACATGATTATCGGAGGAACCATTCTCATGATTCCAGCGATCTCGGCACCCAACGTCTATCTTACTCGATTGGGACCCAAGCCTCTGAACTTCGGCGCGCCACCTCGCCCGTTGGAGGAAGTTCTGGCAAGACTCCCCACTCTTTACACAGATCTGCCTCCCAAACCCATCGCTTCATCACAGCCCGGCTCAGACGTTCCACAAGACGATCCCTTTTATCGCTGGCCGGTGCCCTCAGCTCCGCCTATAGACGACCAGATTAATGATTTTCCTCGACTTCCTGATAATTGGGTAAAATCCCGACTAGACGCTGAACTCTCAGCAACCACGCTCCGAGAGCCCAATAACCCGAACCGGGAAGCCGTCACCACGATTCAAACTATCCGACCTCCAAATTCTTTGAGCCCGGAAAGTCTTCTCCGATTTTTCGGGACACCCGGCTCTCGTAAGGATTCAGGAACGGTGGTACCAGTGCCCTTCATTCCCGGGGCCCCGTCCACCCCCAACTCCAGCAGTGCTGTCTTCCGTCAGGACTGACCCATGCCTAATCACCTCTGCCTTCGACGAAGGATCTGTCACCTCATCACCTCGCTGGTGATCGGAGTCACTATCCTTGTGGCTGAGCTCCCCATTGCAAAGTCGTCACCGACAACCAACACAACCAATACAACCAACACAACCAACCTGGTTAACCGACCCAATCCAAACATCGATGCTGTCAACAGAGCCACACGATTGACCGACGAGGTTGCCGACTCACTGGAAAAACGACTCCGATCACCCAAAAAGGATCGTCGCGAACTTCCGGAATCTGAAAACGTCCTCCGACGGCAAGTGAAGAAGGTGGTGGTTGACGAAGAGAAGGTTTGGCGCGACATGGTCGAGGGGGCCGTTCAAGCCTATGAACACAGCTCAAAGCCTGAGGATCAATTGGCAGCAGAGAGCCTGATAGTAGGCATCCTCGAAAACCCAGATGCACCGGTAGAAACTCAGCGGGAATGCCTGAAACACCTCGCACAATTCGCCTTGGACAGCAATTCCCTCGCCAGGGCGCAGCAAATCTACTCCCAATTGGTCAG
This sequence comes from Verrucomicrobiales bacterium, assembly GCA_005805505.1. Taxonomy (GTDB): domain Bacteria; phylum Verrucomicrobiota; class Verrucomicrobiia; order Limisphaerales; family UBA9464; genus SXXZ01. The sequence continues at coordinate 2,865 of SYMJ01000198.1, read as the reverse complement.
CCGCTATCCTCTCCATTCAGACACCCCTTCGATTCTTTATCGACAGGGAGTCCTTTATCGGAAAATTGGTGCCACGGAGTTGGCCCTTTCCAAATTTCACGCCGTGATGTCAACCGTGGTTAGTCTTCAGGTGAAGGACATCACTACCTACCGTTCCCTGGTCCTCTTGGCTCAAACCGAAATCGCGGACACCTTTCTGATGGCGGGCCAATTTGACCGCGCGGCCGACTACTACCGGCGTGTCCTCAAGTTGGGTAACTCAGACCTCAACGAGGCACAGGTCCGCCTGAAACTGGTCAAGGCCGTGTTTGAACTCAAGGACTGGAAAGGGGTCCTGGCAGAGGGGCAGCAATGCATCGAAAAAGCAGCACTTTCGACCCAGATTGCAGAAGTTCGCTTCTTGATGGCTGAAGCCCACAAGAAACTTGGGATGCATCAAGAAGCCATTCAACAAACATTGGAACTGCTCAATACCGAACAAGAGCGAGCCAGCAAGGACCCGGACAATTGGGCTTACTGGCAAAAGCGGACCGGCAACAAACTGGCCAATGAGCTCTACGAGCAAGGCGACTATCTCAACGCGCTGCTGATCTACGAAACTCTCTTCAAACTTCCAGGTAACGCTGAATGGCATTCTCAGGCCCAGTATCAAATCGGATTGATCTACGAACGAATGTTTCAACCAGATCGCGCATCGGCCGCCTACACAGAAATTATTTCCCGATCAACCAATGCCGCCCCCGTGCCCAACAACGTCGCCCAGTCGTCGGACACCAATTCGACCAACGGCACCCCTTCAGTCCAGCCTTCATCGGCAATGTTAGAAAACAAAGTCGCCTCCCAATCACTGGCTCAACCTGTTTCCTCGGGATTGAACCTAATCCGCGAGATGGCTCAGTGGAGGCTCAACAACCTACGTTGGGATCAAAACGTCAACAAAGAGGTTCAAAAGATTTTCCTCCCCAACGCGTCTTCCACGACCAACCGAATCTCTGGAGTTAAGAATTCGATCCCATGAACCCGGAGAACCAGATGGTTTTGGACCTCCGCTCTCACCTGTCGCTGAATACGGATCTTCTAGAGCACCTTGCACAGGAGTCGCAGTGTCTACGCCAACTAGATTCGGCTCAGTTCACCTCGGCTGCCGAGGCGCGGCGGAAGGTGTTGCCTCGACTTGAAGATGCGCTCCAAAGAATTCGGAACCACCGCAACTACTGGCTCTCACTCAGTCCGGAACTCCGGTCCACCAAGCACGAGATCCGGGATCTGCTCCGTCAGAATCAGGATCTTATCATGCGGATGATCATCTTGGACCGGGAGAACGAGCAATTGCTTCTGAGGCGGGGATTGATACCCTCAAAGCATCTTCCGCCTGTGCAGCGACAGCGGCCTCATTATGTGGCGAGCCTTTACCAAAGGCACCACTCCACTGGAAGCACTTCGCAGCCTGTGCCGGACGAGACTCCCTGAGCAGCGAAGGACTTGCAGGACAGGATTTCTGTTCCAGTTCACCGCAACTCCTGTATCCACGCCACCGACTACGGTCCGCGGACGGAGTCAACATACGTCTTTTTAGCGGAGAGGATTGCCCGCATGGAGGAACTGATTACCCTCTCGAAGACATGATCCGACCGACGGCTTGGTTGATACTGGCAGCCTTTGCAGTTTTGCTTTCTGCTGCAGAGCGTTCGTTTGATTTTTCGTCAACGAAACCCGGCACCCTTCCGGACGGCTGGAAAACCGAGCTCGCCGGCGTTGGAAAACCCGGTGATTGGCGAGTAGTAGAGGAAGATCTGCCCCCGATCCTGGAACCCCTGTCTCCGCAGGCTCCCCGTTTGACCCGCAAAGCCGTAATTGCCCAAACAGCCCCAAGCAATGAGGACGAACGTTTTCCGCTATTAATCCACAACTCCGAACGCTACGGCGACTTCACTTTCACCGCACGATTCCAGATCAATGGGGGCACCTTTGAGCAAATCGCTGGTCTAGTATTCCGCCATCAGGATTCAAAAAACTTCTACGTCGTCCGAGCCAGTGCCTTGGGCAACAATCTGCGATTCTACAAGTTTGTTGATGGAGAAAGATCTGTTCCCATTGGACCCTCGATTTCCTTCCAAAAAGGCAGGTGGTACGAGTTATCTGTTCGCGCCGAAGGCAATCAGATCGAAGTCTTTCTGAATGGCACCAATGCATTCCCCACTCTGACCGACAACTCCTTCAATGCTGGGCATATCGGTTTCATAACCAAATCTGACACCACCGCTCTGTTTGCCGATGCCAGCATCCGCTACCGCCCCCTAGAGACGCTGGCAGCGGCTTTGGTGCGACAAGCACTTGAGCAGCAACCGCGTCTTCTGAATCTGCGCTTGTACGGAGTATCCTCTGACAAGCTGGAATTACGATGTCTTGCGGCGAAGCATTCGATCGATCTCGGACTGCAAGCCGGCGAGACGGTACGAAAAGTTCACAAAGAGAATCAGACTTATTTTGGTAAGAACCCGGGAGCATCCGTGGTCACAGCGCCCCTGCATGACCGCAACGGCGACGTCATTGGAGTAATGGAATTTTATCTCCGACCCTTTGCTGGCCAGATTGAATCCACCACCGTAGCCAGGATTCTGCCCACGGTGAAAAAGCTCGAATCCGGCATCACGGGAGCTAAAGCCCTCGCCGAATAAACACCCGACCCCGCTTCGATTTCCGCCCAATCTCACTCCCCCCAAGAGGGACAGGCTCTTTTATTTAAGGGACAGGCTCTTTTTTCGAAAGAACTCGTCCAGAGGCAACGAATCATGAGGTAGACGCTTCATGAGAACACGACGCCTCAAAGCCCATCCAGATGCCTCCAGCGGCTTCTACCACTGC
>SYMJ01000197.1 GCA_005805505.1 Verrucomicrobiales bacterium | reverse complement strand
TGACGGTGGGGTGGATCGCCGAGCGTCTGGCGATGGGCACGCGCGGTTATCTGAACCATCTCTTGTATCGCCGGAGGAAGCTGGGCGGGGAGTAGCCAATATCAAGAACTGACCCCTTTTTCAAGGGGGATTCAGTGAAGGTGGCTTTGGCGGCGCGCTTGCGGGCGGAGACGACGATGACGGTGGGGTGGATCGCCGAGCGTCTGGCGATGGGCACGCGCGGTTATCTAAACCATCTCTTGTATCGCCGGAGGAAGCTGGGCGGGGAGTAGCCAATATCAAGAACTGACCCCTTTTTCTAACTACCAACCAAACGCCCTGTCCTAAAGGGGGTCGTGGCAAAGTGAGACTCGCCAAAGACCTGTGACTTCATTTTTTGTCAGCTGCGGTCCCTCCGGCGGCATCAAGGATTCGACAGAATCAAGCGATAGAAGCGGGCCGTCCCGGACGCGGTCGGATCTGCGAATTGCATGTCGCCTCCGTCGATCGTTCCAGAGGTGACCACCTGCCAATCGATCAGGTCCGACGAGGATTGAAGCACCACCTCACGGTCGGCTGGGCCTTGCAACCTCAGTCGGAATCCCTCGGAGGATGCACCCAAGGCGGTCAGTTTCAGGTCGGGAACAACGACTTCGGATCGGGTTCCAAAGACCTCCAGGCGGTAGTCCGACACCTGCCCAGCGTTGCCGCCGACCGTATCCCGGATTCGGAGCTTCCAATCGCCACGAGCTGACTCACCCCATTGGAAAACCGAGGTAAATCGGTGTTCGATGTTTTGGTTGGTGTCTCCGTGGGGGACGAACAGGTGGCTAATCGTGCCGGCAGGCGATATCAGGTCGATGGCGAGTTCCCCCCGCGACGGATGGGTGAGCGTCAAGTTAAGGGTGACCTGCTCGACCCTGAGGTCGTCTGTGACCAAGAGATTGCCCTCGAAGACCCCCTCGTCGGGGATGGGCGGGAGATCCTTTGTTACTTTCACGACCACGGCACTCTGGCGTGCGCTGAGATTCTGCCAACTTGATGCCAGTTGCACCGCGGCGGCTGCGTCCACCCGTCCAGCACCGAATTCGTGGTTGAACCGAATCTTCGCGGAATTGGTGAACCAGCCGGGGTTCTCTGGCTGAGCCATCGCCGCCGAACGGATGAGGACCTCCTGGACATCCCGCCAACCGAGCTTTGGGTTTGCCTGGAGCATCAACGCCACGACTCCGGAAACAAGCGGTGCGGCGGAGGATGTGCCGTTGAAGGTGCTCGTGTAGTCGATTTCCGCGATGTCGGATTCGACGTCAGCGCGATTGTACCCGCGTTCACCCAACAGATCGGTGGTGAACGAACCCGTCAGCCGGGATTTGTCGTTGCCCGAGGGGGCTGAAATAATCAGACAGGCTCCCGGCTCGCTGTAGTCGGCACGGTGTCCCAAATCATTGAGCGCGCCTACGGCGATCGTCCCCGGATAATTGGCGTAGCCGTCGTTGTTGGCATTGTCCTGCTCGTTGCCGCCGTTTCCGGCGGACCAAACAAAAATGGTGCCAAGACCGCCGCGCCCCTGGGAGAGCGCCGTGTCCAGCGCTGCCTTCATCAAAGGGCCGGGTGCGGTGATGGTCTTGCCGTCATCGTCGGCACCCCAGGAATTGTTGCTGATGTGGACGAGGTCCAATCGATGGGCCATGGCTTTGGCTTCCTGATCATCCCCCGCGGTACCGCCAATCAAACGGATGGGGACCAGGCGTGCGGCGTAGGCGGCACCTGCCACACCAATGCCATTGTTACCACTGGCGGCGGCTACCCCGGCCACCGCGGTTCCATGGGAGTCGGCCGCGGGTTTGCCTTCCGCATCGACTCCGTTGGCTCCCTCGGGTTCTGGCTGCGAATCCTGGTCCCGGTAATCGTAGCCGGCTTGAGGAACGATGCGGTCCGTGAGGTCGGGGTGAGCGCTTTCCACCCCATCGTCCACGATGGAGATAACCACACCCTCGCCATGGCGACCGGATTCCCAGACGGGAAACACATTCGCATCCGCACCCGGTGTGCCCTGAAATTGACCGGTGTTCTTGAGAGTCCACTGCCGCGGGAGGAGCGGGTCATTCGGTTGGATCTTGGGTGTGAGGTATCGCCCGAGGATGACTTCAGCCCGAAGGACCTCAGGGTGCTGGCGGAGACGGGCGGCCAGAGCAAGCCCGGAGGATTCGCCGGCATGGAAGACCGCGAGACTCCCGTCAAATGCCATAGACTCAGCCGAGACGGCCTGGACTTGCGCGGCCAGAGCCCCGATGTCGGTACCGGGTGCGACCTTGGCGGAAACACGGCGGGTGATGATGCGGCGACGACCGTTCGATCTCGGTTCGCCAGCGGGATAAATCACGGTTTCCAGTCGGGTTCCCGGGGCCCGCGATGACTTGGCGGTACCCATCTCGTCGACACGCACCACCCGATCCAGCTTCGGCCCTGAGAGGTGCACCTCATCGGTTGCGATCACATAATCCCGTTCGACACCACCGTCCATGAGCCGGAGGGACTGCGCGAGCAGCAGCGGAGCGGAAATCGCCAAAACGGCCAATTGCCGAGGTAATGAACTCATAGCGGTGAGAATAGTGCAGTCGATTCAGGGCCGTCCATCGGCAACAGAATTTCCGATCAGCGCAACGCACAACGATCCAAACGAGCCCCAGTCGGAATCATTATCGAAGGGAAATTGGAGGGAGGGGTAAGCGAACGATTTCCGATGAGTCCCAGTCCTGCGTCATCTGTGACTCCATTTTGGGCGGGTCCTCTTAGGTTTTGATGCACCCTGAACCCTGTCATGGCCTGTAAAGGGGGAGTAAAGGGGTCAGTTCTTAGTATTGATATGTAGAGCGGCCAAAGCCACGCCCCCGTCACGCCCCGCAAGCTGAGAGTCGAGTCTGCTGGTGCGATTTATCACGTCATGAATCGCGGTGACCGGCGCGAACTGATTTTCATGGATGATGCGGATCGCCAGCGCTTCGTTGAGACGCTGGGCGAGGTTTGCGCCAAGACGGGCTGGCAGGTTCACGCCTATGTCCTCATGCCGAATCATTTTCATGTCGTGGTCGAAACGCCGCAGCCAAATCTGGTCGCCGAGATGCGCGACCCGCACCTTGCCGCGGGTGCCGCGCTCGAGCTCAGCGAGCCGCGAATAGAACGTGTTCCACTCAGCGCGCGCGGGGGATCCCGGGCTCGGCGCGTCCGCTTCCCCTCCTGGCTGCGGTGGCCCTCCC
>SYMJ01000196.1 GCA_005805505.1 Verrucomicrobiales bacterium | reverse complement strand
GTCTGCGAGGCAGAATCGGACGGTCCGTTTGCCGATGCGAATCGCTGGGACTAGGCCTGCTCGCTGCCAGTTTGTTATTGTTCTATCGCTGACGCCGAGGTGGGTTGCCAGTTCCTTCCGATTGACGAATATGGGTGCTGTATGCGTTGTCATTCACTCCATTTCCTATCAGTTTTGTGTAGCTTTTCGACACTCTAGTAAAACTTTATAAGTTATCGTTAAACATTGGCTATTAACGGTTTAAAGTCATTCAGGGCGAACCTTGAACCATGCTTTTGCCTCATCCTCGGTCACGAGCTCTTTGTAGTTTCGGTGCAGAATCTGCGGGCTATTTCCGGCCTCGTGAGCGGTCTGGGCCGCGTTCTTTGTCTGGGCCAGTCGGTAGCTGCACCAGGAGTGCCGGAGCCCATTGCGAACCCATGGGATGCCGAGGGCTTTGGCTGTCTCGGCTAGGTGTTCTCCCTGATAATCAGGATGGTCATGTCGACTGATTCGTCCAGAGGCGTCGGTTGGGATTAGCGGAGTTATCCAGACAATCGCGTTGTCCGGCATGGGAATGACCCGTCGGGATGCGGTCTTGGTCTGCCCGGCGTCGACGACCAGAACTCGTTGGTCCATCCGGATGTTCTCCCATCGGAGGCGGCCTAGTTCGGCGCTGCGGAGCCCGCAGAAGGCACCCAGGGCGCAGATGACGCGGTCTGTGCTCGTGAGTGCCACTAGGATCTGTCGGATCTGGTTTGGCGTGAAAATCCCGGTTGGTCCCGCCACGACACGGGGGCCTTGGATGTTGGTGATGTCGGCCGCGGTGTCTCGTGCCACGAAGCCCTGTTGGGCTGCGTGTTGAAACAGCGTCACGATCAGCCTGCGGTGATTTTCCCGACTCCGGGCCGCCAGCGGTGATCCGTCTGTGTTCCTTAGTCCTTGGATGTAGGTGCGAACCTGGGCTGGGTTCACCGAGGAGATGGTCGTGGTGAAGGCGCTGGCGAATTGACCAAGGCGGCCAGCTAAGTCCGTGATGTATTTGTCGGACCGTCCATTGGCCTCGCGATCTTTGACTATCTCGGCCACAACCTCGGCCACCGTCTTGTCCGCTTTCGGATGACGGGCTACGGCCTGACGAACGGCATCCATGAGGGTGAGACCTGGGGGCAACACGGCTATAGCCTCGGTCAATCTACTGGCGGCGGTGTAGAGGGTGAGATTGTGAGGTGCGAGGAGCGCCATGGCGGCATCGGCGTCCCGGCGTTCCTCTGGGGTAAAACTCAGGGCGTCGGGTTGGGAGCGACCAAAGGCCTGTCCAGCCTCCCGGAGGACCTCCTGGGCGCGTTCTAGACTGCCACAGTCCCTGACAACACGGCGACCGTCGGGGCCATAGTAAGCCGGTCGCCACACCTTATACTCGGCGCCGTCCACCTTCTTGGTAGCGATGTAGATGGTCCCGGCGAATGACCCCAACTTAAAGGGGATCGGCTTTTCCTTCTGTTTCCTCCCGGTGGTTTCTCGCTTCCTCCCGTTGCTGGTTGGCATGGAGTCCAGCGTGGGAAACCTGTGGGAAGAGTCAACCGATATTGCAAAACCCTAATAAAAAGTGGAGCGGGCGACGGGATTCGAACCCGTGACAACTAGTTTGGAAAACTAGGACTCTACCGCTGAGCTACGCCCGCGTTCCAGTTGAAGAAATATTCCTGATTCCACGGAGCATTTCAAGCCCCGCGTAGTTCATGGATTCAAAAAATGATTTCGCGGTAGAGGCCGAGGCCGTGGATCTCAGCGGTTCGCGCGGTTCAGTTGGTTTTTTAAACCGCAAAATACTGGGGCCTGAGCGGGCCAGTTAACGGGCGATTCGGTCGGCCTGAGGCTGGTGGGACCTTAGGGGATGGGTGTCGGGACCTGTCGTTGGGCTTCAGAGGGGCTCCGCTGCGATTTTCTCTGCCAGAATTCTGAGCCAATGGGCGGCCTCTGCCTTGGCTTCGGCGGCGGGTGCAACCGTGGGGACGATGGCTCCAAGCCGTTGGAAGAGTGTGGCCGATTGCTCCGCGGCGCTCGGTGCTTCTAAGACACCCGCTAGGCCCCAGCAGGGCTTTGATCGTTGGCGGCAGAGCAGGGCGATTTGGCCGGTGCCTTTGCCCATGAAGGTCTGGGAATCGATGCATCCTTCGCCGGTGACGACGAGGTCAGCCGTGTCGATCTCAGCGATGAGGTTTGTGTGCCGAGCCACAATTTCGAATCCCGATTCTAGGGTGGCTCCGAGAAATAGGCGCAGTCCGAAGCCCAACCCGCCAGCCGCACCGGCCCCGGGTAATTGGTCGAAGCGGGTCCCGTGGGTATTGGCCGCGAACTCGGCCAGTCGATCCAGAGCGGCGTCGGCGATCGGTAGGTCTTGGGGGCGAAGACCCTTCTGGGGCCCATAAACACGGCTGCAACCCCGGGTGCCCAACAACGGGTTGTCGACATCGACAGCCACGGTGATGAGCAGCGGGAAGGGCGATTCGGGCGGTGCCCAGCGATGCAGTTGGTCGAGGTGGATCCAGCGCTCGATGGGGTGGCCAGCCTCGTTGAAAAATCGCCATCCGAGGGCTCGAGCCATGCCGAAGCCGGCGTCGTTGGTAGCGCTGCCGCCGATACCCATAAGCACCTCGCAGGCTCCGGCGTGTTGGGCGGCCTTCAGCGCGGCACCGAGGCCAGTGGTGTCGAGTTCGAAGGGGTGGAAGCGGCCCGGCGGGAGTTGCGCAAGCCCGACGATGGCCGCCGACTCGATCAGGGCGCGCCGGGAATGCGGATCGTACCACCAATGCGCTTGGATGCGACGATGGGCTGCATCGACTGTCTCCACGGTTCTGCGCTCAGCACCTAGGCGCTCGGCCAAGACCGATCCGAATCCGTCACCGCCGTCGCTGATGGGCAGCAAGGTGAGAGTGTCGTCGGGTCGAACGCGTTTCCATCCGTCGGCGATGGCTTGGGCTGCGGCTGCGGCGGTGAGGGTGCCTTTGAACTTGTCGGGAACGATGAGGACGCGGAGCGGCATCGACCGCGAGGGTGGTCCGCACGGGGGCTTCTCGGCAAGTTGGGGAACGGCGAATGGAGAATGGAGAATGGAGGGACGGGCCATGGGCCGATAGCTCGGTCGAGCCGCCTTAGGGCACCATCTTGAGGTGCATCGACTTCAGGTCGAACCAGACTTCTCCGGCGTGCGCGCGAACCTCAGCCACCAGCTCGATGTCGCGCGGGTCGTGGATCTGAAAGGGATGAACAAATTCGGTCCATTCGCTGTCGCCGGTGAAAAGTCGGGCGTGCTCGCCGCCACTGAGTCGAAAGGATGCACCGCCCGGGTAACGTTGATCTGGGGCCGCCTGCACGCCTCGGGTGCGAATGCGGCCGCGCACCTCGTACTTGCCGATGGGTAGCCGAATCATGGCTCGGAAGGAGGCGACGGAGTCCGGTGCTTGAGCCTGGATGTAGAGGGTGTCTAGGTCTCCAAGTTTGGTGGGCTCCATCTTGACCTGGCCGCGCTGATAGCGGGGTTGCCACCGCGCGAGGGCCGTGACGCCACCGACCTCGAAGCGGATGGGCTTGGGCTGTGATTCGAGGCGCGACTTGGCAATTTCGATACGGCGGAAGGCGCGGTCTTGAAAGGAGTGAATGGCTTCGCTGCGCCATTCCCGCTGATCCTGCGGCAGCGACTGGATCATGGGCATGAGGCGAGCCCCGACGCGTTTGAAATGGGCGTCGAGGATCTCTGTCGTGAACACGTCTCGGAGCAGGCGATCGATCTCCGAGTAGAAGCGGTCGCGGTAGGTCGGCACATCGAACAATTGCCGGGACAATAGGCCGCCGCCCGGGATCTCCAGATCCTTCCCGATATTGCCGAGCAATTGGTCCATGCCGTGCGGTTGGAAGGTGGCCTTGCCGGTGCGCGGTTCGAAGTAGATGCGGTAGTTGTTTCGGTTGTTGCCGTACCCGTCCCAATCCACGAGCAAGGCCTGCATGGCCGATTCAGTGATGAAACGGTCGACATCGAGGATGGATTCGAGGGCTGTCTCGCGGCGTCGGAGGTCGCCGAGGTCGGCGGCATCGCGGAGTTTTTGAAGGTCCTTGTAATCGAGCGGGCCGTCGCCTGTGTCGCGGTCGAGGTCTTGGTCGATGTCGCGGACGAATCCACCGTCGTAGAAATTGCCGGAAGGGTCGGGATAATTGCGGCGCAAGAAGCTGCGGTTGTAGCCTTCTTTCAGCACATAGGGGCCGAGTTCGCGGCCATCGAAACTGACCAGTGCCTGGGTAGCCCGGGCGGTGGGGATGCCCACCTTTTCATAGAGGCGGCGGCCGAGTTGCTCGCTCAGCAATGAGGGGTCTTGGACGGAGTTGTTGAGATGAATTTTGTCCATCCCGCTGAATCGCTGTCCGGGGACGAGTTTGTCGAAGTTGAGCGTCAGGGCGGGGTTGTCGTCGACGCCCCGGGTGCTGCCGGCCGACCCTTTGACATGCACGAGTACCTTTTCGAAGCGGTTGGTGCCCACGGTCACGGTCGCCTGGACGGGACTACGAGGGTTGTCGCGCAGCTTCTGGATCTCGGCCGGCGCGAAGGTGATGACAAACCGTTGGATGGGTCCGCTGAAGAGAACTTCGGCCGCGGCGTCATCGGCCTGCTGGCGGGCGCGCTTTGAACCGGGCTTGGGAGGCTGGGTTGTCGCCTGAGAGTTTGCCGGACTGGGCCCCGGAGCTTCGGCACCGAAGACGGGCCATGTCACCGGTTCCCCAATGAGGAAACCGGCCACCGTTAGGATCAAAATCCGGCGAGCCATCACATGCACCAGCGTTGACTGCTGGGTTCAGAGTTCAAGCCGAAGGATGTGACAACCTCGTAAATCTCTGTCCCGACGGGGTCACTTCAGCTTCAGGAGTTCTTCGGCGATTTGCACCGCATTGAGAGCAGCCCCCTTGAGCAGTTGGTCGCCGCAAATCCAGAAGGCTAGGCCGTTCTCTAGGGCACAGTCCATGCGGATCCGCCCGACGGCACAGTTGTCCTTTTCGGAGGTGTGCAAGGGCATCGGGTATTGGGAGGCCGACGGGTTGTCCACCACATCGAGGCCCGGGGCCTTGAGCAGGACTGCACGGGCGGATTCGACGGTGATGGGCTGGTCGAATTCAGCGCTGACGGCCACGGAGTGAGAGCGGTACACAGGAACGCGCACGCAGGTGACCGAAGCCTTGAAGCCCGGGTGATGCATGATTTTGCGTCCCTCATTCTCGAGCTTCATCTCTTCCTTGGTGTAGCCGGAGTCCAGGAATGAATCGACCTGCGGCAGGACGTTGAAGGCGATTTGGTGCGGGTAGACTTCGCGGGTCACCGGTTCGCTGCGCACGATTTGGCCGACTTGCTTTTCCAACTCTTCGATGGCCCTGGCACCGGTGCCGGAGACGGCCTGGTAGCTCGAGGCGAAGATGCGCTTCACGCCGAAGGCCTGATGCAGCGGGTACAAAGCCATCAGGGTGATGGCGGTGGTGCAGTTCGGGTTGGCGATGATGCCCTGATGCGAGGCCACGTCGGCCGCGTTGATCTCGGGAACCACCAGCGGGACGGTCGGGTCTTGGCGGAAGTAACTGGAGTTGTCGACCACCACGCAGCCGGCCTTCACCGCCGACGGGGCGTAGTCGCGGGAAATAGATCCGCCGGCGCTGAAGAGAGCGATGTCGATCCCGGCGAACGCATCATGAGTCAGCTCCTGGACGGTGATTTCGGAGCCTCGGAAGGTGAGCTTTTTGCCGACCGAGCGGGCCGAGGCCAGCAGGGTCAATTTGCCGACAGGAAAATTGCGGCGCTCCAGGGTCCGGATCATCTCGATGCCGACGGCACCGGTGGCACCGACCACGGCCACATGGGGACTGCTCTTCATAAAGTAGGGAGGCGATAGTGGTCCCGGATCCGTCCCTGTCGAGAGGGAAGCGCCAATTCGGCGTTCCCGTTCCCACAGTCGCCCTTGAAACCCGGCCCGGAACCCGGACGGGGTCGGTCCCACCTATTTACACAAAAGGGGGCACTCCACACTATTAGGACACCCACGTAATTGGTAGACAGCAGTGAATTCTCCCCAGTGTTTTGGGGTAGGGGCGGATGAAACTTTAGCGTCTCAGTCCTGCTTCGGAGCAGTCTGGGAGGGCTGGGGTTTCTTGGCTGGCGGGCTCTGCTTAGGCACCGCCGCTTTTGTGGCCGGAGCCTTCTTGGCAGGTTGCTTGGGCACCACCTTGGAGGCCGGGGCCTTCTTGGTCGGAGCCGGAGCCGGAGGGGGAGCTGTAATTAGGCGGACAGAAATCTCGGGAGACGGAGCCCGACGCCCATCGGCAGAAACCGCCTCGACTCGAAATCCGTAATCGCCAGGCGGAAACGGAGCCATGGTGAACTGAAACCCCCCGTTGGTGGCCGATCGTGTTTCGGTGAGCAGTTGTTCCGGATTCGGAATTTGGCGAAGGAAGAGGAACACCCGGGCCTGCGGGTGGCTGATACCCTGAATCGCGGTGAATTGCCGCACTAGCAGAGTCGACCCGGCCGTGGGTTGAGTGATGGCCGAAGGCGTCAGAGGTGGCAGAACTGGTGCGACGGTTCGATGCGCTGTGGCCGGCTTGGGAGTGAGGACCCAAGCCCCGATTACGGCAATCAGGGCGATGGGGATGAGTAGGTGCCAGGCGTCGTACGTTCCGAGCCAGTAGCGGGGTTTGCCTTGTGCGTTGAACATGGCCGGTCAGACAGAGTCGGGACGGGTGCCGGATGCCTTCAGTGAGGCGACCTCGGCGGCGAGTCGGTTGCGTTCGGCGGTCAAGGTGTCGAGATCTTGGAACAACGACTCCAGATCTCCAGACGGAGAAGGGGCTGGTTCCAATTTCAAGGCCGCAAGCTCGGCCTCGACGGTGCTCAATTGTTCCGACAAATCTTCGGCCCGGGAGGCCAGAGCCTTGGTCTCGGCGAGCTCGGATTCTAGCCGGGCATGCGACTCGGAAACGACCGCCAACTCCGCCTTCATGGATTCGAGGGCCTGAGCATCTGCGGCGGATTTTCGGACGGCTGTATCGGCACGATTCTTGGCGGTCCGACACTCCCGCTCCCAAGCGTTGGTCTGAGTTTCCTTCAGCATCAGCGCTGCTTCAAAATCCATCCGCCGAGTCTGGAGGGTCTCCAGTTGGAGGCGGGTTGCGGCGGCTTCCGCCTGACTGGCGGCGCACCGCGCTTCAGCCTCAGCGAGAATCGTCTGGACCTCGGTAAAACGGGTGCGTTCTTCATCCTGACGGGTGAGGAGCTGAGAGACTGACTGGCATTCCGCTTCGGCGCTGGCGAGTTGGGTGCGGACTCCTTCCAGCGCGGTGTCCCGCAGTTGCACAGCTTCTTGCAGGGCGAGGTTGACGGTCAGTTGAGCCGCTAGTTCGCGACGGGACTGGTCGAGCAGCGGACGCAGCGTTTCATTTTCCGAAACAGCGAGTTGTTGAGCCAGCCGCAGCGATTGGAGAGCGGATTCTTGATCCAAAGCCAGCGGTGCCGCCGTGGCTAGTTGCAGCTTTAGGTCTAGAACTTCTGATTCGGTGGATTGGCGCAGGGAACGTTCCATCGACCCCTGTCCCGAAAGCCTGTGGATCTCTGCTCGCAAATTCGCGGCGATTTCCTCGTCTTCCATTTTGGCCTGCTTCAGCAGAGCCAATTCGGCGGCAGCCCGTTCCGCAGCAGCGAGGTTCTCAGCCGAACGTTGAGCTCCGAGAGCTTCTGCGGCCGTCTTCGCTTTGACCGTGGCGTCCAATTCAATCGTCCGGTTCTTGAGGGTCTCGACTGAGCGGTTCAGCTCGTGGCGCAGATCAGTGATTTGCCGTTCGCGGGTCAGCAACGCCTCTTGAGTCTCGAACATCGAGCTGCGCAGGAAGAACAGGTCCAGCAGCCACTTGACGAGCAATCCGCTCAGTAACGCGGCGGCCAACAGCAGCCAATGGGAGGCAAGTAGGGCAAACATAGAACCAAATGGGGCGAGGGTTGTTGTACGTTATAGATGCTGCCCGCTCAGGGGAATCCCCAATCCCAGTGAAAAAGGGGTGCCTAGGAATTAGCCTTCGACGGCGGTGACGCCGCGTTGGCGGAGCATGGCTTCCATGACCTGGTCCATGGCGTGTTCTGCCAAGGGGCGGCTCACTTCGTCGAGTCGGGCGTTGGCGGCCTTGAGTCGAGTGGGGTCGCCCGTTTTGGTCTTGGGGTTTTCTTCCGACAAAATGGCTTCGACCCCTTCCAGGGCCTCGTGGAGCTGCTTTCGGTAGTCGTCGTCGAGGTCTTTGTCGTACTCCGCCATGGTCTTGCGGGTCGCCGTTAAGGTCTCGCCGCTACGGATCTTGGCCTCGATCCACTGACGGGCGCGCAAGTCGTCGAAGGCGTTTTCCACGGATTCCTCGACCATCTTCTGCACGTCGGCGTCGTCCACGTCCACGGCTGAGCGCATCTGGACGATCTTTTGGTGACCGGTCTTCACGTCGCGGGCCAGCACGTGAAGGATGCCGTTGGCGTCGATCTCGAACTGCACACCCACGCGCGGCACTCCCTTTGGGGCCGCCTCGAACTCGAGGTCAAATTCTCCGAGGCTCCAATTGTCACGGGCGCGCTCGCGCTCCCCCTGCAGGACGTGGATCTTCATGCTGCGCTGGTTGTCCACAGCGGTGGTGAAGAGCTCGCCTGCCTTCACTGGGATGGTGGTGTTCCGGTGGATAATGACATTCATCAGCCCACCGAAGGTTTCGATGCCGAGCGAAAGCGGGGTGACATCGAGCAGTAGCAGATGGCTGAGTCCGCCGCGCAGAATTTCTGCCTGGATGGCCGCGCCGAGGGCTACCGCCTCATCGGGGTTTTGGGAGGTGTTGAGCTGAGGGCCCTTGGCTTTGTGGTGCTCGTCTCCCAAGCGCAGGTCTCCGCGGGTTTCTTCGAACTCGGAGCAACCAAACCAGTGCGCCACGCATTGCCGGACCAGCGGCATCCGGGTTTGTCCACCGACCAGGATGACCTGGTTCAGATCTTTGGATTCCAGCTTCGCGTCGCTGAGTGCGCGGAGGCAGTTCGAGCGGGTTTTCTCGATAATGCCGCGGGTGAGGGTTTCCAACTCTGCCCGGGTGATGCGGAGCAAGAAGCTAAAGTCGGGCGTGAGGAAGGGGAGTTGCACCTCCGTCTCCAGGTCGGAACTGAGGCGAATCTTGGCCGCTTCGGCGGCTTCCCGGATGCGGGAGACCAGCGGTTGCTGGCCGGGGGTGGCTTGCTGGAGATCGGGGCCGCCCGCCTTGGAGATCTCGGAGATTAAAAAGTCGCTTAGCGCGCGGTCCAGATCATCGCCGCCCAGACGGGTGTTTCCGTGGGTAGCCAGGACCTGAAAGACACCATTGTTGAGCTCAAGAATCGAAAGGTCGAAGGTGCCGCCACCTAGGTCGTACACCGCGATCTTGGAGTGTTCCTTGAGTCTGTTGAGACCATAGGCTAACGCCGCCG
>SYMJ01000195.1 GCA_005805505.1 Verrucomicrobiales bacterium | reverse complement strand
CCATCCAGCTCCTCAACTCCTCCACATCCCTCTCGGAGAGCCTTCGCCCTTGAATCACTTCCGTTGCGTCCATCCCCCTTTCTCCCAACCTCCACCCTGGTAGTCCAGCTCATTCACCAACAACTTCGGGATGCACCGCGGATAGGTGCATCCTGTCTTTCCTGCTTCCCCGGACCGGGGATTTCCCGTCACCCTCGAAACATGCTCCTCGGTCAACGAATCCAACTCTGGCTTTGCGTCTTGATCCTCGGTCTGGGCCGAGGTGTCCCCGCCCTGCCCGCCGCCGAGCCGGCGCGGTTCTCCCTGAATGACGGAGACCGGGTGCTTTTGATCGGTGACACCTTCTTCGAGCGGGAGGTCAATTACGGCCACTTAGAGACCGCGCTGACTGCGTCGTACTCCGACCGTCGCATTACCTTCCGCAACCTTTCGTGGGCCGGCGACACTCCCATGGGTAAGGCCCGCGCCAGCTTCGATTGGAACAAGTCGGAGGAGGGTTGGCTCAAGCGCGTGCAGGAGCAGGTTGCCATCGCCAAACCTTCGGTCGCCATTCTCAGCTACGGCATGACCGCAGCTCTCGAGTTGGCTGACATCCCGGCGGGTGAGGCCCATGCGGCGTACCTTTCAAAGTTCATCACCGACACCGGCCGATTGATGGTCGGGATCCGGGAGGCAAGCGGCCAACCCGTGCGTTTCGTTTTTTTTACTCCGATCCAGCAGCAAGGCGAGCGGCCCGATTCGGCCCACTCCAAGTCATTGATCGAAGTCGCTGAGGCGCTGGGCACTTTGGGCAAGTCTTCGGACATCCCGGTCGTGGACATTCTCGGGGCGACGCGGCGTATCTCGATGCTCCGCATGGTGACCTACGAGAGCCCAGTGATTCTCAATGACACCGGCTACCGCATGCTCGCCGAACGCCTGCCCGAACTCCTCGGAATTCAGGCTCCGACCAAGGGCACCGACACCGCCCTGCTCCGCTCGGCCATCCAGCACAAGAATGAACTCTTCTTCCATCGGTGGCGCCCGGCCAACTGGACCTACCTCTTCGGCTTCCGCAAGCACGAGCAAGGGCGCAATGGTGTCGAGATTCCGCAGTTCGATCCGATGATCGCCGAGTGGGACACCAAGATCGCCGGTTTGCGTCCGTCCGAACAATCTGACCCCAAGGTTCTGGCCGAAGTGCGAGCTCTGCTGGCAAAGAATGCGATCCAAGCCAGCGCGGCCGCCGACTCGCGGGCCAGTGTTTCGAAGCAAGCCATCCCGAGCTTTGATACGGGCGACGGATTGGAAGTCAGCCTCTGGGCTGAGAACCCGCTCCTCCATAAGCCCATCCACATGAACTGGGATCCTCAGGGACGCCTGTGGGTGGCTTCGTCGGAGGTCTATCCGCAAATCAAGCCGGGGCAGCCTGCGGTGGATTCCGTGGTGGTGTTGGAAGACACCGACGGCGACGGCAAGGCCGACCGCCACACTGTATTTGCCGATGGCCTGCTCATTCCCACGGGCGTGGTTCCCGATGGAAAGGGCGGCTGCTACGTGGCGGCCAGTCATCAGCTTCTGCATCTGGAAGACACCGATGGCGATGGCAAGGCCGACCGGCGTACGGTGACTTTGTCGAGCTTCGGTACCGAGGACACCCATCATAATCTCCACACGCTGCGCTGGGGTTATGACGGGCATCTCTACATGAACCAGTCGATTTACACGCACACCCACATCGAGACGGCTCACGGGGTGCGACGACTCAACTCGGGCGGTATTTGGCGCTTCAATCCGGATTCTTGGACGCTGTCGGTCTTCACCCGCGGCGGTTGTAATCCGTGGGGCCACCATTGGGACCAGTACGGCAACTCCTTCTTCACCGACGGCGCCGGAGGTAAGGGTATTTATCACGCCATGGACGGGGCCACTTATTTCACCTATTCGGACACGCGCCGCGAGGCCGACAGCATTAGCCCGGGCAATTATCCAAAATTCGCCAGCCTCGAAGTGATCCACAGCCCGGCGTTCCCCAAGGAGTGGCAAGAGAATGCCATCACCTGTGATTTCCGCGCGCACCGCATCGTGCGTTTCTCGGTGAAGGATTCGGGTTCTTCGTTCCAGACTCAGGAGCAGCCCGATTTGCTCCGTTCCACCAACGTCACCTTCCGCCCCATCGACCTGCGCCTCGGGCCGGATGGCGCGCTGTACATTGCCGATTGGAGCAATCCTATTATCCAACACGGCGAGGTCGATTTCCGCGATCCGCGCCGCGACAAGGAGCACGGGCGTATTTGGCGCGTCACCGCCAACGCCTCGGGCAAGGCGCCCCGTCGACGGGCTCCCGATTTGACGAAGCTCTCCACGACTGACCTCTTGGACCGGACGCTTTCCGCCAATGGCTGGGAGCAAGAACAATCCCGCCTGGTGCTGCGCCAGCGCGATGCCGGCGAGGTGCTTGGACGCGCCGCGTCCTGGATTAAATCGCAAAAAGACCCGCGCGCCGCACTCGAAGTGGTGTGGCTGCATCAGGCCTTCGGCCGCCCTGGAGGCCCGTGGCTCACCCAGTTGACAGGCTCTCCGGATCCTCGCCTTCGGACCGCGGCCGCCCGGCAGTTGAGTCACTAAATGATTGGAGGAACGGAGTGTCATGAGTCGTCTCAAGGAAACCGCCATCCAGACGTTGTCCCGGTCGGAATCGACCGAGGATCATTTGGAGCGCATCCAGGAATTGGTTGAGCGCAACGGGTATGCCCGGGTCAGCGATCTGGCCGACGCCTTGGGCCTGAGTTCGTCCACCGTGTCCAACATGGTGCGCCGTCTGGCCAAACGCGGCTTCGTCAACTACAAGCGCTACCGAGGCTTCACCCTGACTGCTGAAGGAGCTGCCGTCGCCGCCCACATCAAGGATCGGCATCGCACCCTGACCGAGCTCTTGACCTTGCTGGGACTGGGGGCCGAAACCGTCGAGCGCGAGGTCGAAGACATCGAACACCACCTAACACCCCAAACGTTGGCCGCGCTCACTGCTTTGGTGGCGTATTGGAAGAATCACCCCGCTGAATTGGCGGCCTTTCGCCGATTTCAGGCTCGTGACTCCTCCGCAAAAAACTCGGAAACCTCCAGCTCTTGAAGCGGTTGAGCGCCAGTTTCGCAGCGTTGGCTAGCCTCCGCGAACCCCTTAATATTTTGATAATAGGCGTTCACGACCGGTTACCCAGAGCCTCAACGATAATGATTCCAGCACAATTCCCGCTTCACCTAGGTTTCCCCATCGTCCAATTTACCTGCCTGTGATCAGCACCACCGCCGAACTGCGGGAACTCGCGTGCCGAGTACGCGAGTCAGAATGGGTCGCTTTAGATACCGAGGCCGACTCCCTGCACGCTTACCCGGAAAAACTGTGCCTGCTTCAGGTCGGTGTGCCCGGCAGTGAGTACCTCGTCGACCCTCTGTCGGACCTGCACCTCGAACCCTTGTGGGAAGCCATGGATCGGCATTCCATCATCTTCCACGCTGCTGACTACGACCTTCGCCTACTGTTCCGAGGGCACCATTTTAAGCCCGCTCGGATCTTCGATACGATGCTCGCCGCTCGCTTGGCGGGTGAGGCCCGCTTCGGCCTCAACGATGCCCTCAACACCCACCTCGGCATCACCCTGGAAAAGGGCTCACAAAAGGCCAACTGGGGAAAACGCCCCCTGACGCCGGCCATGGTGGATTACGCGCTGAACGATGTGCGTCACTTGTTCCCTCTGCAGCAGTCGCTCCTGGGCCGGTTAGAGTCCTTGGGGCGCCTCGACTGGCACCAACAAATCTGTGAGCGATTGATCCGTGACTGCTGCCAACCCGAGCGCATCGATGACGACGCTATTTGGCGCACAAAGGGACACGACAAGCTGGATGCTCTCGGATTGGCGGTTCTGCGCGAACTCTGGCATTGGCGAGAGAAAGACGCTCTGCGCACCGGTCGCCCCCCGTTCTTCATTCTCAAGCATGAACAGTTGGCCGAATTGTCTGCGGCGGCCTCGGAGACCCGCACGACTCGGGGTCTGAATTTGCCCCACTTCCTGACCTCCAAGCGGCGGTCTGGATTGCTCGATGCGATTCAACAAGGACTCGAAGTACCCGAGAACCGCCTCCCCCGCCCGATTCGCGTGCATTCACGCCGGATGACTCGGGCCGAGCTCGACATCTCTGACCGACTGGCCCAGATCCGTGACATCCATGCTCGTGAGCTGGGCATCGATCCGACCCTCATCGCCTCCAAGGCCACCCTGTATGCGCTCGGTCGCAACGATCCCGATGCGTGGGAATGCTTGATGCCTTGGCAACGGAACCTTCTGGAGAAACCGCAGACCTCTTCCCGTCCAGCCCCGACTCGCGCTCCTGCGTTAGAAACCCCGAATGCCCCCGACGCCAACGTCGATGACGAAGAACGTCAGCTCCCTCTGTGCGGGCTGGATTGAGCGTTGTCTGAACCTCCGGTGACGGTCCGGAGTGTGCAGGTGTCTTGTAACAGCACGAGTCCCCCAACCGAAGCCCGTGGGGGTGCCTCCTCGCTAGTTCCTTATAGCTGGGAGGTCTTTTCGAGGGCTTGGAAATTGCCGGCCTCGCAGCAAGCCACGAAGGTCTCGGTCGAGCGTTTCAATTCTTCCCAGCGAGCCCGGATCTTGATGGCCTCGGCGGGATCGATGCGATTGTCGGAGGCCGCGCTGGCGATGACCGCCAAAAGATCGGCGAACTCCTGGACCACTCCGTTGGTGGCCGGAATCAGGTATTCCGGGTGCGTGTGATGGGTCGTGGGATTGCGAATGAAGAACCCACCGGACCGTTGGCACAACCAATGGATCAGGCGCAGGTCCCGGGTGCTCTTTAGCAACTGATCCATGCGGTCCAGAGGATTGTGCGAAGCCGTAGCAGCCTCAGGATCCGGCTTTTCAGCCCACTTGTAGATCAGCGACAGCGACAAGCCCATGTCTGCTGCGATTTGCTTGGCACTGGTGGTCTGTAGGACTTCCCGGATAACCTGAAAGGAGTGCATTCCATCTAGGTATCACTTCCTGAAGCCCCTTGTGAAGCCGAGAACGGATAATCAGTTATTTCAGTAATCGTTTCTCTCTCAAGGCTTCAACTCCGAGACCAACAATCTCGTGACTTTACGCGTGCCCCGGACCCGCAGCCCGTGTTTGGCTAAGATCTGTGCATCCCGTCACGATCCTGACCTGTGTGGGCGCCTATTTTGCGGTGCTGCTGGCGGTGGCGTGGTGGACCGGACGCCGAGCCGACAATGCCGGATACTTCACCGGCAATCGACGCTCGCCGTGGGTTTGGGTGGCACTGGGTCTCATCGGAGATACCCTCTCGGGTGTGAGCTACATCTCGGTGCCCGGGAAGGTGGCGACCGACCACTTCGGCTACTTGCAATTGGTCCTCGGATACTGCGTGGGTTATGCGCTCATCGGTACCCTCCTCTTGCCGCAATATTACCGGCTCCGGCTAACCTCCATCTACGAGTTCCTTGGGCAGCGTTTTGATACGACCGCGCAGCGGACCGGCTCCGGGTTTTTCCTAATTTCCCGCCTACTGGGCTCGGCCGCTCGACTTTATCTGGCCGTCACGGTCTTCCAAACGTTCGTATTCCAGGGTTGGGGCGTTCCTTTCTGGGTGACGGCTGGATCGGCCATCCTGCTCATTCTGATTTATACGCTTCGGGGCGGAATCCAGACGTTGGTGTGGACCGACCTTTTCCAGAGTGGATTTCTGGTGCTCGGCGTCCTTCTGAGCATCGGAGCCCTGATGATTGGCTTGGGTTGGAGCCCCTCGGACCTCGTGCTCAATTTGTCGCGCGGTCCGGAGACCACCGTCTTCAATTGGGACTGGCGATCTCCCAGCTTTTTCTGGAAGCAACTCCTCAGCGGCGCCGCTCTTGCGGTGGTCATGACCGGGCTCGATCAGAACAACATGCAGAAGACACTCTCGTGCCGGACCTTGCCGGAGGCCCAGAAGAACCTGTGGCTCTTCACGCCAGTGATGATGCTCGTCACGGTGGCTATTCTCGTTCTCGGTGCGTTGCTCCTCCGCTTCGCCGAAATCCACGGAATTCCCGTGCCCGCCCGCTCCGACGAACTCTTCCCCCGCATCGCCCTCGGATCTCTGGGCACGCCGGCGGCAGTCGTCTTCGTGCTGGGGCTCACAGCGGCGACCTTCAACAGCGCCGACTCGGTACTCACCTCGCTTACCACCAGCTTCTGTGTCGATTTCCTGGGATTCCAGCAGCGCCAAGACCTGTCCGAGGCGGCACGAGGACAGATCCGAAGGCGAGTTCACACGGCCTTCGCCGGGGTGTTGTTTCTCACGCTGTTAATTCTGCGCTCATTGGCCTCGCAGTTCGCAGTCATCGACCTGGTTCTTAAGCTGGCCAGTTACACCTATGGCCCGCTGCTGGGTCTTTTTTCACTGGGCTTGGCCACGCGGATCCGGATCTCGGGAAAACCTCTGCCATGGATCGCCATCAGCGCCATCGCCCTCGGTGCGGTCTTGGATCATCAGTCAGTGCAATGGTTCCACGGCTACCGCTTCGGATTTGAATTGCTGCTCATCAATGCCCTGCTGACCGCGATGGGGGCCATTGTTTTTGCCCGAATGCCGCCGACCTCGATCTCTGTCCCACCAGACCGCGCGTCTTGAACAGTGTCTCTCTATAAATCCCCACAGCCACGTCTGCTGACTCGATGGAATCCCGGTCGCGGTGGATTTGGGTCTCTAACCGTGGGGCCAACGGCTGCTCGAGCCCTATGAACTCGGGTGACCCAGAGCCTGAGAAAAAAAGTGCAGAACGCCGTTCTGCCGCCATTCTTACGCGCATGCCCAATGTGATTGTACGCCCTCCGTGGCATTTGCCCGACAGCGCCGTCACCCCGGAATCGGTTTACCATCGACGACGCGATTTTCTGCGCGCCATGGGATTCATCGGGGGAGGTCTGGCCGTTGGCCTGCCGGCATTGGCTCAATCGACCAATCTTGCCAAGGCGACGGCATTCTCGGCCGGAAAACGGAATCCCGACTTCAACCCTACCGTTCGGCTCTCCGACGAGGAGGTGGCCACCCACTACAATAATTTCTACGAATTCAGCACTACCAAGACGCGAGTACGGGATTTGGCGAGCCGCTTCCGCACCGACCCGTGGACGCTCGAAGTCAATGGCCTGTGTGAGAATCCTCTGAAATTGGGGCTGAACGACCTACTCCAAGGATTTCCTCACGAAGAGCGTGTGTATCGGTTCCGCTGCGTCGAGGCCTGGTCGATGGTGGTGCCTTGGAGTGGATTCCCCCTCGCCCAGCTTATCGCCAAGGCCAAGCCCAAAGCGGAGGCCAAGTTTGTGGCCTTCACCACCGTGCTGCGGCCCGAAGAAATGCCCGGGGTGGCACGACTCCCCGACTACCCCTGGCCCTACACCGAGGGCTTGCGGATGGACGAGGCCCTGCACCCGCTCACGATGGTGGCCACTGGACTCTACGGAAAGCCCCTGCCCAAACAAAACGGAGCCCCGGTGCGGTTGGTGGTGCCCTGGAAATACGGTTACAAGAGCATTAAGAGCATTGTCCGTATCGAGTTCACCGCCAAACAACCGTCCACCCTCTGGGAAACGCTCAACGCCCAAGAATACCCCTTCGAATCCAACGTAGATCCCCAGGTGCCACACCCTCGCTGGAGTCAAGCATCCGAGCGCGTGGTAGACACCGGCGAGCGGATCCCCACCCAGTACTTGAACGGGTACGCCGACCTGGTCGCCAAGTTGTATCCGAAACGGAAGGTATGAGTTCCCCAGACAGATCTGTGTCGGATGGTGTTCCCATCGATACGACCGACCCGATCAACGCCCGCATTCTGGCCGTCAGCGAAGACCGCCTCCAGGGATACCCGCGCGACCCGATTGGCGAAATTGCCCGACTGGCCGATCTGCCAACGGGCGTCGTCCTCGAGCGCCTGCAGGCGATGCTCGCCGCCGGTGTCATCCGCCGGATCCGTCAAACGCTCCTCGCCACGAGCCTGGCCGAAGGAGCCCTGTGTGCCTGGCAGGTACCCACCGAACGGCTCGATAGCGCCTTCGAGCACCTGTTTCAAAACGACCCCTTCAGCGGGCATGTCGTGTTGCGTTCCACCGATGCGGCGACTCCCGGTTCCAATTACAAGCTCTGGACGACACTCAAGGTGCCTCAAGGGTATTCGCTCGAAAAACACGCAGCCTTCTTGGCGCGAACCATTGGGGCTGAACACCACCGCCTCATGCCCGCTAAGATGCTCTTTGCTCTAGGCGTGGGCCATGTGAGGCGGCGCGGCATGGAGCCGGGTGCCCGGGCCGATGAGCCTGCCGAGTCCCTCGCAGTCCAAGTGACCCAACTCAATGACACCGAATGGAAGGTGCTCACGGCGCTGAAACGGGAGTTCACATCTCAAGAATTGTCGGTGGATCTTTGGGCCGGCCGCGCCCAAGAAACGGGCCTTGGAATAGAAGAATTTCACGCCGTTGCTGAGGAACTCAACCGACGCAAAGTCATTGGCCGCTTTAGCACCTTTCTTGAGCACGTCAAAACGCTCGCTTCGGGTGAACGGGTCACGAAGTTCAACGCACTGTTTCACTGGGCCGTGCCGCCAGGACTCGAAGAGGCCGCCGGCCGAGAGTTGGGGCGTCACTTCATTATGACCCATGCCTACTGGCGCGAGGGCGGCCCGGAGTTCCGTAATGTCAACATCATGGGGGTGGCTCATGGGACCGATAAGGCCATGGTCTTGGCACACAAGGCGGCCATCGACTTGCACCTGACCGAAGCGGGCATCCCAGTCGGATACACCAACGTTTTCTGGGGTGGGCGCAGCGAGATCAAGCCCAGCGAAATATCTCCCGTCGCCTATCGTGACTGGTGCCGGTCCGTGGGGATCGATCCGCAGACCATGGCCGAGTGAGGTCTCTCACGGCAGGCTCCGCACCGGGCCTCACCCTCTTGGGCAAGCCGCCTCACTTGATCACGGTGGCCTGCAAAGGCGGCCAATAGGCTTGGGCTGCAACCCAGGCACTGATGAGCACAGCCAAAACCAGCGAATGCCCAAAGACAAAGCGGAGGATTTTTCCCTCGTGCCCATGGGCCTGAGCCGCGACACCGGCGACCACAATGCTCTGGGCGTCGATCATTTTGCCCATGACCCCGCCGGTCGAATTGGCCGCACACATCAGGTAAGGGCTCAGCCCAAGCTGTTCGGCGGTGATCCGTTGCAAGGAACCGAACAGCACGTTGGAAGCAGTGTCCGAGCCCGTTAGGGCCACGCCCAACCAACCCAAGAGGGTTCCGAAAAACGGGTAAAAGACACCCGTCTTGGCCAAGGCCATTCCCAGCGTGGCGTCGGCACCGGAGAGTTTGGTGACATTTCCGAGTGCGAGCATGGCCGCGATCGTGAGGAGCGATTGGCGGACCGCGAGCAATGTCTCCCACCAAATTTTAAACAAACTGCGCGTCGAATAGCCCATCCACACACCGCTCACCCATGCGGCGAGCAAGATGCCAGTCCCGGTGGCGGACAGCATATTGAGCTTCAACTCCACCTTTTCAACCTTGGACACACGGACGACCGGCGGAGTCCTCATGACCCGCTCATGAATGCCAGGGACTGGAAAGGACGGGGAGGCCAGACGGTCCAACGTGTCTTTCACGGGCCGGGTGCCCCAGGCGAAAATGACTACGGTCAGAATCACCCAAGGCACCCAGGGTCGCCACCACCGCAAACTCATCGGAGCAACTTGTGGGTCCAGGGCCTTCACCGGACCGCCTCTCTGCCGGAGGCGCAAGATCCACAGCACCGCCCCCAGGCTTACTAGGGCCGAAATAGAATCCACCAGCCAGGGTCCATGGAAATTGCTCACCAAGAACTGCATCAACGCAAAAGAAACTCCCGCCACTAAGGCCACGGGCCAGACATCGCGAATTCCGCGCCACCCAGACATGGCCCCGACGATCCATAGCGGGATGATCGCTGAAAAAATGGGCAACTGTCGTCCGGCCATCGCCGAGAGTTTCAGTACGTCCAAATCGGTTACCTGAGCCAGCGTCGTGATTGGAATGCCAATGCTGCCAAAGGCCACCGGAGCCGTGTTGGCAATGAGTGACAATCCGCTGGCGTGGATCGGCGAAAAGCCGAGTTGGAGGAGCAACGCCGCTGTGATCGCCACGGGGGCTCCGAATCCTGCTGCACCCTCGATAAATGCCCCAAAACAGAAGGCGATGAGGATCACCTGGATCCGTGGATCCGGAGCTAACCGCACCAACTGCTCCTTGAGTTCCTGAAATAGGCCCGACCGGACCGTCAGGGCATGCAGAAACATGACATTGAGGACAATCCAACCGATCGGAAACAATCCGTAGGCCCCACCATAAGCGGCAGCGCCCAAGGCGGCCGCGACCGGCATGCGAAAAGCCAACAGCGCGACACCCAGCGCCGAACCCAGTGCTAGGAGGGCCGCCACACTGACGCGAAGGCGTCCCCAGGCCACCAGACCCAGAAGCAGCAGAACGGGAATGGCCGCAACCGCGGTGGAAAGCCACGGGTTGCCTAAGGGATCAAGGGGTTGTGACCAAGGCATGGAAGGTGGAGGAGTATTAGCCGGAACATCGAGGGACGGAAAGCGGCGAAACCCCTTAACGGGACGGCTCGTACACCTCAGTTGGTCGATAGTGAATGATTCAGATCCAACGTTTGCGAAAGATCGAGGTGACTGATATAGTCCC
Organism: Verrucomicrobiales bacterium; assembly: GCA_005805505.1. Lineage (GTDB taxonomy): Bacteria > Verrucomicrobiota > Verrucomicrobiia > Limisphaerales > UBA9464 > SXXZ01. The sequence continues at coordinate 804 of SYMJ01000195.1, read as the reverse complement.
CTTACAATTCATGTCTGAGGATCTTTCTCCGCAGGGCAACCGAGGTAACCGACCAGGGGAGCCCAAAATTCCCAACCAAAATTGGTTAATCTGGCCTGCCTTCATCTTATTGGGCTTGGCGCTCGTTTTCTGGACCCGTCAATCCCGTGGTTTAAGCGAGAAAACCATCGCGCCTCAGGTGTTTTTCCAACTGGTTAATTCGAACCTCGTTCGAGACGGCGTCATCGAAAATAACCCCCAACAAATTCTGGAGGTGGTTCGCGGTTCCTATCCGTCGGATTCCAGCGGCACCAATTTTGTACCGTTTCGGGTCGAAATGCGGGTGACCCCTCAAAAATTAGACAATCTCTACGAAGTTCACGGTTTCCGCTCGGTTGAACGCTCCGGCAACTGGACCACGTTCTTGATGAGTGCCGCCCCGTTAATTCTGGGAGGCGTACTCATTTGGTTCATCTTCCTGCGTCAAATCAAGGCGGCGGGCAAAGGGGCCCTCAGCTTCGGTAAATCCAAGGCCCGACTCCTCACCAAAGACCGCAACAAGACCACCTTCAAGGACGTGGCCGGTGTCGAAGAAGCCAAGGATGAGGTTTCCGAATTGGTGGAATTCCTCCGTGACCCGAAAAAGTTCCAGAAGCTGGGTGGTCGCATTCCCAAAGGCATCTTGATGGTGGGCCCGCCCGGAACCGGCAAAACACTCCTGGCCAAGGCCATCGCCGGCGAGGCCGATGCCAGCTTCTTCAGCATTAGCGGATCGGACTTCGTGGAAATGTTTGTTGGCGTCGGTGCTAGCCGCGTCCGCGACAT